>JAWKLZ010000003.1:207500-567419 GCA_041392475.1 Chitinophagales bacterium | reverse complement strand
AGAGGTATTCTTCATCTACAAAGTGATTATCGTCACTAATTTTTCCTGTTATTTTACCTTTAGTTTTCAGAAATTTAATAAAGGAGTGTGCGAAATAGTTGTGTTTCGTTTCTTCAGAAGGTTCTATTATCTCTGCTATTTCTAATAGCAGATAATCTTCCTCTTTTAAGGAAGGTAGAACATATTGTGAGAACGAAGCATAAGATACATACCATAATTTTCTTTCTGTAAGCACTTTGTATGCAAAATTAAATTTACTTCTTTCGGTTTCACTCAAAGTAAGATAGTTGTGGTAGTTGGCTTTTGTTAAATCCAAAATAATTTTTGACTTGGTGAGTTGATAACCCCCATTAAGTGTTTTAACTTTTAATGGAGGTTTAGGGTTCTCTTTCTCTTGATTTTTATCCAACTCTTCCTCATATTTTTCAACCAGCTTTAGTAGAGTTACTAGATAATTATCTTTGGGATTCCGTTCTATATCCACGTTTACGTTTTCTACTACTTCTTCAACCGTTTTATATATTTCTGTATTGATTTCTACCTGCAAATCTTTTTGGGATACTGCTTCAAAATCTGTTTTTGAAGTTTCATTCATAAACACACCTTGCAAGTTATATTTTTTTAGGATTGCATGTCTCTTATCGGTTTTTAAATCACTCAAGCTGTTTTCGCTAAAACATTTTATGATATCCTGATAAATAGCGTTTTTTACTGCGGGTAATTTCTTATTGAATGGATTGGGCATTGTATAGCGGATTTGTTTATCAATGTCTATTTTCAATTTCTATTTGAAGACGATTAATTTCTTTATTTAAATCTTCAATTTCTTTACAAAATTTCGAACTCAATCTTTCATTTTCTTCCAGAGTAATTTTTAAATATTTATTGATTTCTTCCAATGTAGTGTAATCGAAACTATGGCTATTATCCTGAAGATGATTATTTTCTATGCGTTCAATCTTTCTTTCCAATAATTGATTCCAATCTTCACTTTTTTGTAAGTGATACAAAAGGAGTTCCTTTTTCCTTTGAACCTCCCTATAATTCCGTGCATTTTCAAAGCTTTTAAGGTGCTTCAATAGTCGTTCCTTTTGTTTCCAATCTATTAAATCTTCTTTATTGAGACTATACGATTCAAATTCAATCTCGTATTTTTTCACAACTGCTTCAATATCTTTTTTATTTATGAATAAATAATCTCTATACTTATCAATAAAATCTATTTCTTCGTCTTTGATTTCAAACACTATCTCATACAACTGCGGAGTCGTAAATCCTATAAAATTTCGACTGTATTGTTCTAAATAAATTTTTTCATCCTTCTTTTGTAACTTACATACTTCTTTCTCCAAACATCCCATCACAACCAAAGAACTATGCGAATTCAAGAAAAACTGCACATTTGGAAAATGCTTTCTCAATAAAGGAACAATCTTCTGCTGCCAAGAAGGGTGTAAATGACTGTCAATTTCATCAATAAAAACAATTCCATGTGTTTTGCTTGCGTCCTTTATTTCTGATTCTTCTTCTTGGATTTTAGATGGTGAATTTTCCTCTGGAGGAGGCATATTTTTTAATTCCAAATAATGGTAAATCAAGCCAAAAATAACCATCACAGAAAGCGTTCCCTGCGAAGCATCTTGTAGTTTAATGATTTCTCCATTGGTAAATGAGGACTTGACATAGAGATTGTTATCCCCTTTAGTTGCGAGGCCTACCTTCACAAACTCAAAATATTCCTCCCCTCCTATCAATTCCCTATATACTTCTTCCAATAATGCAAAGATTGGATGCTTCTTTGTGCCTTTGATTTCACTTTCCCTATAATACCCACAAAGCAAATTCAGCAAATGCAAAATGGTATTGTTAAAAGGTCGTTTTTCGATATAAGCACTTGCGCTATTTCCAACAATATCTTCTTGTATATCTGTCGGAAGTTGTTTGCGTGCTTTGTCAAAAGTTCGAACATCTGGAATCGCTAAAATGGGGATTTTGGGAGTAGCAGAATTGAAGAAGGCTTTGCTTTGATGGATGTCCATTGGTTTTTCCTCTCCTTGTACTTTGATGCGAATTTTTGCTTGAATATTTTGTGGTTCATTGTTTCTGTGCATTTGTGTATCAATTCCAAAGAAATCCAAAGCATAGTTGCTATCACACATCAAAGAGAGAAGTATTCGACTCAAAAAGGTTTTTCCATAGCCGTTTCGACCCAATAAAATATTGATATTGGGTTGTGGATTCCAAGAAACATCTTTGAAAACAACCAAGTTGGATAGATGGATTTTATCAATAGTGAGTTTTTGTTGGAGTAGTTTTTTGTATTGGAGTTTTTGTTTTCTTTCTCGATAACGCATAGGATAGGAATAGTGAGACAACTTTATTCTATCATAGGCAATAATAATTTCGTCCAAAGTTTTAATCCTGTCATCTATGGATTGTATATCTATATCATCTTCTTCTTCTTTTGAAAGAAAAGCATGTTTTTCCAGCAAAGAAGGAATAGTGTTTTCAATTTGGTGTAAGATTTCTTTTGGAATTACCCTTGTGTGATTCTTATCAATATAGGCGTTTGCCCCTACATCAAGTAATCTATGAATGGTTTCTCTATGGGAGGAAATGACCAAAATAGGAATCATCGTATTTTTTTCTAGTCTAAGTTTTTTGATAAAACCCTTTCTTTTCTCCTTTTCCTGTTCAATATTCTCCCTATTACCATGTCCATCTCTATTCAAAACAAAGTCTATTGTCAGCAAGTCATATCCTCCATTTTCTACTTTGATAATTACCTCGTCTTCACTTCTAGCTTGCTCGACTTCAATATTACTTCTTTTTAGTTGTCTCCGAACTTTTTTGACAAAATTCTCGTCATTCTCCAACATCAATATCTTATAGTTTCTACTCATTTTTTTGTGGTTAAAGTGGTTTTATCTACAAATGGTTTTATACTTTTCTACAATAATTGGATGGGTTTCCACTAATTTTTGATTCTTTTTCCAATAGGTTTTAATCAAACTTCTTAAATTATCTGAATCCCAATTAGTGTCAATTTTCCGAGCAATATCCATTTTTTTCTCTTTGTTTTCCAAACCTTTAGCTATCAATTGAAGATTACGAATGATTTCTTTTGTCTTTGCATCTTGGGCTGTTATTGAAGAAGAAGCCCCCTGCATTTTAGCAGAAACTTTCAATTCATCCGTCAAACAATCCATATCTACTTGTTCTTTGTCTTGAATCATAGCCACCATTACCATTTTTTCGACATTTGATTTTAACTGACGGATATTGCCCTCCCAGTGGTGGTTATTCATCAATTGTAACACCTCTTTACTGAAAACTTGTCTAACATCTTCATCAATAAAATAATTGGCTAAAGGAACAATATCTTCCCTTCGTTCTCTAAGAGGAGGCAAGTGAATTTCCATGCCCCTTTTCAATCGGTGGTACAAATCCAGCAAAAATCGGTCTTCTGTTACTTCTTTTTCCAAATCCTTGTTGGTGGCACATACGATTAAGATGTCTAATTTTTTATAACTGTTTTGTCCCAATTTCCGAACCTTATACGACTCCAAAAAACGCAAGAGTAGCCTTTGCGTTTTTTTGTCAATCTTGCCAATTTCATCCAAAAAAAGAATACCTCCATCGGCAGCCTCAAACAATCCTGTTTTGTCCTCAGTTGCATCTGTAAAAGACCCTTTTTTGTGACCAAACAACATACTTTCCATCATGCTTTCCTGTATTTCAGCAAAATGCACTTCCACAAAAGGTTGGTCTTTGCGCTTGCTCACTTGATGATAATACCTCGCTACCACCTCTTTTCCTGTCCCTGTTTCGCCAGTAACGAACAAATGTACCTTATCCAATTCAGCCAGTCTTTGGAGCTTTTGTTTTACTGTCATCAATTCTTCATTGGCAGTGATGAATTGATGAATTTCTTCTGCTGTTTTTTTGGCTCTTTTGACTGACTTTTGAAGGTTTTGATTTTTTTTTGCCAACCGCTTATTGGAGAGAGAGGGGCGGATGGCTTTCATAAACTTTTTATTCCATTCTTCTCCATTGTATTCCTGTTTCGACAAAAAATTAACTGCCCCTTCCGAGATAGTATCCATTACATTTCTAATCACACCTTCATTAATGGGAATGGCACTGACGACAATAATGGGTGTATTATCATCTACTCCTTTGATGGTTTGAATATTCTGAATACCTTCTTCAAACAATTCATTTCCCTCTAAATCCAAATCCAATAAAATCAAATGGGGATTCCATTCTTTGATTTTCATCAAACCTTTTGATAGATTCTCAGCACCTTCAAACTCAAACCTTCTACGAAAAGCCATCCGAATTTTGCGGTGAAATTCTTTGTCATCGTCAATAATCAATATTTTATAATTGGTTGCCATAAAAAAGGTTTTAGGTGATAGAATGGGGTAGAGATAGTAATGCTTACAAATAAACAAGTAAGTGACGGGTCAGCAAATGGTCAATTTTTTCCAATTCTACTTCAAAATTTCCCTGTTCAAACAAGGCTTCATTTTTGGATAAATCTATGGAACTAGTTTTAAGTGCTTGGAAATAAACAGATAGTTTTTGCATAGCACTTTCTACTTCCTTCAAATGTTTTTGAAATGGGGTATGTTTTAAAAAAGGCTTGTAAAATTGCCACCTTTCCAACATCTGCTCCCATTCCAATTGTCCAGATGCTCGTATGGATTCATTTTCAATCGTTTCATAATCCCATTTGTATTCATCTTCGAGGGCATTGTATTCATCATAAGCTACGGTCATGGTATGTTTCAAGGCAGTTAAATACTTGCAAAAACCTTGTCGGTTGTGTCCGTCCGTAAAGCGTTTGAGATAATGTTTGATGTCCCATTCGCTCAGTCTGTCTTCTAGAACCTCTTCTTCGGCATAAACTTGCTCCAAAGTTGGAAAAGAAGAACTGACCAAACTCGTTTGCCAATCTCCCAAATCCAAAATATCTCGGTAATTTTCACAGCTCATTCTATCACAGCTCCAATAACCTATGTTCATCAGTCGAATATTGGGATAATAATCCAATAAATAGGCTTCCCAAAAATAGGAAGTGTCTATCCATCTAGTAGAACTTCCTTTTAGGTCTATTTTTGTCGGGCTGATGATCAATAAATACTGTACTTTGTCCAATTGCTTCAAATCCTCCAATGGAATCAGACGGTTTTCTGTGGTCAATTGCGATTGAAGAAATTGAAGAGCATCGGGATTGTCGCCTGTATAATAAATAGCTGGGTTCATAGTGGTTTTGATTTTGCTTGGTTTAGAGATTGTTTCCTGGAAGAACAGCAATTAATTTTCCCATTTCATCTCGAATGTCCATCAACTCTTGTTTTGTTATATTTCCTTTGTGTGGTACATCTTTTAGAAAAATGGGGCGCATGGCTTTTTCGAGTTTTTTATAAATATTGTGTGCTTCTATATCCTTTGCATCATTCTCCTGTTTGTGTTCTAAGTTGGCTCGTACATCATCGAAGGTGTAGGATTTTTTGCGCTTTTTCTCAAATTTTGACAGCTGCTCAATTTCCTCATTCAATAATTCATATTCTTCTTCATTCGTTGGCGGATTGAATTCATCATACTCTTCAGGTTCTATTTCGTCATAACAACCTAAAAAACTTTTTATTCGATAATAAATTAAGTCGCTTTTGGGGTACTTAGCAACATCATTCACATCTTCCAAATATTCAATAAGAAGGTCTTTTTCTATTTTATTTTGTAGAAGAAGCTTTTCCAAACCCAATAATATCTTAACAAAATCGATGAATAAAATTTTTAGCTTTCTTTTAAACTCTTGTTTGTAATAGTTCCATACATTATTGAAATACCATTTATCAACGATTTTTTCTTGTTCATTTTCATACTCGCTGTTTTCAACCATGTGGTAAGTTCTGAGAACTTTCTTTCCTTGTTTTCCTCTATAAAATCTTCCGATATGGTCTAATAAGCCTTTTCTTTCTGAATGATAGTAGATGTAATCACGACCTGTTTCAAATAAAAAGCAATTGACAATATATTTTCCTTTCTCCTCCAAAAATTGCAGCACATCGTTATAGTCGTAGTGATGTCCTCTATGTAGAAAAAGCATGATTTCTACCCTATCTCCATTTTTACTGTATTTTGTGTAAGTTTCTTCTATCAACCGATTTAATATTTGACGTGTTTTATTGCCTTTGTAAATATTGCAGCAGATAATTCTCGCACCTTTTACTATCTGTAAAGAAGAAGATTGCTCTTGATTTTCTTCTTTTTCATTATTGCTTGAGTCATATATTTTGAGTCCTCCTATCCTTAGGGTTTCATAAAAAGGTTTTTTTTCTTTTTGATTGAAAAAATCATCAATAGTGTGTTTTTCTAAATATGTATCGTTTAATTGATAATCAACCAAACATCGCCACTTCCAGTTAATCAGTAGAATACGCCGTGTAAGTTTTTTAGCCATCTTTTTGTTTTTAATCGTTGAACAAACTTTTGTATGAATGATGTTAAGAACCAAATAATACCTTTGTTGTATAATATTTGAGATTGAAATCATCGTTCAATAAAATGGCATCTTCTACGGCTGCCAATAAGCTTTCAATAGGGCGAAAGGTGACAAAACGGTCGTATTGATTTTTCTTCAATTTGTCCCACCATTCGATTCTTCCTCTACCTGTAATGATGACCAAAACAAAATTATCGGGAACTTCACTTGGTTTTTTGCCCTTCAATACCCGTTCTTCAATAAAATCAACTATTCCTCCTTCACCGTAGTGTTCATTTGGGTTTTTCTTTTGCTTCATACGTTCGATAAAAGAAAGGTGAACCACCAAAAAGTGATACTGTGTTAAATCTTGTGGTTCCATGACCTCTTCCCATTGCTCAAAATTCTCATCGTAAAACTCCAATTGCAGTGCATCACTAAAATAATCCACTCTATCAGGAGGAATTCGTCTAAAAACCCTTTCATCAATAATAACTGCTTTGGTAATAAACGTTTCGTACAGTTCATAAGCAAGCAAAGGCTTCAATTCTGAATCCGCCAAACCTCCAATATCTTCCACATCAAAGAAATTCCTCAACAGAATTCCTGTTGAGCGGAAATTGCACATATTCGTATTGGCTATGCCCCCACCATGTGCAACGGTAAGAGACCTTTTGTCGGAAATAGAATCATAAAGATTTTCGGTTATGGAATCATCTTCAAGGATTGCATCGGCATTTTCAAAATATAAACTGCCATTGTGGTAAACAAAACGGTATAAAACATCTTGTTTGTCTTTTATTTCCTCCTCGTCCTCTGAATCTACAGAAATCGCCAACTCAATGGAAACAGGTTCTTGTGTCTTGCTCCATTTGTGAAGCCATTTTTTATAAGCCTCTTGTATATCATTGTTCGGGATAGGTTGTTGTAAAATGCGAATAAAGCCTTCTTGTCTAAGCTTGACATACGCATCTCTATTGTCTTTTTCAATATGTAAAAACTTAAAGCGCGCCTTATTTTCCCAACTAATTCCCGCTTCTCCTCGAAAATAATGAATGTTCTCTGCTTTCCACAGATGAATGTATTTTTTGTAATACACTTCCTTAGATTCGCCTCCATATTTTTTCAAAAACTCATGGTATTCATCATCATAGGTGTTTTCTTTTGTGGTAATTTCGTACTTGCGTTGACTGATTTCAAATTCATATACATCTTCCGCTCTATTTGCTACTGGACTAACTGCTGCTTTCACCCAAGGATAATAACGTGCGTCTCTATCTGTCATTTTTTCAGGCTGTACACTGTCAAATGAATTGTTGAACAACATCGCAGCACATATTTTATCTTGATACATTCCGCCCAGTCTGGGACGATAGGTTTCTTCCGTAATGATGTCTTTTGCCAAGCTTTCAAAACGCTGTCCAATCAGTCTTCCATCCAAGTCAATAGAAGGATGCTTCAGCCAGATTCCTAATTTATAAAGTTCATACTTTTTAAAAGGAGTAGCAACATCCTTATCTGAATTTACAGGTCGGGTATGAATAGAAAGGTTGACAATTAGACCATTATCTTGAGCGTCTGTGAGTGCTAGCCCTTTGTAGTGCTTGATGTTTCTAATTTCGTTTTCCAATACCGTAAATAGAGCATGTTTGCCCACTACACCACTCGGAAAGAAGGCAATCGTGTTGATTAACTCTTCTCTAAACAAGTCAAAGTTATCTCCTCTTTCAATAAAAATACTATCCACAAATTCCAAGTTTTTAGTAGCTTCCTTTTGCTGACTATCTCGAACTTTGCGTTTGGCTTGATTCTCTTCCAAATAAAAATCTTTGAAATTGATAGTCGCCAATCTTCCGTCGAGCAATACATTCCCTACCTTTTTGATGGTTTTTCGATTGGTAACAGGAGTAAGTTCATATTCTTCTGTATAAATGGTAAAATGAAAATGGATTTTTTGGATTTTTTCTGAATTGGCAATAGAGCCCAAGTACAAAGGATTGTTGATAAATTCTTTGAAAAGCACATTGTATAGATTAAAAAATTGACCTGTAAAATTGGTCTTGCGGGTAATGGCATTCCAAAAAATGGCTTTTTCCGCCAAAAAACGCAAAAAGGCACTCAATTCAGTTGATAGTGGTTCGTTTACACGTTTTTTGTGTAATACCAAAGGGTTTTGATTGATGTCGTTTTTGTATTTGTCTAATAATCTCTTTAGATTATTTTTCTTGGCATTGGAATAAATAGCTCTTTCTGCAAACCACCATGCCAAAGCAGTCAAACTATGTGTGCTGATATTGTGGGCAAAACTGTCTATAAGTATAGAAATGATGGCGTTTTGGCGGTGTTGGGATAGGATTTGTTTTTGTTGAGTCAATATTTTTTTTGTCGCTTCATTGCTAATCGCAATTCTTTTTTTATGGAAATAATCGGAAATTTCATAAAATTTTCGAAACTTACATTCTTTCATAATTGGATTCTGACTAACGTATTCAACATCATAGTCTAACTGGTCTAATTTTATTTGAGTGTATTGTTCTATATTTTCAAAAGCTACATCCCAATCCAATAGTAAACTTTCAAATTCTAAACTAAAAATCTTAATAATGCGTTCAATCGTATCTTGAATACTTAATTTTTCTATTACACTCAATTGTCCAATAATATGAACTACTCCTTCAAAATTTCCAAACGCAATAATGGGAATAGATATAAAGGCATCCTTTTCTAAATCCAAAAAGCTTTCGAAAATAGCTTTTTCTGTAGTTCTAATTTTGGTTCTCGTATCGTTTTCAAGAGGTTCAACAAAATATCCTCGCAAGTTACCCATCTTTATATCTTTCAAAGATAGTTCTCCCTTTCTAAACTTATTCAACATCTGATAAGTATGTGAGCTTTCATAATCAATGACTGTATCATCTAAAAACTGCCAATACTCCTTCAAGTTTCGTTTAATGGTCTTTTTTTTTCTTAAAATTCGCCTTTGTATTTCGATACCTCCATAGACAATAGGTGTTATATTTTTATTTCTGTATTTTGGTAGTCTTGCTAAATCTTTATCAACAAAGTTAGTAGAAATGGTAAAATTTCCTTTTATGTTTTCAATGTGATAGAGTACGGCATGTAATCTATCATGAAGCATGTTTGTAAACTCCCTGAATTGGGGTATGGTATATTCTAAAGGTTTGGTTATTGATATCATAGGAGGCTGTATTATTTGGTTTTTTCAATTTTATTTAATTCGTAATAGTATTTATTCCATTTTGTTTTCTCAATTATATCCATAATTAAGGAAGCGGATGGATTTTTTATATTTAGGTAATTATCCGCTAAATTAGCTATATTTTGCCCTACCTTTTTTGCTTTTTGGATAGCTCTACTCTTTAAAATTTCTTTGGTAACTTCCAAAGAGTAATTATCAATATCGTTAGGCTTTGTAGGCTTTGATAGGTAATTTTCAATAAGGCGTTGTTGATTTTTTGACAAGTGATATATTAGAGGTAAAGTAATGTTTCCATTTTTCAAATCACTATAGGAATCCGTTGAGTTCTTACCAACTGTATTAGAGGATAGGTTTTTCCCGTTATTTTTTATTGGAGGAACAAAATCTACGATATCATTCGTAATTTGAGTAGCAACTCCAAATATAACTGCAAAATTGGATAAATCTTCTTTTTTTGATTCATCCTTATACCCCAAAATGTTCAGGACAAGCTGAGTCATAAACGTATAAAAACATCCATTCGTTAAATAGATGCGTCTAAAATAAACTTCAATAAAATCTATTTTCTGAGGAATTTCTCCTTTAATGGATTCAATAATAGGACGAATACAGTCTAAGTCAGAAAACAAGCCAATTGAAGTCTGGCAAATAGATAAGGGAGGATTTTTTTTGTAGGAATCGTAGTGATTGTATTCTTGCTCAAGACGCTGACCCAAATCCACATGAAGCAGGATATTCGAGATACTTTTTTCTACCACTTGTTTAATCTCATGCCCATAGCCTTCAATCTCTTGCTGAATATATTGAAATAAAATTTCTCTCAGAATATTGCTCGCTATCAAATTACGTCTAACTGCGGCGATATTTTTAACATCAAACTTCTCATCAATTATCTGATTGTGTAAATATTGAATCACAATTGTTACTTCCATAATAAAGCCCAGTTTAACCTTAAACAATTCTTCAAGTTGAGCATCGGGTTTTTCCACACCTTGTTCCCAAAGTATGTATTCATATATTTTTCGGAGGAAATAGGCTCTTTGAGGCAGTATATTCTTTTTCCACCTTCGGTTCAATAACTCAAAGCAATAAGCAGGCAAATCATCCTGTTCAAACAATTGATATTTTGACAATAGTTTTTCCATTACCCTCATTTCGGGTTTAATTAGTCGGAAAGTTTCCTTCATTTCCTCGAAACGACGGTCGGATATATTGTCCTCTTTCATAGTGGCTTGTAATTGGCAGTTGAATCAAAAAGTTTGCACTGCTAATAAAAATTTAAACCACATTATTTTCAACAAGACTTATTGGAGATAACACCTTCGTCTTTCCAAGTCAACAAGTATAGGCAAATACATAGCCACTTTAAATATTTACTGGTTATCAGACATTTAAGAGAAATTGAGTTTGAGAAAAACGAAAAAAAAACGTATCAATAACATCATTGACCCGAAGAATTTTCGGATTTGCTTTATTATGGTTTTGCAAGATTGACGACAAATCAATACCGCCTTGATAATCAATATTATATTTTTATTTTTCTGATGTGAGTTTCTTAAAAACCTAACTTTTTTCGGAAATTTCTCTTTTAGTCGAGTTATTTTAGGGCTAATTGTAGAGAATTGAATGAGTTTAAGCTTGTGCAAAATATTGATTAATAAAACATTAACTAACAAATGTTAGTTTTGGTACACTACTTGACTATCTTAATCAAGTAACCAAATTGGTTATTCCACTCTAAAAAAGCAACACAAATGAAAAATCGAAAAAACAATTTCTTAGAAGAATTAGACATCACCAAATTAGAACTCCCATGTGGTTGCCGTCAAATACCACAAAAAATGATTCTTATAAAGTTTCAGCCCAAAGGATGGTGGACTTATTTTAATACTGCCTACTATAAATGTATGGTTTGCGGTTGTACGAAGAAAGTATTTGTAAAAATACCTTGGTTCGATCAACCTGAATTGATTGTGGAGGTTGTGAGAAATGGAGACTCTTAGTTTTTATACGCTTCAAGCGTCTCCTTAAACACCCTCAAAACTCTTTCCCTCGCCTCCTTATGCACTACCATAGGCTGAGGATAGCTTGAAGTCCCATACTCCGCCACCCACTTTTTCACATACCTCAACTCCTTATCAAACTTCTCCAACTGAGAAGTCGGATTAAACACCCGAAAATAAGGAGCTGCATCACAGCCCGTACTTGCAGCCCATTGCCAGCCACCGTTATTAGAAGCCAACTCAAAATCCAAAAGTTTTTCGGCGAAATAGGCTTCACCCCATCGCCAATCAATGAGCAGGTGTTTGGTGAGGAAGCTCGCCACGACCATACGCACCCGATTGTGCATAAAACCCGTTTCGTTGAGTTCACGCATACCCGCATCTACAAGCGGATAGCCCGTTTTTCCTTGACACCATTTCTCAAACTCAGCTTCATCATTGCGCCACGGAATATGCTCATAAGCAGGTTTGAAAGCTTTATGGACGACATGCGGAAAATTGTAGAGAATCATTTGGTAGAAATCTCGCCAAATCAACTCGTTGAGCCAACCTGCACTGAGTTCCAAACCTTTTGCAGCCATTTTGCGGATGCTGATGGTGCCGAAGCGGAAATGTACACTTAGGCGGCTTGTGTGGTCTTTGGCGGGAAAATCACGGAGGGTTTTGTAGTCGTCCAGTAGGCTTTCGTCCAAATCCATTGAAGGGAAATCGGTGTCAGTTTCTTCAAAGCCGAGGTCTGCTAAAGTAGGGAATGGCAATAGTTGTGTTTCATAGAAGTTTTTGAAGTAGAGGGCAGAGGAATTGATTTTGGGTGGAGTTTCTTTGTAGGCAGCGAGCCATTTTTTGCTGTAGGGAGTGAAGACGGTATAAGGTGTTCCATCGTTTTTGACCACTTCCTTTTTCTCAAAAATTACGTGGTCTTTGCAGCCTTTGAAGGGGATATTTTGGGATTGCAGCAATTCGTAAATGGCTTTGTCTCTTTCCTGTGCGTAGGGTTCATAATCTCGATTTGTATAGACTGCGGCGATATCGTATTCCTTCAATAGTTGTTTCCATACTTCAATGGGTTTGCCGTGTTTGATGAGCAAACTCGAACCTTTTGCAGCCATATCTTCTTGGAGGCGAGAGAGTTCTCGATGGATAAAATGTACTCGGCTATCTCGTTTGTTTTCGAGTTGGTCGAGGATGTTGGTGTCAAATATGAATAAGGGAAGGACAGGCAAATCACCGCTGAGGGCTTTGTGAAGTGCAGTGTTATCATCCCATCGAAGGTCTCGACGGAACCAGTGTATGGCTATTTTCATTTTTTTTTTGAAGGTTGTATGATTCTTGAGGAGATTACGGAAATTTTTAAAATTTCCGTAATCTGTAGGCCTATATAAAACGGAGTAAAAACAGTTTGAAGGGGAAATGGTTTAAATAAGGCGAAAATGCTATTTTTGCAGCCATTTGCTCACTATCGGAGGGTTTTGAAACCCTCCGATAGTGAGCAAGTTAATTATTAAAACATTTACTTCTTATGACGCAAGAACAAGAATCAGTACCTAACAAAAAAAGAAGTTCTTTTTGGAAAGTATTGCTGATGTTTACTTTTGTGGGATTGATTGCAGCAGCAGGATTTGGTTGGTCGTTTTACCAAAAAATATATGCTCCCAATGTGACCGATAACAATGGGCAAGCACACAATTTGTATATTCCAACAGGTGCAGGCTACAGTCAGGTGTTGGAGATTTTGAAGGAGCAGGAAATACTCAAAAATGTAGCGGATTTTGATTGGGTAGCGCAAAAAATGAATTACCCTAACAAAATCTATCCGGGGCGTTATGTCGTGAAACAAGGCATGAGCAACCGAGAATTGGTAACAAAATTGAGAATTGGAGAACAAACGCCTTTTAATATCATCATCAATAATATACGAACCAAAGCGCAGTTGATTGACTTGGTAGAAAGCCAATTGGAGGCAGATTCTATAGAGTTGGTCAATTTGCTGAACGACAATGCTTACTTGCGCTCCAAAGGGTTTGACAAAGAGAGTGTGATGGCGGTGTTTATATCGGACACCTATCAATTCAACTGGAATACGAGTGCCGAGCAGTTTTTTGAGCGGGCATTGAAGGAGTACCAGAAATTTTGGTCAAATGAACGAAAGGCGAAAGCAGATGCGCTGAAATTTACCCCTATTGAAGTGACTACGTTGGCTTCAATTGTGGAAGAAGAAGCTGCAAAAAATGATGAGATGCCCCGCATTGCAGGTGTGTATGTCAATCGTTTGCGAACTCCAGGATGGCGATTGGATGCCGACCCTACTTTGAAGTTTGCTTTGAATGATTTTGAAATCAAGCGAATTTTGGATGTTCACAAGGAAGTAGATTCTCCCTACAATACCTACACACACGATGGTTTGCCACCTGGTCCGATTCGTATTCCTTCAAAGATTGCGCTGGATGCAGTCTTGAATGTGGAAGACCACGACTATATGTTTTTCTGTGCGAAAGAGGATTTTTCGGGCTACCACAATTTCGCAAAGGATTACAGCACGCACGTTCTCAATGCCAAACGCTATCAGAAGGCTTTGAATGAACGGAAGATTTTTAAATAATGATTGGTTGATTGGTGACTGGTTATTAGTAGGGCAGCCTTGAAATATTCTTTTTTGTTTTGACACAGTTCGTTCAAATTTTATTCCTGTTCAAAAAAACAAAAATATGACTGATTCAAATCGTTACATTATTGGTGGACTTGAGGGCTATACGCCGCACATTGCCTGCTTGGTGAGTATGATGAACTATGCCAGAACAACGACCAAAGATGCAGTTGAAGGTTTGACCATGGAAGAGTTGGATTATTGTATGGATGAAAAAAGCAACTCTATTGGAGCTTTGCTTCAGCATATAGCTGCCGTGGATTTTGTGTACTATCTTTTGACTATTGAAGAAAGAGAGGAAAGAAGCATGACCAAAGAAGAGACTGAAAAATGGGGGGCAGCTTTGGATTTGGGAGACAGGGGACGAAAGGAATTGAAGGGGAAAACCTTGGAAGAACTCTTTGAATTGATGGACAATCAGCGAACTAAAACCTTGGCAGCATTGAAGGGAAAGGACGATGAATGGCTGCTCAAAGCGACCAAATACTCTTCTGATGGTGAGGGAAAGTGGAACAATTACTGGAAATGGTTCCATGTTTTTGAAGATGAAATCAATCACCGAGGACAAATTCGTTTGTTGCGAAAGCGATTGCCAATTGAATTGTAAAAAAAAGACTTTTGAAATTGGTTGATACCTAAATTCAAAAGTCTTATGAAAAAACATAGAATTTTTGCAACTCTATAAATTACACGATTTTATCTGCCTATATCAAACAGCAATCCAAAGCTGACCACAGCTTGGTCCACTATTTCATCACCTAGAACCGTTTTGATTTCTCCGTACAAATCCATGTTGCTGGTGATAGGAACGTGCAAACCACCTCCTAAATTGATTCCCAACTCCGAGTCGGTATCAATATCTTCAAAGCCATAAAAAGTGACGTTCAATCCTACCAATGGGTAAATGTGCATCCCTCCTGATGTGTAGAAATTCCAGTGAAAGTCACCGTTTAAAGTATAAAAATTGAACGGCCCATCTACAAAAAAGTAAGTAAAATTGGGTGCAAAACTGGCAACGGGGCCCAGCTTGAAATCTCCTCTAACTTGTAGTCCTATTTCTTCAATGTCCGTTCCATAAGCCAAACCAAATCCGAGTTTTGATTGTCCTTGAGCTTGTGCTTCGATATTGCAGCTTAAAATGGCAAAAATAGCAAGTAATAAAGGGACTAAAATTTTGTTTTTCAGCATGATTATAGGGTTTTTTAGAGTAAAAAAATATTCATCCAATTTGATATTCGATGAACAAAGTTGTTGATTGTAGTAATTAAACGACCGAAAAACCGAAATGTTTATAGGGAAAAATAGAGAATTATTTGCCGTTTGAAAACTTACCTCACAGTATTTATACCCAAATACAAGCATCTATTTGTATTTGTATTTGGGTTTGAAACTTGTTTTTGAATTTTGCTAGTACAGCATAAACCAAAATAGTTTTGAAAACCAAACTAATCACCAGTCACTAAATTTACTAATCACTGTACTAATGTTTGAAATGTCGCAAACCTGTGAAAATCATGGTTACGCCCAATTCATTGCATTTGTCGATTACCTTATTGTCACGAATAGAGCCGCCAGGCTGAACGATGGCTTTGATACCGTATTCATGCGCCAATTCCACATTGTCGGGGAAAGGGAAAAAAGCATCCGAAATCAAGACAGTTTTGCTGAGTTCTTCACGGATGTAGGTCTCCAAACCTTCTGGCGCACCCCTATATTCGTTGGTCAAATTTTCACCACATTTTTCGAGTGCTAATTTGGAAGCTATCAAGCGGTTGGGTTGTCCTGCGCCCATACCCAACAATTGCAGCATCTCCCCTTTTCTGCGGACGACTACAATTGCGTTGGATTTGATGTTGGAAATGGCTTTCAATCCAAATTCTACCAAATCATCCGGGGCTTCTATCGAAGCAGTCGTGACGGTTTCGATTTTGGAGTGCAGTTCCACGTCCAAATCTTGCACCAAAAGAGAGCCGTTCATGTAGCGGAGGTCTTTGCCTGTTCGAGGAGCGTTGATATCATAGCCAATCACCCTCAGGTCTTTGTGCAATTGAAGATATTCCAATGCGTCGTCGCTGAAAGAAGGGCCAACGATGACTTCAACAAATTTGCGCTGACTCGCTTTTTTGTCCAAATCCAAAAACTCTACGGTAGATTTTTCGACTTTTTGATTGAAGGCAATGATAGAGCCAAAGGCAGAAATCGGGTCACCTGCCCAAGTTGCCTCCAAAACGGTGCGCTGATTTTCACCTTCACAAAGTCCACAAGGATTGCTGTGTTTGATAACCGAACAAGCCGTTCTGTTCAGGGTTCTGACAGATTCGATTGCTCCGTGAATATCCAAAATATTATTGAAAGACAAGGCTTTGCCATGCAATATCTCCATGTCGTAGAGCGAATTCGGTGCGCCTACTTCTTTGAAGTAAAGGGCAGATTGGTGTGAATTTTCGCCATATCGAAGGGTTTTTCCGCCTGTGAAAGACAAGCGAATCGAGTGTTCACCAGCAGATTTGTCCATCGCTTCTGCAATCATAGCATCATAATCTGCGGTGTGATTGAAGGCTATTCGCATCAATTCGTGGCGAGTTTCGTATGTCAATGCGCCATCGTTTTCCTCCAATTCTGCAATGATGTTTTCGTAGCTATTGGGGTCGGTGATAGTGGCTACGTATTTGAAGTTTTTGGCGGCAGCACGCACCATTGTTGGGCCGCCGATGTCAATGTTTTCAATCAAAGTTTCAAAATCTGCTCCTGCTTCGAGTACTTTTTTGAAGGGGTACAAATTGCAGACGACCATATCAATCGCTTCAATGTTTAGCCCTGCGGCTTCTTCGGCATCTCGCTCACGGTCAAAGAGTAAGGCAGATTCAATATGGAAGGAAATAGTTTTCATGCGCCCACCAAAGGCTTCTGGATTGCCCGTTACTTTGGAGATGTCGGTGTAGGAAATATCTGCTTCGGCAAGTTTTTTGCCTGTGCCACCTGTGGAAATAATTTCGCAGCCAAAGGATTGAAGTGTTTTGGCTAAAGGAATCAAACCTGTTTTATCGGATACGCTTAGGAGTGCTTTTTTGACTTTTATGGAAGACATAGTTTTGCGACTTATTTTATTGCAAGGTGTGAAAAAATAAGTCGCAAAGATATGGCTTCAAAGGCAAATTGTTGGATTGTTTTTATTGTTTTATTACTGCAATGTATTACTAATTCAAATTACCCACACCCTAAATCACTCTTAGACACCGCATCATTGTTCGGGAAGCAGTTGCCAGAAGGCAAGCTTTCAGGAACATATCGGTGAAGATTTGGGTCATGCAATCCATTTTCGATGAAGTCAGCTATATCACGAATTTCCTGCTCACTCAATCCAAGTGGCACAAATTCATCCGCCAATTGACTTTTCGGAACACTTGTTTTTGAAGGAATCGCTTCGTTTTTATAGCGAACCACTTCCTCCACACTTCGGAAAGTGCCACCATGCCCATAAAAAGGAGAATCTTTGAGGTTGTAGAGTTGCGGGACTTTGAATTTGTACATGTCTTCTGGGCGTTTCGTAAAGCCACCACGACCTTGTTTATCACCCTCTTGAGGTTCTGCACCATATACACCAAAACCTTGAAGATCTTCCATACCTAAGGCATAAAAAGCCATCGAACTAAGTGCTGCACCTGTATGACAAGCGTTGCATTGTGCTTTTCCAAAAAACAGCACTGCGCCTCTTTTTTGGGCATCAGTGAGCGCATTTGTATTCCCTTTCAACCACTCTTGAAAAGGTGCTTCATTTGCCAACAAAGTACGTTCATAGGCTGCAATGGCCAAACCTGCTGTTTCTTTAGAATATCTATCTGCTTCGGGAAAATCTGAAAATGCTGTTTCAAAAAGACCTTGGTAATCATTGCTCATTTCTGCAATGGAGTTTTTGATAGCCATTCGATGTACTGCCAGGCCTGCAATTGCTTGAATTTCGGTACCTTCATAGCCCAAATGGTTAACCGCTTTAGGGGTTTCTTCCGTCCATTGGTCTTCAGTACCTTCATTCAAAGCAGTTCCTCCAAATTGACCATTCCAAAGCACATTGGTTTGGTAAGCAATGTTCAAAGCAGAAGGAGTACGCAAAGGCTGCACATCCAATTCGAGGTTGAGATAATCTGGGTTGTTCACCCTACTTTCGCCACTGATACCAAAACCCATACCTCCTTCTCCAACTCCCTGTATGCGACAAGCTTGGAAACCTGCTTTTGCATGGTGACAACTCGCACAAGAATACGTCTTTGCTCCTTCGGGATGTTTGGGGTTGATGGCGATTCCTGTTTCGTGGAAAAGGAATTTCCCCAAAATCACTTTTTCTTTTGTTATAGGATTTTTGGGGTCTTGCGGAATCGCTGCTAAATCATCATTTGCAGGTAATTGGAAAAAACTTAAGCCTTGACCTTTTGAAGCGGCCGCTAGGGTAGTTTCGAGTTGATTGTCTAATTCGTTGTTCTCTTTCGTACAAGAATTTAGGAGAGATAAGCACAACAGTAGCAAGCCAACTTTGCGGGTATAGTAGTATAATGGGCTCATGAATATTGTTTTTTGAATCGGTGAAAATTAGGCCTTAGCAACATTTGCAAAGGAGACCATTGCTTGGTAGGGCCTCCATTTTACTACATCTATTGCCACTTAAGAGATAGATATGGATAAATTACCAAGCAATGAGTAACCCAAAAAAGACAAATTTTGTGCCAACTCAATCCATGAAGATTGCCGTCACCTACATTCATTACAGCATTCCAAAAGCATTTGCTTGCTATTGAAGCAGTTATCCTTGGTGTTCAAAACTACCATCAAATTCCATCTTGAGGAATCTGATTTAAGGTGTACCAAGCTTCTGTACTCCACAATTCATTGTTATTTGCACTCGTCCAATGTTTTGTGAGGTGAACATAAACCACATGTTTCGCTTTCATTCCTGCCAATTCGAGGAATACCTTTTTGCGGTCATCCGAAACCTTCACCGACACAACCTTCAAGTTTTCCTCATCCAATTTCGGCCCACCGTACTCTGGCGTTGGTTCAAATCTCCATTGTTTGATGTCATAATCAGCCGCATCATTGCCGTCACTCTCTTTAAGCGGTTCGGTAAATTCGATTTCCATACCATTGGGTTTCGCACGAACTGCCAGCATTTCAAAGGTAGGTTTTTCGTTGAATTTCATGCGCTGCAAACCATACCACAAACCACCCGTATGGCTCCAATTCCCAGGATTTCCAATCAATCCCATATACAACGCTCCGTCAGGCCCCCAAACTACTCGGTTCACACCCGCTTCAAGGCCTTGCGTAAATCGAAACACAACCCCTTGATATTGACCATTCACTTTTTCGGCAAACACCCGCTTCAATCCGCCATGTGTCACCTCACCGTGAATCATTTGTCCTTTGTAAACGCCATCATTCAAAACCGTAGGTTGACTTGGAGAATTCCCAATTTCATCTTGTGTCAGCCAAACAACAGGCAGCGCCTCCTCCAAATTTGCCGTACCTTCAAAATCCACTGATCGAGAACCATACCAAGCCCCTTCACGAATATGCACAATTTTGCTGGCGGGCAACCAATCACCTTGATTATCTGCTACATAAATCTCATTGTCCACTCCCAACCCGATGCCGTTTGGTGTACGTAAACCACTGGCAATGAACTCTGAACTACCATCTGCTTTTGAGATTTTGACCACTTTGCCCCTATCTGGGATTTGCGGTTGTGTGCTTGCACCTCCAGGATTGATTGCAGTAGCCAATGTTGCATAGAAATATCCGTCTTTATAGACCAAGCCAAAGGCAAATTCATGGAAATTGGCAGACACACGCCATTGATTGCTAACTGTTTGGTATTCGTCAATGATTTCGTCGCCATCGATATCGACAAGTTTGGTCAATTCCTGTTTTTGCAGCACATAGATTTCATCATCCACCACCTTCAGTCCCAAGGGTTCTGCCAATCCTTGTGCAATGGTTTTGACAGTTATTTTGCTGGCATCACAACCCTGAACGCCATCCAAAATCAAGACTCTTCCTGCTGGATCCCAAGTGCTGATGACCAAACGACCGTCTGACAGAAAATCCATCCCTGCTACTTTCGGCAAGAAATCGTCTGGACGTGCTTGACACAAATCATAACTCGGGTGAACACCTTTCACAGGAATTCCATCTCCAGGAGTTTTATCGCCTGAATCCTCCGATGGCACTACGGGAGCTTCATCGGCTACCAAGTGCATCAACACCTTATCCGACACAGGTTCAAACTTATCTTGACCATGAGGAGCCCATGAAAAATGCAGATTGGTAGGTAATTGCGGACGGTAGTATTCGATGCGAAATGAATGATAGCCAGCCTTCATTTCCAGTTCTATATCTGTAGATTTTTCGTCTTTGCCGCTATTATGATTCGCCAATTCTTTGCCGTCAATGCTTAGGCTCGCCATGTAGTTGTTTTGAAGGCGAAACACATAGTTGTCCGTTTTTTTGATGTCCAAATACCCATCAAATACCAGCCCCGCACCTTGTTTGACCCACTCAAAATCGTTTTCATCGAAGTCTATTTTTCCGACTTTGAAGCGGTGATTCATGGACAAAGATTCAAAAGGAGGTAAAGCATTGTGCGTTTTTTCACCAAAATCATAGACATACACCACAGGCTGAAAATCAATTGTATCTGCTCCTTCTTCCAAGTCTTCTCCATCCAACTTCAAAATGTATTCCGCCATTGTTGCAGCATCGGCAGGCATCAAATCGGGGTGTGGACTCATGACCTGAGTACCCCAAACACCTCCACCGCCTTTGATGATTTTGTTGGCGAGAAATTCTATGCGTTCAGGAGTCGTTTTGTATTTTCGAGCCACCTTCATATAAGCGGGTCCAATGGTTTGTTTGTAGGTATTGTGGCAGGTTTTGCAGTCGTTTTTGGCTATCAATCGTGCGCCTGCGGGCATCTCTTCATCGGACGCTTTTCGAGCCGCTTCGTCTTCGTTTACAATCATTGGCGTACCGATAAAAGTAACATTGAAGTGAGTCGTACCATTGTTTTCCAAGGTCAATTTCCCTGCAATATCTACTCCTTTGACGGCTGAGTTCAAAGCTCTTTCTTTGGTAGAAATCACTTCAAATTTGCCATCAGTGTCTATGTCTTTTTCTGCTGCAATGGAACTCACATCTGTCAGCAGCATTACTTCAACACCATCTGGCACATTGGAAGTAGTGAAAGTTCGCTGAAAAATAGGTTTGTGACCATTCTCGGCGTGTTCTGCCATTTCTGTAACTGCAATGCTTTTGCCGTCCACCATCTTCAATTCATACATCAAGTAAGCCTGACCACCTTCATATCGGTGGCCTTTGTAAGCAGGAGTAGGTTCTGATTCTTGTCCATTTTGCAGAATACGCCACGGATTTTTGGATTCACTCACAATGTAGGAATCTCCCAATGCAGTAGGCTGTGGGCCATGTGCAGTGGTATAAACTGCACCATCGAAATCCACGCCATTTCGCCACACTTTGTACAAGGCACAGCGTTCGGCATCGTAAGCAGCCCAAAGGTGTTTGTCCAATGCCAGCGTGACCATTCTCGCTTTTTTATCTAAAACGGAGCGAAATACCCAGGGATCGTGTGGGCGTTCTTTGGTAGAGGACGTTTGGCTTTGTTGGCTATTGCTACAAGTGTAAGCAATAAAACTAAGTGTGATAATGGAAAGAAGGGTAAGTAATCGTTTGAAGCTCATAGTTGATTGTTTGTATTTTGAAATTGGAGTTCCAAAATACAAAAGATGTAGCAATAGAACAAACTCTATGGTAGTTCTGTTAATGCAATTCACAACCAATACTCCTACTCGATAAATGGGTATCTTTCCATTTCTTATGGTTTTGTTAGCTATTGACAATCAACTGCTTTTTTTTGAATTTGATTTTCTTATTAATTTTCATTTATTGCTACTTTTGCAGTCTGAATTCTGAATAAAACACCAAACAATGAACAGATTATTATTTTTTTGCTTTCTACTTACTTTGGGTATGTCTTCCGTTTTTGCCCAAGATAAAGCTGTGATTTCTGGAAGTATTTCTGATGCGGAGTCCGAAAAAATACAATTGGAAACCAATCCACAATATATTGACGGTTATGAAAAAGTCTTGGATGCTGAGGTGATTAATGGAAAATTTCGTTTTGAAGTAGAAAACGATTTTCCACAAGTCGTTTATCTTGATTACAATGAGCAAAAATTGCCGCTTTTTGTAGAAGCGGGCGATGATTTTCAGGTAAATTTTGAAGATGGAAACTTGGTGACAACTGCAAAATTTGAAGGAAAAGGCAGGACGCACAACCAATTTTTGAAGGAATTCAATGACAAATTTGCAGCCGATATGGACATTCCTTCAATGGAGAAAAATGTGCTGACGGCTCAAATTGACGCTATGGAGATGGAGTTGTTTGACAAGCGATTGGCGCAGCAAAAAATGGTAAAAGAAGCTGATAATAAAGAATGGTCGAAGGATTTTGAAACGTACTTGGACAATGAGATTCAATACAATTACTACAATACTTTATTTGCTTACCCCATTGTGCGTGGCAACAATTCAAAAAATCCAACTGTAGAAAATCTACCCAGTGTGATGTTGGACCATGTGAGTCCAGAAATGGCAAATAATGACAAAGCTTTGGTGAGCGAACATTATCGCCGTTTTTTGGTCTATTACCTCACCTACTACTCTTCTAAAGCCAATGGTTTTAAGAAGTTTGCAGGAATTAATCCTTCATTGGAGGCCAAATACAATTGGGGGAAAGACAATATTCGAGGGCTTTCGTGGGCTTATTTGATGACGGCTTTTGTGAATGACAATGGCAAGGATGCGGATGGTGAAATCATCAAAAAGATTTACGATTCGGTCTATGCTACGGAAGGAGGAAAACCTTATGCTGCAATGATTAAAGAAAAACACAACGATAAAATAAGTGACAAGGCTTTGGCGGCGGCAGCAAAGGAGAAAATGGAGAAGGTAAAAAGTATGAAGAAGGCACACGATGATAAGGGTGATGCGGTCAGTATTGACAAAAAAGCTCCTTTTACGCTGACCAACATGCAGGGTGAGCAGATAACACTAGACAAATTCAAGGGCAAAGTAGTTTATATTGACTTTTGGGCAAGTTGGTGTGGCCCTTGCCGCAAGCAGTTTCCTTTTGCCAAAGAATTGAAAACAAAACTCAGTAAGAAGCAAAAGAAAAAAGTTGAGTTTCTTTACATTTCTATTGATAATGGGGAAGATATTTGGAAAAATGCTATCAAAAAAATGGGTATTGAAGGCTACCATGTTTTATCGCCTGGTGGTTGGCAGTCAAAGGTTTGTCAATACTTCAATATCCGAAGTATTCCCCGATACATGCTGCTTGATAAAAAAGGACGCATTGCAGAGGCGAATGCCAAACGACCTGGACAGGAAGGCATTTTGGAGGATATTGCGAGGTTGATTGGGGAGAAATAGTGAATTATTTATTTATCAGCAACTTGTGATTGGTGACTAAACAATAGTTACCAATCACTAATTAATTACCACCTCTTTTGCCCACTTACAAATCAATTCAACTTGTTCACTGGTTAGTCTTGTACCTTCGTGAACCCACGTATAAGACTTCAAAGGCATTTTCACTTCTTCAATTTCATCACATACTTCTTCCAATTTATGTGCTTGTTTTTTAGCGTTATACGTTCCCCAATCCGAAAAATTGAGGTGTTTTTTACCTTCTTTGATGTGTCCATTGATCCAAAATCCAAGCGGTTGAACATTGGTGTACCACGGATAAACGCTTTGATTAGAGTGACAATCGTAGCACGCCTTCTTTAAAATTTCACCTACTTCAATAGGCACCTCTACACTTGCCATCAAATCGTTTTGATTTGGTTCTTCATACACTTTGTCCATCGGAATAAATTGAATCACCACCAATAAAACAAGGACTGCTAAAGCTATTTTTTGATTTCTTGACATTCTATTCTATGTAAGTTTGATTGTAATTAATGTGAGTAAAAATACAAAAGAAAATGAAATGGTGTAGTTGAAATATTTTTTATACCTTCAAGCTCTTTAAATTGACAAACTTTTTTCATCTGCAAAATTAAATTCTTATGCCGCTTTTTCACCTCAAAACCAGTATCTTCTCTTTCACTTTCTTCCTTTTTTTCCTTCAATGCCAAACCTCTAATAATATGTCTAAAGACTCCGATTCGCAAAAAAATGCAGATTCTGCTGTGAATGAATCAAAGGAAAACGAACCACTAATCCCTTTATATATTGGCACTTATACCCGAAAAGAAGGTCATGTAGATGGGAAAGCAAAAGGTATTTACGTCTATCAAATGAATACCAAAACGGGAGAGCTTTCTTACCTCAACGAAATAGGTGGCATTACCAACCCTTCTTACCTCACCATTCACCCCAACCGAAAATACCTTTATGCAGTCAGCGAAACTGGTGATGGCGAAAGTGCTGCGGTTCACGCCTATTCGATTGATGCCAATACCAAAAAACTGACCGAAATCAACCAAGTAGCCGCAGAAGGCTATGCACCTTGTTACATCAGTGTGGAACAAACAGGTAAATACGCTTTGGTCGCCAATTACGTGACAGGCAACGTGACGATGTTGCCCATTGCAGCCAATGGCGGATTGGAAAAAGCGACTTCCATTGACTACCACAAAGACAATGCCTCCAAAAATATTCGCCCTCGTACTGCCCATGCCCATTTTATTGCACCTGACTTGAACAATCGCTATGCTTTGTCGGCGGATTTGGGTGTAAACAAACTATATGTCTATGAAATGGATTTGGAGCAAGGAAAATTGGTACTGAAAAGTGCGGAGGGAACCGAAACAGCTGCAGGCCCTCGACACATTGATTTTCACCCTACACTTCCCTACGTTTACAGTATCAATGAGTTGAATGGTACGATTGATATTTGGAACTACGATGCAGAAGTCGGAAAACTAACTTTGCAGAATATGGTGGTTACCTATCCAAAAGATTACAGCGGTTCTATTTCGAGCGCAGACATTCATGTTCATCCATCGGGCAAATTTTTGTATGCTTCTAATCGGGGCAACCTCAACGATATTGCAGCTTTTCAAATTGACTCCAAAACAGGTGGCTTGACTTTCTTGGAGCGCACTTCTACACAAGGCAAAACACCTCGCAACTTTGTGATTTCTCCTGATGGACGCTTCTTGTTGGTCGCCAATCAAGATTCGAGTACGGTGGTCGTTTTTTCGATTGATGAGCGAACGGGCAAATTGACAGCTACGGGCGAAGTGGAGGAAGTTCCGAGTGCGGTTTGCTTGAAGTTTTAAAAAAGGGGCTTCGACTGTCAAATGAAAAAAATAGATTCCCTCTTACACCAAGCGATACCTTTTCCCTGGCATCGTTTCCACCAAATTTTTCATCTCCAATTGCAGCAAACAAGAGGCAACTGCATTTTGGGTCATGCTGGATTCGCTGCAAATTTTGTCTATAGACAAACCTTTGGGCGTTTGCTTCAACAAGTCCACCAAGACGGTTTCGGACTCACTCAATTCGATAAACAATTCTCTTTGAAGGGGTTTCGTACTGACCACATCTGTTTCGTCCCAACCCAAATGATAGGCAATGTCTTCGGAAGATTCTATCAATTTTGCCACATTTTTTTTAATCAACTGATTGCAACCCATACTGTACGGTTCGTGTATGCGTCCGGGAAAGGCAAAAACTTCTCGGTTGTAGGATTGGGCTAAGTAAGCGGTAATGATGCTGCCTCCTTTGTTGCCCGTTTCTACAACAATAGTAGCATCGGTCATACCTGCAATGATGCGGTTGCGTTTGGGGAAATTTTTGCTGTCTGGTTTGGCGGTACTCGTAAATTCGGTCAACAAGCCTCCATTTGCAAGCATTTTTTTGGCTAGATTGCGGTGTTCAGGTGGGTATATTCTATCCAATCCATGACCCAATACCCCAATAGTTGGCACTTGGTTTTTGACACAAGCAGCATGGGCAGCGTGGTCTATTCCATAAGCCAATCCACTAACAATCAAAACATTGTAAGGCTGCAATTCCTTGACCAATTGTTCACAGATTTGTTTGCCGTAGGGCGTAGCATTTCGAGTGCCTACAATGCTGACAATGTGCGTATTGTTGAGAGCTGCGTTGCCTTTGTAGTAGAGTAGAATGGGTGCATCAGAGCAGTTTTTGAGTCTTTGGGGATAGGCATCGTCGAAGTAAAAAATGGTTTGTATGTTGTGTTTTTGGATAAAATCCATTTCTTGCTGCGCTTTTTCGAGGGCTTCTTTGTTTTGCAGAATACTATTGGCCGTTATTTCACCCACTCCTGGTATTTTAATCAATTGCCGTTTGGGTGTGTGAAAAATCGCTTCCACACCTCCACAGTAGCTTATCAAACTTTTGGCGGTGACTCCTCCAATGCCTGAAAGGTGGGTGAGGGCGATTTGATGCAGTTGTTCTCGATGGTTCAAAGTCCTGTTTTAGTGATGTTATAGAATACAATCCACAAAAAAAGGCATTATTCTCCAAATATGGAAGAACAGCGCCTCTTGTTTCTTGAATTCTATATTTAAGCTCAAAATAGAATTATAAAATAGGGAGCCAGTTGAGTCGATTAATTGAAATGCCATTTACTAAAACTTCTTTGCTATCTGCATTTATTACGGTTTGTATAGTTCTACCAATATAAATGCTAGCAATACCTCCGACAGGAAAATCAGAAAGTTCTTGTGTTGTAAAAGTAGCCTGTCCAATGTGGTCATCTATATACTTTACAACTGATATTAAATCTTCTGGTAGAGTTGGATTTTCTTTATGCGATTCAGCAGCATTGTAAAGTATTAAAATTCCTATTTTAGAACCTGTATTTATTCCATTCCACTGAATAGTTAAATTAGAATTAGTATTCACTTCATCTATCGTGTTGGTAAATTCGATAATCGTTGGTAAATTCACATTTTCTGTAAAATTAGGAAATTCATTACTACTTACATTTATCGTTGCAGTATTTCCAAAAGAAGGTGTTAATAAATTATATTTTGCTATGTCACCATTTCCTCGTCCAATGCTTTCATCATATTGATAGTTATTTACATCTACTTGTGGGATATTTACACCATTAACCTTAAAAGTATTAATAAGAGCCAAATCACCGTTATCTTTGAAAAAGTGACCATCAATGCTAATACTTGCTGGAGCAGCATTAATAGATTTGTGTCCATAAGCCAGAAGATTTATATTCCCATCCATATCTTCAGCAGTTTTAGATAATTCTAAAAAAGACATTGGATTTTGAGGGGAACTTGAAACGTGCTCTTTTTGACAAGATGTCAGTAAAAATGCGATTATAAGAAAGAGGGAAATTTGTATTTTTTTCATTTGTATTTTTTTAAAAAATTTAAAATTTATAAGCATAGTCCTGAAAGGTCTAAAGACATCCACAATGAGTACATTCATCCAATTGTATAATTACAAGCAAAATATTGAACAAATCAAGTGAAAATCTCGATGGTTCAAAGTCCTGTTTTAGTGATGTTATAGAATACAATCCACAAAAAAAGGCATTATTCTCCAAATATGGAAGAACTACAGGATTAAAAAAATATTGACAAAATCACACATACGCATAACGAACTTCGGATAAATACAAACCTTGCGGTGGAGCAGATGGGTGAAAAGGAAAATCAGCTTCTTTGTCCATTACCTTTTTGAAAACTTCAATACTAATTTTTTCCTTACCCACTGCAATCAACATCCCCACAATTCTACGCACCATTCCCCGCAAAAAACGATTGGCGGCAATGTGAAAACGCAGTCCATTCCCATCTTCGTCCAAAACCAATTCGGTTTTGAAGATTCTGCAAAGTGTGGTTTTGTTGCTTCCCCCCGTTTTACAGAACATTTCAAAGTCCTCATATTGAAGGAGTAAATCAGCAGCTTGCCGCATGAATTCAAAGTTGAGAGGCAGCCTATTGAAGTACCAACTGTATTCGTCTTTGAAGGGATTTTTATGGAAATGAATGTAGTAGTCGTATGCTCGGTAAGTCGCATCAAAACGAGTATGTGCTTGTTCTGGTAAATCTGAAAACAGGTGTTTTACTGCAATGTCTTTGGGCAAAAATCGGTTCAAGCGCATTTCAAATGGCTTTGGCAGGGTATTTTCGGCATCAAAATGCAGGAAAAATTGACTTGCATGAACACCCGCATCTGTGCGTCCACAACCGACACAGTGAATCGGCTCATTCACAATCGTACTCAATGCTTGATTGACGGTTGCTTGCACACTGATTCCATTGGGCTGTACTTGCCATCCACAATAGGCAGTTCCTTTGTAAGCGATTTCGAGAAAATAACGCATGGTAAAGTTCAAATTCAATGCTCAATTTCAAGTTCAAATAGAACCTGTTTGATTTGTTGTCTATTCCTTCTATGGATATTGCAGCGAAAATAGAAAGAAAATATTATTTGTTTAACAGAGATTTTTAACTTTGAGAACTGTTTAACCTCAAATTGCAGCGAAAACCAATGGAACAAGAAACAAGACAAGTCCAGCGAAGTTTTAGCTTATTCCTCCGAAGCGTCTGGAAATACATCAAAGAATTGGTGGACTTGAAGGAAGATGTAGATAGGCAAGGGACAATTGATAGTGTCCGTAAATATATCCCTATCAAGGGCTACAATGTGTGGATTTTGATTGCAGCAGCAGGGATTGCTTCCATTGGTTTGGACACCAATTCTTCGGCAGTTATTATTGGAGCTATGTTGATTTCTCCTTTGATGTCACCCATTTTGGGAATAGGAATGTCGATTGGTATCAATGACCGAAGTATGTTGTCCTTGTCGCTTCAAAACTTTTTTATTGCCATATCGGTCAGTATTTTAGCGAGTTATTTGTATTTTGAATTCATCACCCCATTGGGTTTTTTGACGAGTGAATTGGAGGCTCGAACCAAACCTACGATTTTGGACGTGGGAGTAGCTCTTTTTGGAGGCATTGCAGGGATTGTGGCAGGCTCTCACAAAGACAAAACGAATGCACTGCCAGGCGTTGCGATTGCGACAGCCTTGATGCCGCCTTTGTGTACAACGGGTTATGGCTTGGCAAAATCGAATTGGGCAGTTTTTGGAGGGGCGATTTATTTGTTTTTTATCAATGCTTTTATCATTGCTGCAACGACTTATTTCATCGTCCGTTTTCTCAATTTTCCTCTAACCGAATATGTTGATTCTCGTGAAAAACGCAAAACCAACCTTTTCATCTCCGCTTTTATCATTCTCATCAGTATTCCAAGTATTTACATTTTACTGAATACGCTCAACAAAATTTCGGTCAATAATAAAATCAATCAGTTTATAGAAAAAGAAATCAATGGGGATCAACATGAAGCGTTCGATAGGGAACTGGAGGAAGCATCGGTTGATAGCACTATTTTGAAGATTTATTTGGGGGGGGAAAGTATTGTAGAATCGGAGATTCCAATATTGGAACATAAACTGCGAACTTATTTGGGAAAAGACAGTACGCATGTTCACTTAAAACTCATACAGACAGGATTTTCTAAAGATAAACTCGACCGCATGAAAAACGAAATCAATGCGGAAGTGAAACAAAATATGGAAACTTTCATGCAGCTACACGAGGAAAAGGATGCTCAAATCGTGGCACTTCAAGATAAAGTGAAAATATTAGAGAATGACTCGATTCCCATTGAAGCCATTAGAAAAGAACTCCATGCACTTTACCCAGAAATATTGAGTCTTAGCTGCGCCAACCGAACAACTGTCACCTTTGATAGTCTTCAACATAAACGGCGATTGCCTGTCATTGACTTGGCTTGGGCAGATTCGTTGAAGCTAAATACCCAACAAGTTGCTGATTTTGAAAAACGCATTTACAGCTATTTGCAAGTGCGATTTGGATATGACACATTGGTCTTGGAATAATCAAAAAAACATGACACACAAAGAATTTACAGCTGCTTATGCTAAAAAGCTAAAGGTCAAAGAATCAACTGCAGAGCGATACATCGAAACTATGGTAGAAATCATGTGCGAAGAATTTGACAAAGCAGAAAGCGTCACCATCAAAAATATGGGACGCTTTTATTGTAGAACTCCACGATATGGTTCTTCAGATACCAAAATTTTTAAATTTACGCCTGCTCGACGGATTAAAGATGTTTTGGGCTGGGTGTGATTTATTTACTTGAAAACCATCAGGGACTTTCCAAAAATGCCTATCGAAAATTTCAAAACAGAACCTTATTTAGACCAAAAAGACAATGTTCAAACACCTTACATTTCTATTCCTACTACTTTCCCTTCAATCCTCCCACGCCCAAAACCACCAAGCAGGTGTTTTCTTAGGTGCATCCAACTATGTAGGAGATTTGGTACCAGGTATTGTGGTACTCAACGAAACCCACACAGCCGCTGGAGTGTATGGACAAGTGGGTTTACACCCTAACCTTTCTTTCAGAATCTCAGCTATGTATGGAAAAATTTCGGGTAGTGATACACACAACGATAACCTACAATTGAGGACAAGAAACTTGAGTTTTCACTCCTCCATTCTTGAAGGCAGTTTTCAATTCATGGGGCATTTGTTGGGCGGAAAACGGGCATTTGACCCCTATCTATTTGCAGGAGTAGCGGGTTTTCACTTCAATCCCAAAGCACTGTATCAAGATGAATGGATTGATCTTCAGCCACTTGGCACAGAAGGACAAGGAACGGTATTTGGCGGTGAACGCAAGTACAATCGTTTACAATTGTCCATTCCAATGGGTGGAGGTATTCAATTTCACACCAAAAATTCGCTGGTTTGGGGCATCGAAATGGGCTACCGCAAAACTTTTACCGATTATTTGGACGATGTAAGCACCGTTTATCCGAATCGTTCTCAGCTTTTGGCTGCAAATGGTGAGTTGGCAGTGGCATTGTCTGACCGTTCGGGTGAACTCACAGGTAATGATAGCTTTATGGAAGAAGGAACAGAAAGAGGTGGCTCAGACTACAAGGATGGTTATTTATTTTTGGGCATTACCGTTGGGCTGCAATTGGGGGATGGAAGTTTTGGAGGCAGTAAGGGGACGGGGTGTTATAAGTTTTGATCAAAAACCAAAAAACGCCGTAGATTCTTAAAGAACCTACGGCGTTTCCATATCAATTAATCCTTCAAACCTTCCACCAACCATCCAATTCACTCATTGAATTTGGACTTGTAATTTTGAGTTTGAATTTTCTATTCTTTCACCACCTTTCGGTTCACCACCATCCCGTCATAATTCAAGGACAAGAAATACATACCCGTAGGCAAAGATTGAAGGTTCAGTTCCATCGTATTTGCCCCCAATTTACCTTGTTGAGATTGCTGCAACAGCACCTTTCCGTCCACACTATACAAGCGAATTGTAGCAGTTGCCGCACTTGTAGTATTGAAGTCCAACTGAATGAAATCCTTTGCAGGAACAGGTTTCACCACAAAAGAAGCCAACAAGATGTTTTCCTCCTCAATGTCGGTATATTCAAACATATTGGAACAGTCACTTGCATCCGTCACCTCCAAAGTAATCAACTCACCATCTTGCAGTCCTGTAATCGTAAACGATTCGCCATGAGCCACATTACCTGCTACATCACCCGTTGATAACACCACCATCGAATAGTCAGAACCATCCACTTCTGAGCTTCCACCAGTGATGGTAAAAATAGCATCCACACGATTTGGAGTTGCACTCGCATCGTAAGCAACACTTGAAGCAATTGGATTCAAAAAGCGAACTGGAGCACCCACTGCAAAGGTTGTACAAGGGTCTTCCAAATCGGGTGTGCCATTGTTGTCTGCATCAGGCCCCACGATAGCCGATACATAATATCGAGTCACCGTAGAAGGAACATCGTTGGCATCAAAACGTCCCATCACATCCACTGCAAATACCTGTCCAAGCGTAGTACTTGGGCTGTCGTGCAAAACATAAGTCAATACATCACCCATACTCAAGTTTTCACCCGAAGTTTGAATATTCGTTTGGCTGCCATCACAAATCCATTGTTCCTCCGAAGGCATTGTTCCTGCATTTGCTGCACAAGCCGCACAGTTGAAATTGGTCGTCACTGCCATTGTTCCACAATCTACGCCCGCATTGACCGCCGTTGTACTCACCACATTGAAGGTAACAGCCGATTGATTGCCAGGCTCTGCGGTCATCGTTACCACCGTACCTGCCGAATTTCCGTTGATGGCAAAATCGCTACACGTTGGAGTCGCTTGCAGCAAACATCCACCATCCAATAAGACTACATCGGCATCAGGCAACGGATAAACCGTCACATTCACCGTTTCCGTTGTAGAACTACCATCCAAACAGTAAGCGGTGACGGTATAAATAAATATTTGAGAATCACAGCCTGTAAGGGTTTCCGAAATCATGATTTGTGTGCCAAGTACAGGATTCGGTAAAGAAGCCGAAGTCCATTCTACTCTATCCAATTGATTGTTTGGGTCGTTGATGCTAACCTGCAATTGAAGTTCATCTTCACTGCAAATACTGAAATCCACTGCTGATTTGCCAAATTCTACAATGCTGCTAATCGTTGGACATTCAGGCAATACACAACTGTAATTTTCGGTAACAACTACTGAATTACAAGCCATTGGAGCGTTGGGATTGGAGACATTGAAGAAAACGGCTGAATTGTCGCCATCAATATCCGTACTCACTACTGCCGTTTGACCTGCTGCTAAACCTTCAATCACAAATTGAGAACAAGCAGGGACTACACTGATCGTACAACCGTCTGCGCTCACATTTGCAGTAGCCGAAACCTGCGGATAGTAGGTCACCATCACTTCTTCGCTGACCGTAAACCCATCGTCACAAATTGCATTTGCCGTATAAGTCACTACTTTGTTGGAGCAGTTAGTCACGGTTTCTGACACCGAAATATTTGTGCCTGTGCCGATTACCGAACCATTTACCGACCATTCCACCTTGTCCAATTGCATAGCAGGGTCGCTAACCGTCACACTCAACGAAACATTATCGCCACTACAAGCATCCATGTCATTTGAAATGTTGCTGATAGTCGGGCAAGCCGCACAATTGACGTTTCCAGTCAAAGAAGTCGTACATCCAAAACCATCCGTTACGATAACAGTGTAGTTGTGAGGGAAAACAATGATGTTGTCGCCGTTTTTGCTCGGAGAATTTGCAGCCACTTGATAGCCGCTACCAGAACCGCCCGAAGCGTTGTTGAGGTCAATTTGAAGCGTACCAGAAGCTCCTCCAACTGCACAATCCACGTCTATCGCCACATTTTCAATCGCACCATACGCATTTACACAGTAAGAGTTGTCGGTCAAATCAAAACACACACTTGCATTGCCGAGAGCCGTATTCAAACTGCTCAAACTGCTGCCTACAAAAGTGTTGGGATTCACACTTCCGCCATCGTTATACTTCAATCCATAAACACAATACTCTCCCCCTGTTGTTGCCGTAAATGCACCATTGTTGCTTATTGCTGCAATGGTATTACTGCTGGTTACCACAACATAAACGTAGGCATCTGCACCAAATCCAGAAGGAATAACTGAGAAAGAAGGAGCTGCAAAAACGAAATTACTGCCTGACAAACAACCTTCTGTCACCGTTGGCGCAGTCAAAACACCCGCATTGGGCGTACAAGCCACATCGCAGTTCACAGTACCCGTAAGCGTCAATTCACAACCCGCTTCGTCGGTCAATAAAACGGTGTAAGCATAAGGAAAGCTATTGATGGCATCTCCGTTTTTATCGGGCGAATTGGCTGCAATGCTCACTGTGCCACTGCCTCCTGAAACGCCACTCAAATCTACTGAGAGCGTTCCCGTTTCGCCACTTGGCGAACAAACAATACTCACCAAAGCTCCTTCAATCGGTGCAATAGCTTCCAAACAATACGCTGCATCATCGGTAAGCGCATAGCACAAATCTGCACCTGTCAAATCGTTGCTCATCGAAAAAGTGGATTCTCCAACGAAATCCTCCAAACTCATACCCGCCAATTGAAGGGCAGCCGCATTGTAGGCGATTCCATACACACAAACCGTTCCTACTTCGGTATTGGTATAACTTCCGTCCGTGCTGATGGACTTGATGATGGAAACTGCTCCAGAACTGGTAATCAAATATGCATAATCAGGCGTTCCAACTGTTCCATCCGAAGGGTTTTCGTCAAAACCAACCGATGCTGCAAAACTCCACATTCCTGTTCCATCGCTGCAAAGTTCAGTAACAGAGGGAGCTTGTGGCAATCCTGCAAGAGGCGCACAACAATCTGGTGCAGTGAAACCATTGAAGGTAACGCTGCAATTATCGCTTTGTCCTGCGATACTGTTTCCGATAGAAATGGTGTAGGTGTTGAAGTTGGTGATGCTCACATTTTGTATGGTGTAAGTATTATTTGCTGCATTGTAAGTAGCGGTCAATGTACCGCTTGCATCTTCAAAAACATACTCCGCTCCCTCCAATACTGGATTGCCACCATTGTTGGCACCGCCTTGCAAGCCAGTTACTACGATGTTGTAAGTATTTTCACCCAAAGCACATACAATGTCCACATTGTCTGCTTCAATTGGGTCGGTCAGCCCTATTTGAAGTCCATCGCCAATGATGCTACATTCGTCTATCAACATTGGACTGTTTTCGTATTTATTCGCCAAAAATGGGATGAAATAGTACGTTCCTGCATCCAAACCGTCTGTACAACTGTGGGTAAAACTGTACGAATCCAACTCGTTGGCAAACAAAACGTCTGCCGAATTGATGGCTGCCTGTACACCTGCAACATCATCAGTTGTAGCGATTGCCCATGCCAATCGGAAGCTTGTACAATCGTATTTTGCGCCACTAATAACGACATCAATGGTTTCATTGCAGCACAACAAATGGCTTCCAACTGTATTGGGAGTACCTGCTGAGGCATTTACCAACAGAGCAAAGGATAGGTCCACCGCTGCATCGTTTCCTACATTTCCATTCACAGTTGTCCAATCTGTAAAGCCTTGATCCAATAGGTTGTCTGTATCTCTGAATACTGCTGGGCTGAGGGTTTGCACGTTCGTTGCATTCCAAAACCACTGTCCTGCGTTGGTGAAAGACATAGATGGCACAATGCTAATCCAATATTTCCCAGGATTGAGTTGGAGAGAGGTAGGTAATGGGAGATAGAAGTTCGGATTGGAAGGGTCAGTGGGGGTAATAGTAGCACTGTATGTTGGAACAGGACTTGGCTCACCAAAGAAATCTACGCTGATTGTTACCTTTACATTGTTGGCAACTCCATCTGCTCGATTGAAAGAACCTGTAACCTGAATAGCATCAATGGTCATACCACCATTCGGAACTGCAAAATCGTCTGCTGCTTCGAGAGTTTGGTTGCTGAAATCGGGAAATGACTGAGATGGAGGACCATTGATATTATCTATTTGATTTACCAAATCGGCATCACAGTCTGGCAAAATGGTAAAACCTTGTATAACTTGACAACCTGCACCGTCTTCAATCACAATGGTATAGTTGCCCAATGTCAAACCCATCAAATCCACTGAAGCATTTTCCCACAACATGATTTGTTGTCCAGCAGGTACTAATTCTGTATTGGGGGTTGCATCGTTGAATATGCTCACCGTATAAGCTTCTGTATGGTTGGGTTCATTGCTGAGGTAGTCGTCAAATGGCAAACCTCCATTAAAGGTGATGGTCGTTGTTGAAACATCATCCGAACAGCTTTCGGTAAGAACATCTGCACTCAATGCAATGTACTGTTTGACGTAGGTACCTTGTGTACTTACTCCTGCACATTCTTCAGTGTAGCTATTGTCAAAGTTGATAATCATTGGGGCGAGATAGTAGGTTGCACCATCTCCTTCGACAGGCAAACTGACGGTACCTTGTCCTGTTGCGCCCATAACTTCTGTGCCATAAAAGCCCAAAAAGTTGGTATCATCTGTCAAGTCATCATCGTTTGGTGGACTACCAGGAAGCACTGCTGCATCTATTGTCGTTTGTCCAAATGGATCTTCAATGACCCATAGACCCCATGCAATGGTTTGGTTATTGGTATCATAGGAATAAGGGCCAATGGAACTGATGTTGAATACCTCTTCATTTCCACATACTTCAAACGGATTGTCGGCTGTACCGATTGTAGAAGAAAGACCACTTGACACATTCGGCAAGACATTGATGGCTACTTCATCCGTACAGATAAAACCTTCACAATCTGCTACTGCTGTATAAAAGACAGTGCCTCCTGTACTGGGCGTTACTTCAAGTGTTGGGGAAGTTCCTACTGAAACACCTGAGACTTCCCATCTCAAAAACTGACAGTCAAAACCACCGTCTCCATCGTTGATAACCAATGAAGCACTGTTGATGGTTGGAGGAGTAGTACCTCCATATAAGCATCCAAAATCCATGACATACAACACAAAAGCACTTGAATTTTCACCCAAAAAACTACCTCCTCCAGAGCCTCCATCGAAAATACCATCAAAAGCACCGCTTGGTTGCCCTGCGGTAAAACATACATTGATGGTATTGCCGCCATTTCCATTGAATCCACCAATAATACCAGTTCCTATCCACAAATCTTCATAGGCTCCATTGTTATGGTCTATACTTAGGTAAGTTCCATTGTTATTGGCAACCGAGATATTGACACAAACTTGTTTGATAGAACCTGCGCCAGTTTGATTGATGGTTGTATTGGCTGGAGGCACACTGAAAGTAAATGCGGTGACATCTACTGAAGGTTGGGATGTCAAAGAAATACATCCTTGTATCGCTCCAGTTAAATTGGTTGTTCCAATTGTAGCAGTAGTCGTTTCATCACTTGCGCCAATATTTCCTAAACTTGCATTCAAGGTAATGGTTTCGTTCGGACAAGTGGTAATATCTACTCCTGCAAAAATTCCTCCTTCGCAGGATGGACAAGCATCTTCTGATAAGGTGACGGAAATGGTTTGTGTAAAAGTATCGCTACCCAAAGAATTGTTTACTTGCAAAGACACTTGAATCGTGCCACTTGTACCTGTAAGGACTTGTATTTCTGGATTCCTATTGCTCGAAGAAACGATGTCTAAGCCAATATTTCCATTTAGTACCGTAAAACTCCAAGTCCATTGTGTAGGATTGTCTTGACTTGTGTCTGTAAATTTGATTTTTCCGTTGGTAGGGCAAAGCACTAAGGGGTCAGGATTGTAGATAAAACTGGCAATTGGCGGGTCTGTAATCGGCGTACATTTCACCTGTCCCAAGTCATTGTTTCCAAAATTGGATCGAAAACCAGATGTAAGTAGGGTTTCCATTGCTGCTTGTTGCCCTTGTGAAAATAGAATCAAACAAGCATCGGCGGAGTAATCCATGTAGTTCATATACATAATACCTCCCTGTCCAACGGGAGTACACTGATCACCAAGAGGAGGAAAACCTGACACATTGCAGAAAAATTCACTGGAACTTTGGAACTGGTTGGGGGTATCAAAAATGCCATCACCATTTGCTTCTCCACACCCATTTTGAGTTCCCCAAGTATGGTACAAACTCAGCCAGTGACCTACTTCGTGTGTGGCTGTTCTGCCCCAATTAAAATTTGGTTGAAGAGCGCAACCAGCACATGGACCACAGTCGGGACTGGAGGAACCAAAATTTTCATATTGAATGACAATACCATCTGTGGCAGCTGGGCCATTGGGCAACTGGGCAAAACCCAATATTCCACCGCCTCCAATGGACGGAACAATCCAAAAATTGAGGTATTGGTTTCTATCCCAAATAGGAGAGATTTCCCATATATCGTTGCTTCCTGCTGTATTTTGAAAGGATGGGGGAAAGTCGGTGGGTAAACCTACTAAGGAACGGCGAATAATTGCCTTTTCTCCGTCCACCAAACCATCAGGATTGAGACTTGCACTTTGTGGATGGTCAAAAGTGGCCAAACAAAACTGAATACAGGTTCCGTCACTTGCAGCATTGGCGATTGCGGCTACCAAATCTTTGTTGCCATCACCATCTAAGGCTTCAATAAGGTCTTGGTTGGTTCCTCCATAATCTGTATTCAATTGGCAGATTTGTGATTCTATCTGTGCTTCTGATATATTGGTTACAGGCTGATTGGGGTTGTACAGTACATGCACAACTACGGGAATGGTGATAGTTCCTCCTGTTGGACAAGCTACTTCTTTTTTTTGAAGCACTTTTTCATTTGCAGTGTTGTGTATCTTTGATAAATTTTGCTCTATTGTTTTTTGTAAACTTGGATTTTGTTCATACATTATCTCCATTGCCTCCATAGTAGCACATCTGTGCTGAGCATAGAGTCCATTGCTCCATATTGTGACAAATAATAAACAAAATGCCCAGAAGGGTAATACTAATCGCATAGTTAATTATGTTTTAAAATAGATTGAATACTAAAAATTGATTTTAAAAGCCATTAGTGCATTAAGTAACTACATTATTGTTAAGCTATTAACAAAGTATAAATTGATTCATTTCTAAAAAAAATCCATTCTCAATGTAATGAGTATCACAGATATTTTTTAGCATTGGGCTGACAGATATTATAAAATCTGCTATTTGTTAAATTTTGAGGCTGCAATTTAGCTAAAATAGGTAGGTTTTGAAGGTAAAAAATGGTAGAAATAAAATATCTAAATTTACGCAATATAGACTTCTCTCCAATTCTACGATTCATTTTATTCCCAAATCTATTTCATTTCTTTTCGACTAAAAAAGAATATTTATTACCTTTAAGGTAGTTCCAAATAAAAAAATGAATTATTCTGAATTGTAAGATCAATCCTACAAAATTTCATTACCTAAGCCAAAAATATCAAATAAACCTATGAGTAGCACTACCATTGAAGTAGCCAAATATATCCATGATTTACTATACGAATACAGTTCTGTTATTGTTCCAGACTTGGGCGCATTCAGTACCCGCAACAAACCAGCAACAATCAATGAGGAAAACCAGACGATTAGCCCTCCTGCTAAAACTGTGGTTTTCAATGAAAGATTGAAGGTAAATGACGGTATTTTGGTAGGACATATTTCCAAAATGGAATCCATTCCGCCCTCATTGGTGGAAGATGCCTTGAAAAAATTTGCAGCAGAAACAAAAGCCACGCTACAAACAGGGGAAGCCGTTTCTCTCGGCAATTTGGGGACACTTCAATATCAAACAGAAAAAGGGATTGAGTTTTATCCCACATCTGACCTTAACCTATCGCTCAATTCTTTTGGTTTTCAAACCTTAGAATTGCCTACCATTGCAGCAACTACTCCACCTAGTAGCAATGACAACATTGGAGCGGCAGGTATTGGTGGGACTTCTGACATGGATTTTTCTTTTGATGAAGAAAAAGAACTACCCAATGAAGAAGAAATTCCCAATACCCCCATTGAAAAACGCACTGTATCTTCTGTATTGGCTGAAAATGCTGAAAACCTCCCTCCTGTTATTCCTCCTGAACAGCGTCGTAGAAGTGGCGGTGGATGGTTTTGGCTCTTACCATTGCTTATTCTCGGTTTGTGTTTTTTGTTGGTGATGCAACTTAGCAAAGGGGATAAAGAAGATGGTATGACAACCAATGATACACAAACAGAAGAAAATTCTGGACTGTGGAGTATTCCCCCATTCAGTTGGTTTGCAGGTGGTGATGATAAAGACGAACAATTGGTGGATAACACCAACATCGATTCAGGAAACACTACTGAAGAGCAAGAGGAAAATACAACTACCGATGAAAGCAATACCACAGAAAGTGGTAATGCTTCTACTCTCGATGGAGATATTGAAACTGTTGACACAGATGAAAATACTGCAAGCAACGATAAAGTAGAAGATACTTCATCGAAAAATACAACAGAAACGAATACCAAAACTACTGAAAACAGTAATGATACAAAGGGCGATAATTCCGCAACAGACAATGGTTCCGACTCTAATACAAATACTTCAACAACAGACAATAACTCAGATTCAACAACCGAGGAAGACAATTCAATTGATTCTGCATCAGGTTCTGAAAATGTCACACTTACCAATACCTCAGCCCTCAACAGCGTAAATGTAACTGAAGCCAAAAACAATGAGTATGTAGCCTCTAATGCTCCTAAAGGATATTATATCATCGTAGGGGCTTTCAAAAGCCAATCAAACGCCAACAAAGCAATTAGCAATTTAAAAACAAAAGGCTATGAAGCTCATGCACTTCAATCAACGTCAGGTTACTATAGAGTTGGAATATATGGATCTGCGGATGGTAAAACGGCCAAAGAGCGATATGATTCTGCTCGTGCAAACGAAAATGCAAAAGCTTGGATGTTGAGCCTTCAATAAAAAAACAATTACTTTTTTGTCCAATGAACAGCACTAATAAATTCATTGTGAAAAACTTACCTCTTCAAAAGTAGTTAAATCCAATAGCGTTTTAACTACTTTTTTTTATTATACTTGTTCCATATCAGAAAAAATCCTACCTTAATACGGCATTTTTCAGTGACCTGAACCCTATCTTTCTCGTCCACACTAATACCCACCTACAATGAAAAAATACTTTGTAAATACTATAAAATGCAACCTTATAAATCATAAATAGACTTAACCTATGAGCAGACTATTTTACATAATTGGGCTGATTGCTTCGGGATTGGCTTTTCTGTATTGGTTTGACTGCGAAAATCTCGATGCTTGTGAAGGCTTCGGATTATTCGCACAACACGCTGGAGAAGCCAAAACAGATACACCTCCTATACCAAGCATCACCTACCCAGGTTTTACGGTAAAAGATGGCGATAAACAAGTCGTATCTCTAAAAGACCATTTCCGTTTTCCTAAATCCAATGCACGTCCTATGTCTCCCGCCGAACTTCAAAAAGCGATGGGCGATATGAAAACGTATGTTCAACAAAACCCCAATAGACAGTTGGAGGTAGTAGGATACTACAACGACCAAGAAGGAAAACCTAGTGATCCTAAATTTACGAATTGGGGATTGGCAAGAGCCGATCAGCTCAAACAACAGTTGGTCAATACGGGTTTCCCTGCTTACCTGATCATTCCTACTGCAAAGAAAGACAATTCTTTACCATTCAAAAATGACACTTTGTATGGTGGAATAGAAGCATCTTATATACCCCGTGCTACTCAAGCACTCATCATCAAAGATGCCGACAATCCCGTAGCACAATCGAGTAAAAATCTATGGTTCTTGAACCCCAATTCAGACAATAACAATGTCAATGACTTCGATAAAGAATTTCAACAAATAGCGGATTACCTCAAAAAGAATCCCAACCGAGAAATTACACTATCAGGAAGTTACCACGATGATGCTACCCAAAAACTCGGAGAAGACCGAGCAAACATCATCCGAAAAAAGATGGAAACAATGGGCATTAGCCCAAATAGAATTGAAGTAGTCGCTAAAAAAGATCCTTATCTACACGTTTCCAACGACACCATTTACAGTCCTATCGAATTTTTATTCAAAGTATCGGAAGCCACTGCAAAAGATATTTTGGCAGAAAAACGCCCACTTCGCTTCAATAGCAATAGTGCGGACTTGCTCCTTTCCAAAGAATTGCAGCAATACCTCAACGATGTCAAAACCTTTTTGCTGCAAGATGCGAGCAAAAACGTATTGCTCACAGGACATACCGATAGCGACGGTAAAGACGATGTGAATGTAATATTGGGCAAAAAACGAGCAGAAGATGTGAAAGTACGCTTGGTCAATATGGGAATTGCAGCAGACCGCATTACCACTGCTTCTAAAGGAGAAGCAGAACCCATTGCACCCAACAACACCTCAGCGGGCAAAGCTCAAAACCGCCGTGTGGAAATCATTGTCCAATAACCAAAAACCATTACAATAAAATTTATAACTCTTTAAAGCAATAAATATGTTGATATTACTAACTCGAATAATGCACTGGATACCAGGATTGCTCATTGGCTTAGTGCTACTCTGGATCTTTAGTTGGCTATACTGCAAATTGTTTTGCCAACCCAACACCGAAAAACGTCTAATCAGTAAACACAAATCGGAAGTAGATGAAATCAAATCCCGTTTGATGTTTTTGCAGTCACAATACGACAAACTCCTCAAAGACAAAGAAACCGTAGATGCTGACCTACAAACATGTAGAGACCATAGCAAACAATTAACGGCAGAATTGGCACAAGCAAACCAAGAAAGTGAACGTCGCAAAGACAGAATTGTAGCGTTGGAACTTTACCAAGCCAAATATGAAGAAACCCACAAAAAATACCAAGATACTGAGGCCAACTTCAACAATATGCAACTAAGTTTTGGACAATTGCAAACCGACCATCAGGGATTGAGAAGCGACTTGTCAGAAAGAGATAAAGAAATTGCAGGCTACCGTTCAAGCATCACCGACCTCACTGTTTACAAAGACAAGTACAATATACTACTGCCTCGTAGTGAAAAAATGGAAGCTGAACTAAAAGAATTACGAGCTGCTCTAGAAGCAAAAGAAACAACCATTGGAGAACAGAAAAATAGCATTTTTGACTTAGAAAAATACAAAACCGAAGTGCTAGCACTCGGCAGCGCATTGGCTTTAGCGAATACTGCAAAAGAAAGTCATGAAGCTACAAATGCTAAACTTCAAGGTGAATACGATTTGTTGTTAATCCAATCGAATAAATCAAAGGCAGAAACCTCAAAATACCTTCAACTTCTGCATACAACTGAGCAAGAACTACAAGACAAAAACCACAATTACGGTATTTTAATGGCGCAAGCCACACAACTGCAAGAAGATTGTGCTTACTACATGAATCGTTTGGATGCAGGGGAAGAATCTTACCAAGAATTAGCCGAGCAGTTACGAGACAAAGAACACGAATACAGTATTTTGATGGCACAAGCACACCAATTGCAGGAAGATTGCGCCTTCTACCTCAATCGTTTGGATGCTGCGGATACAATGCATGAAAAACTGACAGACCGAAATAACGAATACAGTATTTTGATGGCACAAGCACACCAATTGCAGGAAGATTGCGCCTTCTACCTCAATCGTTTGGATGCTGCGGATACAATGCATGAAAAACTGACAGACCGAAATAACGAATACAGTATTTTGATGGCACAAGCACACCAATTGCAGGAAGACAGTGCCTTCTATCTTAATCGTTTGGATGCTGCGGATGAAGCGTACCAAACATTAACAGGAGAGTTAAAAGTCAGACCGAAATAACGAATACAGTATTTTGATGGCACAAGCACACCAATTGCAGGAAGACAGTGCCTTCTATCTTAATCGTTTGGATGCTGCGGATGAAGCGTACCAAACATTAACAGGAGAGTTAAAAGTCATAAATAGTGAATATGATGTTTTGATGGCACAAGCGCACCAATTGCAGGAAGACAGTGCCTTCTATCTCAACCGTTTGGATGCTGCGGATGAATCATACCAAACATTAACAGGAGAGCTAAAAGCCAGAAACAGCGAATACGATATTTTGATGACACAAGCACACCAATTGCAGGAAGATTGCGCCTTCTACCTCAATCGTTTGGATGCTGCGGATGAAGAACACAATGAATCAAAAGAAGCCTATGCCATTTTATTAGAGCAGGCTACCCAATTACAAGAGGATTCAGCCTTTTATATCAATCGTTTAGATGCTGCCGAAAACACATACAATGAATTGAAGGCAGAAAACGAAGATACCCAAGAAGACTACGATATATTGAAAGCGCAAGCCAACCAATTACAAGAAGATTGTGCATTCTACCTCAATCGTTTGGATGTTGCGGATGAAGAACACAACGAATCCAAAGAAGCCTATGCCATTTTGTTGGCACAAGCTACCCAACTACAAGAAGACTGTGCCTTCTATCTCAATCGCTTAGATGCTGCTGAGGCAGAACACAATGAATCAAAAGAGGCTTATGATATCTTGTTGGCACAAGCTACACAGCTGCAAAAAGACTGTGCAGAATGTTTTGACAAATTGACCACTGCAACAAAAACGGAGGAGAAAGAAACAGCTCCAACTGCTTATGGGATAGGTAATATGGATGATGAAGAAGCCCTATTGCTGCAAATCAGCGACAAATCTGCCCACATCAATTTCGATCGGATTGGACATGCTGAAGAAGGCGATAGAGATGATTTGCCCCGCATCAAGGGAATTGGGCCTTTCATCGAAAGGAAATTGAATGCACTGGGTATCTTTACCTTCCGTCAAATTGCAAACTTCAATGACGACGATATTCAAGATGTCACCAAAGCCATTGAGTTCTTTCCTGGACGCATCGAAAGAGATGGTTGGGTCCCACAAGCCAAAGCCATTTTGGAAGAGTTTGGAGATGACAAACAACTGTCCGAAATTATGAAACTATCCCGCCAATTCGATTTTGAGCGAATCGGAAGGTCTTCATTAGGTGAAAAAGACGAATTGCAGCGAATCAAAGGTATTGGGCCTTTTATCGAAAAGAAACTAAATGCAATGGGCATTTACACTTTCCGCCAAATCTCCAACTTCACATCAGAAGACATTGACACGGTTACTGAAATTATCCAATTTTTCCCTGGGCGCATCGAAAGAGATGACTGGGTGTCACAAGCAGCCGAATTTGCGAAAGAAAGCAAAGCCTAAATAATATTCAAAATCAAACAACAAACTCAAATTCAAAAATGGATTTGGGTTTGTTGTTTTTCATTTTGACTTGTACTTTAATCTTCATTCATTTATGGCAAGTACATCAACTCAATTTGGCATCGTTCACCTCGCCCTCATTCCCATGCGAGCCGAAGCCTCCGAAAAAAGCGAAATGGTCAGCCAACTCCTATTTGGTGAAACCTTTGAAGTATTGACACAAGACCGCCAATGGGTAAAAATCCAAACAACTTTTGACCAATATCAAGGCTGGATTGACGAAAAACAGTTCTTACCCCTCGCCAAAAGCAACCACCAAAACATTGAAGCACAAAATGCAGTTCATGCATTAGAAACTATTCACTCTGTATTGCATATCTCCGAATATTTCCCCATTATCATAGGGAGTCGCCTGCCAAACTTCGATGGTAGGAAAACACACTTCAACGACCTACATTATACCTATTTAGGAGAAACCACTGCTGCATCTGCAAAAGAAAAAGCCAATCCACAACAAGTTATCTCCTTTGCTTTCAACTATTTACACGCACCCTACCTTTGGGGCGGACGCTCACCTTTTGGAATTGACTGCTCAGGATTGACCCAAATGGCATTCAAACTTGGCAACATTGCCTTGCCTCGTGATGCCTATCAACAATCCGAAATTGGCGAAACCATTGAAGAATTTTCGCAGGTCAAAGCAGGAGATTTGGCTTTTTTCGACAATGATTCAGGTAAAATTATCCACGTAGGTATTGTGCTGAAAAACAACAACATCCTCCACGCAAGCGGAAAGGTGAGAGTCGATAAACTGCACGAATCGGGTATCTTCAATGTGGATTCCAAAAAATATTCGCACAAATTGGCTTCTATCAAACGACCTGCGGACTTTTGACTCAACGGTAACAAACTCCCAATTTCTGTCATTAAGTCTTGAAATATCACAACTTCAATGCAAGTTACTTTTGAAGAAAAGCAGACATTCTTACTCCAACAAAAGATTGCTTCAAAGGCAGAAACCAATTAACTTTGTCAGCTAAAACATTTCCATCTATGAAACACAAACTACCCATTATTCAAAGCCTATTTACATTCCTTCTACTTCTTTCCCTTCAAAATTCCATTGCACAAGACATTATGATGCAAGGTTGGTATTGGGACTATCCCAAAACAACCGATGGAAACAATTGGGCAGATACCATTGCAGCCAAAGCCACCGAACTTGCCAATGCAGGCATTACCCATGTTTGGTTGCCTCCGCTTTCTCGTGCAAGTTTTGGGAATGGCAGCAATGGCTACGACCCCAAAGATTTGTTCGATTTAGGTGAATTTGGAGGAGGCGCAACGGGTTTCGGAACTCGTTCACAATTGGACGATGTGATAGAATTGTTTGGAAATGTGGGCATTGAAGCCGTTGCAGATGTAGTTTACAACCATCGAGATGGCGGAATTCCCGAAACCAACCCTGCCGTTGAAGGTTGGATAGAAAACTACAACAGTACCAAGGTCAATGCAGGTGATGCACCTTTTCCATCCGATAGATTTCGCTGCATCTTGCCTTTGGGCGGTGCTTCTGGAAATAGTGCAGGAGATTATTACTTCAAAATTCGCTCGGCTTCCCAACACGCCAACTTCTACAACAAACCCTACAAGGTGTATATGCAAACCAATACGGTTGGCTTTCAAAACCAAACAGCCTTGACCGAAAGTGAACCCAATGGCGGCGGTGATTGTGGACAGGGCTTCAATGCCTTGACTTTGGGCGTGGATATGAACGCTACAACAGATGGAAGTGGCTGTTTGACAGATGAATTCAAACTGACCCTTTCAGCAAGTGATTTTGATGCTGCGGGAGATACACTCTACATTTTCCTTACCAACGCCAATGGAAATTATTCCGACCACTTCATTTATGGAATTTACTCCATTCCCTTAGCACAAGACATTCAAAGTCAAGTCGTTTACCAAACCTATACCGACTTCACCTCCCTGCCAAGTGGACGTGGAGGCATGAACTACAACTACTTCAGACCCAATGGAAACCCTACTTCTTTGAGTGGCGATACAGATGGAATGTGGTTTTTTTACGACTACGACCAAACCAAACAAGAAACAATAGACACCCTGCAGGAATGGAGCAAATGGCTTTGGGAAGATGTCGGAATTCGAGGCTATCGAATGGATGCGGTCAAACATTTCCCCTACGCTTTTACAGGCAATTTTATGGATTACCTCTACGACCAAGGCATTTATCCCAATATCGTAGTCGGCGAATATTTTGATACCAATGCGGGAACATTGAAGGGATGGGTGGACAATGTATTGAACGAAATGGATGCCGATACAAAAGATTCGATTAGCGTTCGAGCATTTGATTTTTCCTTGCGAAAAGCATTGAAGGATGCCTGTGATGCCTTTGGATATGATGCTCGTGACATCTTCAATGCAGGTATTGTAGATGGTGCAGGAGGTTCGGGTTTTCAGGCGATTACCTTCCTCAACAACCATGATTACCGAGAATCTTTTGACCCACCTGTTCAAAACGACCCAATTTTGGGCTACGCTTATTTATTGACCAACAATCAAGTCGGTTTGCCCTGTATTTTTTATCCCGATTACTACGGAACAGAAATTCCCAATTCGCCCAATGTGGCATTGAAGGAACAGATTGACGATTTGCTGCAAATCCACAAAGTCTATATCAACGGCTCGACAGGTCGTGATTATTTGAGCAGACACAGTACGCCCTATTTCCAAAATATCACCAACAATTTGCACAGTACCACCGTGATGTATCAACTCATGGGAACACCCACAGGCAATGATATCATCGTGGTCATCAACTTTGCAGGGGAAACGCTCGACATGACACATGGCGTAAACGTCAATGTCAACTTGCCGAACGGAACAATTCTGACCGATTTGACAGGCACAAGCAACACGCCTACAACGACCGTAACAGGCGGCAATATCACTGTTTCGATTCCTGCCCGTTCCTATGCCGTTTTTGGGGTAGATGTTTGCGGAGATTTAGACGCAACGATGGACGAAACCGAAGCAAGTTGTCATGGTGGCGAGGACGGAACGGCAACGGTTACGGCAACAGGTGGCACTGGAACCTATACTTACGAATGGTCAAATGGCGCAACTACAGATATGGCAACAGGTTTGACAGCAGGCGATTATACCGTCATTGTGGAAGACGAAAACAACTGCAAAATCACCAAATCGGCAACGATTACCGAAACCCAAAGTGCGGTCGAGAATCCTTCAACCTACGACCTTCAATTTGCGAATGAGCAAAAAGGATGCGGAATTGGCGAGCAATTTTGTGTCGACATCCAAATCAAAGCGGCAAGTGCTGCGCCCGATTTGGCAGTGGGTTCACACACGATTTGGGTCAATTACAACAAATCCGCCATCAACAATCCAACTTATACGGCTGCCAATTTCTTCAATTTGACCGCTTCGGGTGGAGGCGCAACCGAGTGTGAAATTTCGCCAGAAAACACCTACCAACCTTACTTCAAAACGGCAATGGATTCGGACGAAAGCGGTGCATTGGGCGATTGGAATGTCACCACAATAATGAACAGCAGCGGTTTTGTCTGCAATGCCGAATGTCCGATTGTGAACAACACCGATTGGGTCAGTTTCGGAACGATTTGTTTTGATGTTGTGGACGGTGCACAAACGAGCGATTTATCTTTTGATGCAACATTAACGGTCATTAACCAAAGTAACGACGAACCGCAACATACGGCTAATACACTTGGTACGCTGGACATTCTGCCTTCTGCAACTTCTCCAATGGCAGATGCTGGTCAAGATGTGACGATTTGTGAAGGCAACAGCACACAGTTGGGCGCAACAGGTGGCGATTCCTACACTTGGACTCCTGATGATGGCAGCTTAGACGATGCGAGCATTGCCAACCCAACAGCAAGCCCCACTTCTACAACGGTTTACACAGTCGTAGTGACCGACTCCAATGGCTGCACAGACAGCGCACAAGTGACGGTGAATGTGGACAATTCTGCCAATTGCTGCCCCGATGGCGTGTCGGTCGAATACGAAAATACCAACAACTTACCCACTTTGACCCAAACTTCGGACTTTATTCGTGCGGGAAATCTGAACAGCAATGGAAATGTGGTGGTACAGAATGGTCAGACGATAACCTTTCAAGCTACCAACTCTGTACAATTGGAGGCAGGTTTTGAAGTGGAAAATGGAGGTGTTTTTGCTGCAATTTTAGAAGCTTGTAATGCTGCACCTTTGGTGGAAGTAGCTGCAATGGAGGAGAATACGGAAACAACTTCCTCCAAAACTACTCTGCAAGAAATTTCTGCAACGGTTTATCCCAATCCCTTCAATGAGTCCACGACCATCGAATATTTTTTGCCGCAAAACGATAGCCCTGTTACTTTGAGCATTTACGACTTGTCGGGCAAAGTGGTGCAGCATTTGATTAACAACCAATTGCAGCAAGCAGGTCGGTATCGGGTGACTTTTACACCTTGTGATTTGGCGGATGGGGTGTATGTTTGTGTGTTGCAGGTTGGAGGGGATAGACGGGTAGTGAAATTATTGAAGGGGTAATTTTATCTGAATTTTGCTTATTTTGCAGGTAAAAATTCAAAAATGTATATCGAAAAGGTAAACATCAAAAACATACGGTCTATTCGGGATTTTGAAATGGTATTTTCTGAGCCTGCGGGTTGGCATGTGTTAATTGGCGACAATGGTTCGGGAAAATCGAGCGTAGTTCGAAGCATTGCAGCAACTTTGATAGGTCCTGAACAGATAACGGCTGTTTTACCTGTATGGGAAGATTGGTTGAGTAAAGGACAAGAGGATGGTGAGATTCACTTAGAGTTATTACCTGATTGGGAGGTAGATTCAATAGGGAGAGGGCAACCTCCTAAAAATAAACTCATTGTGAATCGGTTTACGCTAAAAAAAACAGAAAATGGAAAAGTAAAACTTTCTACCAATATTTACCAAAAAACGCTATCGCCTCGAAACTACAATTGGGGAGACAATTCGGGTTGGTTTTCGGTGGCTTATGGGCCTTTTCGGAGATTTACAGGAGGGGATGAACGAAAAAACAAGGTTTTTCATGCTTCGCCAAAAGCAGGGGCACATTTGAGTGTATTTGGAGAAGATGTAGCCTTATCAGAAGCTTTGGATTGGCTAAAAGAACTGGATAACAAACGTTTGCGAGAAAAGGAGGAGTATTTAAAAGAATCAGGTAATTTTACCATTGAAGAACCACAGCAAACCTATATTTCTGCAAATGCGCTTATTTTGGATAAACTTAAACGTTTTATTAATGAAAGTGGATTGCTCCCTCACAATGCTCAATTCAGCGATTTTGATGTGAATGGGAATGTCATTTTTGTAGATGGTAGAGGAAACTTGATTCCTATTGTAGAAATGAGTGATGGCTATCGTTCTGTATTGAGTATGATTTTGGAATTGATACGCCAATTAATCGCAACTTACGGCGCTTCCAAAGTATTCAATAGCGATTTTGAAGAAGGGAAAATCAGTTTGTCTGGCGTTGTTTTAATAGATGAAATAGATGCTCACCTTCACCCTACTTGGCAGACTCGAATTGGTGAATGGTTTACCAAATATTTCCCCAATATTCAGTTTATTGTGACCACACATAGTCCTTTGATTTGTCGGGCTTGCGAAAACGGAAGTATCTGGCGATTGACTGCTCCAGGAAGTGACGAAAATCATGGAGAAATAACGGGGATTGAAAAAGACAAGTTGATAAGTGGCAACATTTTAGATGCTTATGGTACGGAATTGTTTGGTCAATCACCTGTACGTTCTGTAAAATCAGATGAAATGTTGGAAAAATTGGGCAAGTTAAACATTGAATATGCACTAGGTAAAATTACCGAAGAAGAAGACAAGGAACGACGTAAACTTCAAAAAATCCTATCTACCGATGATCCAATTGGCTTCTAATGACATCTCCCAAACAACCAAAGATAGGTTGAGTGCGCTGCAAAATCAAATAGACAGAGAAGCTACTTTTGCGGAAAAAGCAGAAAAAGCAAAAAGTCTTTGGAGCGGCAAAAGCGGCTCTAATGCTGGGAAAGCTGCTTTTGATGATGTTAAATCCGTTTTGGAAAGTATGTGCGTGTCTGTTGAGGTCTGCAATTATTGTGAACAGAATGAAGCCAATGATATAGAGCATATTGCTCCCAAATCTTTTTTTCCTGAATGGGCATTTGTATGGGATAATTATCTTTTGGCTTGTAAGCAGTGCAATTCTGGCTATAAACTGGACAAATGCCATGTTTTGGATGATAGTGGTATATTGTACACTACTGAAAGAGGCAATGAACCGATTCACAAAACGCATTGCTTCATCAATCCAAGAACGGAAAACCCCAATGATTTTCTGATTCTCAACATGATGACCTATACTTTTCAATGTGTGCCTGGACTTACAACAAAGGACAAAAATAAAGCTGAAAAGACGTTGGAGATACTTCAACTCAATGAAAGAGATAAGTTAATTGAAGCAAGAAGAAAAGCTGCTATTTATTACTACGACCGCTTGGAGCGATTGACCAATGTTTTGGAAGCTACAACTCTTCAAGAAGTAACTCAAATACTGACACCTGCCGACAACCCTGTTGATTTAAAAATGGATTTGACTGCCAACCAAGAAATCATAAAACAGAATATCAAAAATGACATCCTTACACACCAACATCCGTCTGTGTGGTACGCTATTAAAACAGTGGGAAGAATTGTTAATGTGCAATGGAGTAATTTATTCAATCAAATTCCCGAAGCTCAAAACTGGTAAAGCTTTTTCGTTATTTTCAACTTGATTAACAACCAATTGCAGCAAGCAGGTCGGTATCGGGTGACTTTTACACCTTGTGATTTGGCGGATGGGGTGTATGTTTGTGTGTTGCAGGTTGGAGGGGATAGACGGGTAGTGAAATTATTGAAGGGGTAATTTCCAAATCAAAATACAATGCATAATGATTAAAAATATTATTAAATCAATAATTAAATCTTTTCGTTTAAGAAATATTTCAAAAAAACTAGCACAACCACGTAATAAAAATGAAAAAAATGACTTTTTAGATGAATTAATAAATATTGGAGAATCTGATGAATATGTAAAGTTGGTATGCAGTGAATTTGGTGCAAATAGAAGTACTTTAAAAGAAATTTATAGTCTGCTACTGAGAGCAGGTGCAGGACAGTATGCTGGGGGGCATTATGTAGCTGCGTCAAGTTTAGTTTATCCTTTAACTCTAAAGTTTCTCTTAGAAAACTATGATGGCAAACAATTCTCTATTGATAATTGGAGTAGCTACAATTCTTTGTTATTTATTGCTAATAGATTGATTGAGTATTTTGAAAATAGAGAAATGAGTGAAGTAAAATATTAATTTTTCTTCTATTTACAGAAATTAGTTCATCAAGGCTGTTGTTGGTAGATGGATAGAGTCTGTATTTTCCAGTAACTCCATATTGACAATTTTTTCTTACCTGCAAATACGAGTCTAAAATGAAATATCTATTCCTCATAATCATCACTTTTCTCCTAAATCATCAAACACTCCCTGCCCAACAAACAGAAATTATTGAAGGCCAACTCTATTGGAATATGCATCACTTTGAAGGTTTTTATGGATTAGAGGACTCCATCGTTCAAATGATTGAAGACAGTATACAGAGTTTTGCAGTAAAGTATAAGGGAAATGAAGAGTTAAAAGAATTTCTTGAAGATTACCGTTTCTTGAAAGCAAAAAATCTGCTGCACAAACCTTGCAAATACCTACTTACTGAAAACAAGCAGCCTATTCGGGTTTATTTTACCGAAGCTGACTTTTTGAAAATAGAAGAAACCAGGTGGTTCTCAAAAATGAAAGTGGAAAGGAAGCAAACTTACCTAAAAATGAAGATGAACAGAATCAAAGAAAAAACTTTTTTTTGTGAAGAAATTTTGGAAACTGTACAGGAGTAGTTGGTTATGGCAAATAGTTGGTTATGGCAAATAGGTGCTTACAAAGTGACTTTCACGCCTTGTGATTTAGCAGAGGGAGTGTATGCTTGCAGATTGGAGAGAACAGACGGGTAGTGAAATTGTTGAAGGGATAGAGAAACACAATTGTATATTGGGAATAATTTTTTTATATTGCAGTTTTACTCCTACACAAAACTATTTTCCCCATGAGGTTTTTGATTGTTACTTTTCTTTGTTTTTTGGTAGAAAATATAGGTGAGTGAAAAGTTATTTGCATTCAAACAACAAATCAAATGAAAAAATTTATCCCATTATTACCCTTATTCATCGTTTCTTTCTTTACCACTAACTGCAATACTCTAAAAGGTCACTGAGGAATCAGTTAAAATATCGAAGATGCGAAAAAGCGAAAAGTTTTTGTTTGCAAGTATAATCTGGAAAATACATCCCGAATTAATCCTCAATCTCCACTATCAATTGAAGAAATAGAAGCAGAATATCAGAAGAATCATTCAAAGATTATGGAAATACTTGGATGATGATGGTTGGTGAAAAAGAAATATTACCTTCTTATCGGGGAACAACTCATTTTTCACAAAATAAAATGTTTTCAGATAGCATAAAAATAGATATTTATGCACTGGAAAAACCTTTCCAATTTATGAATCCAAAAGAAATAGTGAATGAGGAAAAAATATTGGGAAGTTTTGTTTTGAAAAAAATATAAGATAAAAACTCCCTATTTCTAAACTATATGATACAAAAGTGCCTTCCACAATAGATTATCGAAAAACCAGACTTCAAAGAGAACACTCAAGTATGTCATGGTTGTGCGTTTCGATTCGACTACAGTAAATTTAGACATCAGAAGTTTTGAAAACTTCTGATGTCTTTCCATTCTATCTCTCCCCAATATATCCCAAAATTTCCCTACCTTTATCCTACTCCCAAAAACTTTGGTATCAAAATTGAACAGTAAGGCTTGAACACAGCAATCTGAAAAATACCCCAAAAATTCCCATTCTACAAACAAACGATGCAATGGACTGCGGGCCCACCTGCCTGCGAATGATTGCCAAATACTACGGCAAACACTATTCGCTGCAAACCTTAGCCCTTCGATTGACCTTCAAATAAGCCCTTCAATACATTCTCCCCAAGGCTAAACCATACATTTCCCAACAAAATCCTTCCTTTTCTCAAAAAAACACATACCTTTTAGCTAAAATTCATTTTTTAAGCAAAAAACCAAATAATTTAATAACAATACTATTTAGTGTTACGGCATTGAATTTTGGGTTGTTACTGCAATTGTAGTTTATTGTTTGTTGAAGTTTTTTCGATGTAATTGATATGATTTTTGGGTATATTTGTAATGATTTTGTCATTTTTTGATAAAAACACAGTTTTTTTAAGTAGTTGATACACAGTTTTTTTTTTTTGATGAATTTCTGTTATATTTGAAGCGAGTTCAATAGAATGATTGTCGACAAATTTTTTGAAGGGCTTGTATTATTTTTTTTAACAAAAAATTTATTATTATGTTATTAGAAGCAGTAATTTCTAAAAAAGAAATGTTTATGAAGGAAGCAACACAAGAACTCGAAAAATTCTTTCAAGTTGCAGTAGTATATCAAAAGAAAACCAATAAACCAGCAAGAATGATGTCATGTATTGTGGATGAAGCATGGCATCAAATTTTAAAAGATGAGTTGGGTTATCAAAACTTTTGTAACAATGTGGTAGGACAAGTACTTCCTCATAACCAAGTTAAAGGTTTTGGAGTTATTGGTTGGACTTCAATTTATGAGGATATGTTTGGTCAATTGCCAGAAATTTGGTTTAGAAATAGTGATGGTGATTTAGATAGTAATACCTACCAAAAGTATCTTAAAACTGGTATTATTGAAGCTGCTTGGGATTGCACCCCTTATAATCCAGATTTTCCAAAGTAACTAAAAATAATAAAAATTAACTCCATTAAAAAATACCCTGCTTTCATAAGAGTAGGGTATTTTGTATATTAAAAATTAAATACTCATTAATTTTAATTAGATTGTTTTCGACTTTCAATATTTCAAAGTTTGATGGTTTTTCTTAATAATAGATTTTGGTTAAATTAAGTCAATGAAAACAGAAATGATATTTTTAATAAAAACTTAACACTGTGCAAATGAATATTATATTTAGAGCAAATAATATTGATGATGAAAAAAAAATAGCTGAATATCCTAGTAGACTTGCACGACTATGACAGCCAATCATTTAGTTGTTTTTAAATTTGTTACGTGCAATAAATAGATTATTTATTACAAATGAATAATTTGTTCCTTTATAAAAATAACACTAACATTAATTCTATCAGCTTGATAGTTCTAAATGATAATTCCATAATCCTGCACATATTCCAATTATTCTATTCTTTAACTTTTCGCATTTAATGCGACATCTATTTTTCAAAATCCGAAATTTCTTCATCTTACCTATAGCATGCTCTACAAAAATACGTTCTCTACTTACTGCCTTATTTGACTCTTTTTGTTCTGCTGTAAATTCTGGATTTGGGTTCTTTTTGCTTTTTCTTGGTTTTTTCTCTCCCACCACTAATTCTTTTATTTTGTACAACTTATCTATACCTATAAAACCTAAATCCACCAATACTTTGCATTTTTTAAACCAACCCTTTATAGGGGAAATTCTTTTTTAAATTCCAAAATCTACATTACGCCCAGGATATAATTTACTTACATAATAAATTTTCGTTTTTTTATCTGACAATAATAAACAGACATCCGTATGTGTCCCTTTTTTACCACTATACTTATCCCTCTGGTTATCATATCCTTTAGGACGCTCTGTCAATGTTTCAGTGCCATCAAAAATAATTTCTTTTGCATCCGATACATGAAACTCAAATTCTTCTACGCTTTCAAAACTTCGCTTGGGCATGACTTTTTTTTTCCAATGTTAATTCCAATAATCTCGAAAAACGATCAAAATTATCATGTGCTGTTGAGCCTGCCATATTAAAAACACAGCCTAATGAACCCCATATTAAATCATTTTTTATTTGAAACAAAACAAAAAAAAGACTGTCGTCTAATCCTTTAAATTTTGGAGGTTCAGTAACATTTTCTTCAACATAATCTTCATATGATTGATTATACTTTGAATAAAATTCAGCTTCATAATCTGACAATAGTTGATAGAACTCTTCCTTACTTTTGCCTGTTGCATCTTTAAATTGACGTTCTGTGGTTATTTGTCGGTAATTCATCATTCCTTTTTTTTGCAATTTACATAAATTCCTATAATTTATAGTCGAACAGGTCTATTATTTACACCTTCTTCGTATTTAAAAATTATGTTTTCGCAGAATAGGATTTTTTCTTTCTTTGAAATACTATTAAATCTTTTTTTCTAAATATCTCTACATGAATAAGGCATATAAAAAGAGTATAGCTAAAAGAATTTAAAGGATTGTTAATATTATAAGTAGAAAAAAACAAAGAGTTACTTTTTTTGGAAGGACTAATATAAGGACAATATCTCTCTAAATTACTAGACCTGTTCGACTATAAATTATAGGAATTTATGTAAATTGCAAAAAAAAGGAATGATGAATTACCGACAAATAACCACAGAACGTCAATTTAAAGATGCAACAGGCAAAAGTAAGGAAGAGTTCTATCAACTATTGTCAGATTATGAAGCTGAATTTTATTCAAAGTATAATCAATCATATGAAGATTATGTTGAAGAAAATGTTACTGAACCTCCAAAATTTAAAGGATTAGACGACAGTCTTTTTTTTGTTTTGTTTCAAATAAAAAATGATTTAATATGGGGTTCATTAGGCTGTGTTTTTAATATGGCAGGCTCAACAGCACATGATAATTTTGATCGTTTTTCGAGATTATTGGAATTAACATTGGAAAAAAAAAGTCATGCCCAAGCGAAGTTTTGAAAGCGTAGAAGAATTTGAGTTTCATGTATCGGATGCAAAAGAAATTATTTTTGATGGCACTGAAACATTGACAGAGCGTCCTAAAGGATATGATAACCAGAGGGATAAGTATAGTGGTAAAAAAGGGACACATACGGATGTCTGTTTATTATTGTCAGATAAAAAAACGAAAATTTATTATGTAAGTAAATTATATCCTTGGGCGTAATGTAGATTTTGGAATTCTAAAAAAGAATTTCCCCATAAAGGGTTGGTTTAAAAATGCAAAGTATTGGTGGATTTAGGTTTTATAGGTATAGATAAGTTACAAAATAAAAGAATTAGTGGTGGGAGAGAAAAAACAAGAAAAAGCAAAAAGAACCCAAATCCAGAATTTACAGCAGAACAAAAAGAGTCAAATAAGGCAGTAAGTAGAGAACGTATTTTTGTAGAGCATGCTATAGGTAAGATGAAGAAATTTCGGATTTTGAAAAATAGATGTCGCATTAAATGCGAAAAGTTAAAGAATAGAATAATTGGAATATGTGCAGGATTATGGAATTATCATTTAGAACTATCAAGCTGATAGAATTAATGTTAGTGTTATTTTTATAAAGGAACAAATTATTCATTTGTAATAAATAATCTATTTATTGCACGTAACAAATTTAAAAACAACTAAATGATTGGCTGTCATAGTCGTGCAAGTCTAATAAAGAAATCTTTGATTGGGTTCATTGGATTCTAAAAATATTATATACAGATTTAGGAATAGCTTTTGGTAAATTTTGGAAAGGGGAACACAAAAAATCTCTAAGGTCTGATAACTACATTCCTCAACCACCATATAATCTTTTTTCTATTAGAAGCTCTATAAAACCAGTTGATAAAAAATTTTATAAAATACCTCAATTAGAGAATATTTATTTGTCCTCTAATGATAATGGTGAAGATATTTTTTCAAAAATATTCAAAGACGAAAAAACATTAGCAATAGTTAAGGATATTACTATAGTCACGCATTTACCTAATCCTTCAAAGGAGGATATTACTATGCTTATAACTAAAATTGATGAGACAAGTTTAATAAATGAAATTGTGTGTTATACAGAGCATTACAGTAGTGAGATGTTTCGTGAAAATGAAGGTAAAAAAGAAAACTTTAGAAAGCTTTACCATAAATTTAAAGAAAAATATTTAAAAATATAAAAATGAATATCCATATAAATAATATATTAAAATCTATTGAATATCAATTGGGAACAAAAATAGATTCGCACCAAACATTGTCTGATAGGCGTGGATCTGTAGTTTTAAAGATTGAGAGTAATCATATGCAATCTCTTGTGAAAATTACTGATTTAAATTTTGAACACCCTGTTTTTTCCAAAGATGAAAAAAGAATTATAGCAGAAAGAGAAGTTACAATTTTGAAATATCTAAAAGAACAACGAACTTCTTTTGATTACTATATTACAGATGGCAGTTTAAATAACTATCACTGGTTATTAATGCGTTACATTCAAGGAGAATCAATCTTAGAAGTATTAAAGAAAACTTTTGCTGAGACTCCAAAAACCGAAGAATTTCAACAAAAAATAATCGTTTTATTTGTAAGCATACTTAAAAAAATCAATGAATTACATAAAGTAAACATACTTCATGGAGATATTCAACCTGCTCATTTTAAAATAGATACTAAAGGAGATGTTCATATTTTAGATTTTGAACTAAGTCGGTTAGTTAATGAAAAAACTCCCTTGTATGCTGGGGCACTTATGCATTTTGTAGCCCCCGAAATAGCAAAAGGAATGTTAGAAAAATCAAAATACATTGAATATGATATTTACTCAGAAACATATGCTATAATAGCCACCTTATTCTTTCTATACACAAAAAAAGTACCGATTAATTATGGTACAGAAAATATTAGAAAAATGTCTTTTTCAGACGCATTAAAAGCTGTATTAAGTAATCAAATACTATCATTTCCAGACTTGGAATTGAAGCCATTTCCCATTTTAGAACAGTTATTTGAACAAGGACTAAAAAGAGAAAAAAAAGATAGGTACAATTCAATAGATACAATATTGTCTGCTATTTTAACATAAATTTTTAATCAAATAATTCTTTACTTTGAAAAAGTTCCCATTATATAGACAGCTTGATTCCAGTGATGGAGGAATAACTTGTTTAAGAATGGTTGCTAAATATTATGGAAAAAAATACTCCCTCCGTTTTTTTAAAGAAAAATACTCTACTTCAAAAGCAATCACTTCGTTAAAAGACATAAGTATTTTAGCTGAAGATATTGGACTGAATACTATCATAACAGCCTGTACTTTTGAAAAACTAAAGAAAAGCATCATTTTACCTTGTATCGTAAAATGGAATAGGCATAGAACGGTAGTTGTTTATAAAATCACTAAAAAGAAAGTATATGTTGCTGATCCTTACTCTGGATATATCACTTATGATTTGAATGAGTTTGCGAAGAACTGGTTATCAACAATAACCAAAGGAGACCCTAAAGGTCTAATACTTCAATTAGAGACAACTCCTAAATTCGAAAATACAGCCCAGAGTCAAGAAGAACAAAAAAAAGTTCAATTTTTTCAACCCTATTTTTCAAAATATAAAAAATATTTTGTTCAATTACTTTTTGGTATACTAGGCGCAAGTCTTTTACAGTTAGTGAGTCCATTTCTTACACAATCTATTGTAGATATAGGGATTAAAACAAGCGACATAAACTTTATATATTTAATTGTGGTAGCGCAATTTATGATTATTTTAGGGAAAACAACTATTGATTTTATAAGAAATTGGATTGTTTTGCATATAAGTACAAGAATAAAAATATTCATTATATCTGATTTTTTGAAAAAACTAATAAAACTTCCTATTAGTTTCTTTGAAACAAAAAAAATGGGAGATTTGATGCAACGCATTAGTGATCAGAGGAGAATTGAAGCTTTTTATACTACATCAACACTAGATACTCTCTTCTCCCTAATAAATATATTTATTTTTGGAATAATATTATTAATTTACAATTCATATATTTTTTTTGTTTTTTTAATAGGAAGTATTTTGCATATCCTTTGGATTGTTTTATTTTTCAATAAACGAAAAGAATTAGACTTTAAAATATTCAGGCAATCAGCATCAAATCAAAATACACTTATCCAGATTTTCACAGGTATTCAAGAAATTAAACTTAACAACTATGGTCTTCAAAAACGTTGGGAATGGGAAAGCATTCAAGCAGAATTATTCAAAATTCACACAAAGATTTTGGCATTAGAACAATACCAGCAAATAGGTGTCGTAGTATTTAGTGAGTTAAAAAATATAATCATTATTTTGATTGCAGCTCAGAGTGTTGTTTTAGGTGAAATGACCTTAGGAATGATGATGGCTGTAATGTATATAACTGGACAATTAAATAGTCCAATTAGTCAAATTTCCAGTTTTCTAAAAAAAGCCCAAGATGCTCATCTAAGTATTGAAAGATTGATAGAAGTACATAGAAATGATGACGAAAATAAGGGTACATCTAGTTCTCATTTAGTTTCATTTAATGAAAATATTGAAATTAAAAATCTTTATTTTTCCTATGACATTAAAGAAAATTTTGTTTTAAAAAATGTTTCAATTACCATCCCAAATGAAAAAGTTACTGCTATAGTAGGGGCTAGCGGTAGCGGTAAAACAACACTTTTAAAATTACTTCTAAAGCTTTATCAACCTACAAAAGGCAGTATTAATATAGGGAACGTACACCTAACAAAAATAAATCATGATATATGGAGGCAAACATGTGGTGTCGTAATGCAGGATGGCTTCATTTTCTCCGATAGTATTGCTAAAAACATTGTTCTTGATGAAGAAGATATAAACAAGGAAATACTTATAAAAGCAGTGGAAATGGCAAACATTAGAGATTTTATTGAAACACTTCCCGAAAATTATAATACAAAAATTGGTAGAGATGGACGTTCCTTAAGCGGAGGGCAAAAACAAAGGATACTCATAGCAAGAGCTATTTACAAAAACCCTAATTTTTTATTCTTTGATGAAGCCACAAGTGCACTAGATGCAAGAAATGAACGAATTATCGTAGATAACCTAAATACCTTTTACAAAGGTAAAACTGTTCTTATTGTTGCACATAGATTAAGTACAGTTCAAAATGCAGATCAAATTATAGTTTTAGATAATGGTCAAATTGTAGAAACAGGTACTCATAATGAATTGATTTCCTTAAAAGGAGAGTATTATAGATTGGTCAGAAATCAATTAGCATTGGGATAACATGGAAAATAAAGAAATAGAACTATATAGTGAGGATATTAGAGAAATTCTAGGTTTAATTCCTAAATGGATTACACGATGGGGACTATCCCTTATATTTATAATTATTTTACTATTTATAGCTTTTAGTTATTTGATTGAATACCCCGATATTATTGAAGGAAATATAAAAATACATTTGTCCGAAGTTCCCCTCCCCCTTTCAGCTAATATAGATGGTTATATTGAAGATATCTATAAAGAGAACAATTCTTCAATAAGGCAAGGAGAGATTATAGCTGTTATTAATAGTGATACTAAATTAAAGCATTATTCATTGATAAAAGATGTATTGTCAAACTTATCATCTTCCAAAGATTATACTAAATGTATTTGTCCAAGCATAGATTCAATAGGTAAGTTACAAGTATTTTATGATAGATTTAGACAAAACATTTTAGAATATAAACAGTACCTTAAATTATCTGTCAATCAAAGTAAGGTAAATGATTTAAAAGAACAGATAAACACCATCGAAAGCGTAATAGAAAAGCTAAATGAACAAAAAAATATTCAAAAAGATAAACTACAACTTGCACAACAAAATAAAACACGGTTTTCGGAACTTCATCAAATAGGAAATATTTCCACACAAAAGTTAGAAGCAATCCAGAATGAATACCTAACTGTTTTATACAATATTAAACAAACTGAATCAAAAATAAATGAATACTTGTTAGAAGTAGAAAAACTGAAAGGCAATGTGAATCAGTCATCATTAAATGATGACATTCAATCATTTAACCTATTGAAAGGTATTAACCATAGTCTTACTATATTGAAAAGTGAAATACACTCATGGGAAAACAAGTATTTAATAAAATCCCCCATAAACGGAATATTATCTATACCTTCACATATAAACATATACACATACATAAAATCTGGAGAAGAAATTGCAACAGTGATTAACAATCAAAATCCGACATTAGTTGGTCAAATAACAGTACCTACCTATGGCATTGGAAAAGTAAAATTGGGACAAACAGTGGAAATTGTTATCGATGAATACCCCGTTCAAGATTTCGGAAAAGTTCAAGAACAAATTGAAGATATTGATTTGATTGCTCGAAAAAAACAATACTCAATACTTACTTCTATTCAATATCCAATTGTAACTTCTTATCATGATACTATACCTTTTACACCTAATATGCATGGTAAGGCTTCTATTATGACAGAAGATAAACGTTTAATAGAACGGATATTCAACCATCTTCAATTTTTAGTGAATAATAATTAATCAATTTAAACACATTTTCCTACCTTTATCCTACCACCAAATCCTCCAAAATTTTGCTATCAAAATTGAACTGTTAGTCTTGAACTCAGCAATCTGAAAAATGCCCCAAAAATTCCCATTCTACAAACAAACGATGCAATAAACTGCAGTCCTGCCTGCGAATGATTGCCAAATACTACGGCAAATACTATTCGCTGCAAACCTTAGCCCTTCAATTGAGCTTCAAATAAGCCCTTCAATACATTCTCCCCAAGGCTAAACCATACATTTCCCAACAGACTCCTTCTTTCTCCCAAAACACACATCTGTTTTAGCTAAAATTCATTTTTTAAGCAAAAAACTAAATAATTTAATAACAATACTGTTTAGTGTTACAACATTGAATTTTGGGTTGTTACTGCAATTGTAGGTTTTTGTTTGTTGAAGTTTTTTGGGGTAATTGATATGGTTTTTGAGTATATTTGTAATGATTTTGTCATTTTTTGATAAAAACGTTGTTTTTTAAGTAGTTGATACACAGTTTTTTTTTTTTGATAAATTTCTGTTATGTTTGAAGTGAGTTCAATAGAATGATTGTCGACAAGATTTTTTGAAGGACTTATTTTTTAATTAATTATTTGTAATAAAAAATAAGTTAATAATGAGAAAATATATTATAATATTTTTATTCCTACTTTATTTCCCTATTTCTTTGATTGCACAAATGGGAAGTAATGAAAATCCAACACATCTTTATATTTGTAAAGGAGAATGTGTTGAGTTATCAGTTAGTGAAGAATTATTAGAAGAACATGGTTGCGAAATATGCTACTCATGGAGACCAGCTGAGACTCTTGATGATGCCACGAATCCTAAGCCTATGCATGTCCAGAAGAAACTACAACTTATAACGTTATTGTAAGCTGTGGCGGAAATTCTATTAGCCATGAGGTAATAGTGCATGTAGATGAAGTATTTTTAGATTTAGAGGTCTATAAACCAGAAGTCATGACAGGGAACACTACTACCATGATAGAAGATTCTAAAGAAGAATCACAAGGAGCAATGACTTTTGAAAATTTAGACAATGATGATAAAGATAACTTATATGATGGTTTTAATGGCTGGACACTTGGTTGGCCCACAGATGAAGTAAATGGAGGAGATGATGAATTGGTGAAAATAATTGCAAAGGTGAAGCCTTTAAATATAGACCAAAGTAAAATAACATTAGAAGCCATTAAAGGGCATCTTAATATATCAATTTGGAAATCAAATGATAAGAGTGCAGGGCAATATAATTTAGGAGACCCTCTAACTTTCACTTCTACTGGAGAATGGCTAGCTGTAGAGTTATGGGTAGAAGGAACAAAACCCCACACAAAACAACAAGGAACTATTTTGAGCCTAAAGTATGAGAATGGTGGAGAAGGTGCTTGTGCGGAAGATAAGGTTGCTATTACAATTGTAGGCGTTGATGAGTTGAGGTGGAAAGGAAAGAAAAATGGTTTTTCAGCATTTACTCCTGGTGGACTCGTGAATATTAGCAATACTTTGGATGCAGATCCTGTTAACTATGTAGGAACAGGGGTTAATAATAATAGAGTTTTCGTAGGAGCAAGAAAAGACAACCCTACAATTCCAAGAAATAAAGTAGAATTGGAAGTAGAGTTAAGCGTTATCCCTATACATAGTCTAAGTATTTACTTGAGAAGTTTTGATATTGATGACCCATCAAGTGATCTTGGTTTTATTGATCCTAATGATGGAGGAATAACTACAACAGGTTACTATTCTGGCACAAATAATACGATTTCCTATACACCACACGAAGACAATAGAGGAGAAGTAAAGGGGCTAAAGGCGGGTTATATAGATAAACAAAATACACAAGGAATTGCGACTATGGTATTTGGAACAAGCAGCAAAATAGAAAAAATTGACTTTACCACCACACTTCATGCAGGGGATAGTTTTAGGGTTGTTGCCAATGGAGACAAGGATTTTCTAAACTCTTTGGAAAATTTGGATCAACTAGACCATTTTAAAATTGCAGACCCTAAAGTTTCTTATCCTTTAGCTCGTGCAGAAGTGCTATTGTCTGATAAATATACCTCTCCTATATTATGCGTTTGGCGGATTTTGCATATAGAACACGATGCGATGCAGGATTATTCTTGGGGAGGAACTATTGGACATAACTTTCAACGACAAGGCGTGTTTACAGATATAGAGGATTTAAACCCATCATCTTCATTTGTATTATCTTCTTCTGTGAAGCGTCTGTCTAAGCCAAAAGGTAAGTATAGTTCTTTGGTTAATGAAAATTTGGGTGGATCTTATTATGTGCCTTTTTTCTTGGATGAGTCTTTAAACCTAGCTTCAACATCTAATGGAAGATTTGAAAAAGGGGATTTAGAATTGGGATATCCTACTTCAATATCCTTTGGAGGAACAGATATTAGAGGTAACGGAGGAGACGGAAATAGCATTGGCAATATTTTTACTAATCAATTTATTGAGTTTTCTAGCTCAAAAAACATTGTGGGAAGTGGAATGAATTGTAATCTCACTACCGGTACGAAATATAAAGGAACAGTTAATAGCTTTTATAAAGATAAATTAACAGGGAAATTTCATTGGGATATTACTGTACCAAATGTTTCTGATTTAACAATATTTAATGGGGGGCAATTTAGTACAGGAGGAAGTATAAATATTGCAACTGCATCTACTAAGTCAATAGTGACAGATAAGTTATTGATATAGTTTACCTTAAAAGATGATGATAGTGGGCCAGGAACATTATTATTAAACCCAAGCCTTGATATTAGCGCATTACAAGATGTTTTTGAAGAAGCGTACATTTTTCCAATAGTTGATTTTATAAATACTTATAACCCTAACAATCAAATTGATTTTTTATCTAATTTTCCTGTTTCTACACATGGACTACCAGGTACAGGTTCTCCATACACTAATATTCACAATCAATTAGCTAAACATGTAAATAATTTTAATTCTATTATTGATTCTGCTCCTATGGAAAATGAAAATTTTTGGGCAGTCCACTGTTTTTCTACATGGCAAGATAGTTTTACGGCAGATGCTGACGCAGTTTCAGAAAGTGCTATATTAGGAATTGGAAATCCATTTGATAATGGAGGTATATTTCATCTACTAGTAGATAATACTACCATAACAAAAGGATTTAATACATCTTATCTATATGAAGAAACTACTAGAGATCGAAATGCCGCATCTACTATTACAAATGTTATTGCTTATAGAAATGCCCACGAAATTGGACATCAATTTGGATTGTCACATGGATTTTTTTTAGGCTCATATATACCTGAATATTATGGAGACATGGGAATAATGAATGAAGATCCTCTTTTTTGGACAAATCATTTTATTAATCGGCATATCAATTTAATTCGTTCTAGGCGCGAGAGTCCTGGACATTAGCAATGGGGTTTTTAATCATTTTTAAATAAAAAACAAAATGAAACATATAGGGATATTATTTTTTTTAATATATTCTTTTGCAAGAATAAATGCTCAAGAAAGTAAATGGTTGCAACTTGATTTAAACCTTGAAGGGAAGAATAAATATCGACCATCACTAGGTCAATCTTTTGGTTATTATGATCCAATTGGAATACAATTATCTGTTACCAATATATCTGTAGATAATTTAGATATTCAAAAACTTTTGGAGTCAAATTATTTAACCTTTGAAATACGAGATGCCGAATCAAATGAATGGGAAAAAATTTTCAATTATGATTATTCTTTGATAATGCGTAATAGGAGTAAACCTGAGAAGAATCTAAATAGGCCCAGTGTCTTTTACTCTAATGAAGTTCCTATACAGATATATGACTATTCAAAACCTGAAGATAAGTTAGCAATAGATTGGTTCAAAAAAGAAAGAACCTTACTGCCAAATTCAACATACGACCCTCAAAGTCGGTCTTTTAAAAAAATAGACTTTGAGGAAATTGCAAATGACGAAAATTATTTTAAGAATTTGAACGAAGATTTATTTAAGAAGAAAGAAAAATTCATTCAAGAAGTTCCCAATTCATATTACAGTGATTATTTTAAATGGGAAGTAGCTAAATACTACATATCTCTTTTTAGTGAAGCAACAGAAGATATTAAAGACGATGTCGATAGTGAGATATATCAGTATTTGGTAAAAGCAAAGAAAATAGCAGAAGATTTGTTAGAAAATACCAATGAAGATATTTATAGAGAAAAGGCAAAAAGCCTTCTCGGAGAAGTAGTATATTTCAAAGAATTACACAATAATCCTCTTTATCAAAAGAATAAAAAATCAGATGATGGGCACAAAGATTAACCTAAGATTTACTATAACCTCACTGTTACTTCTGAAAATGAAGATATTAGTGGTTTGTGCAAGCCTGGGCATTATTGTGTAGTTGTTACCAACAATGTAGGGTGTGAAACGACATTGTGTGCTGATATCTGTTATTGTTATCCTGATTTCCACGAACCCAATGAAGACCCTACTTTACAAGAAGGAATTTGTACTCAAAATAATGATGGCATACCACAAAGTTTTTCTATCAGTTATGATGCAAGTGATGCAACATCAGAAGATAGTAATGATGGTGCGATAGATTTGGACGTACAAGGAGGTTTGCCTGATTTGTATTATGAGTGGACAGGGCCCAATGATTTTATTGCTGCTGTAGAAGATATAGACAATCTGCCTCCTGGCGAATACTGTGTAAAGGTAACAGACGGATGTTTTACTAAGAATCAATGTATTACTATAGAAACTTGTGAAGGAAGTGACCTTACTATATCAGGAAGTGCTACAAAAACATGTGATGGTTATAGTTATGGCTCAATTCAAATTTCTATAAATGGGGGAACACCTCCATATAATATTAATTGGGACAATGGGACTACAAGCTCCACTCTTGATAATCTCTCAAAAGGAACTTATTGTGTGATTGTAAGAGATAATGGAAATTGTAATGTTGGAGAAAGGTGCTTCAAAGTAGAATTAATGGATTTTGAAACCTCACGAGAAGGTTGTACTACTAGTAAGTATTGTGGGAATAATTTTATATCTTCTACAACACTAGCGACTTACCAACAATATAATGCACAGGATTGTAGGTTTTTGGATACTTATTGTAGTGATGGTGTGCCAGCAGGTCTCCCTGTTTGGATTGGATCTGTTTTTGAAACCAATGGTGGGGCTTCTTGTATTGTAACAGAGCGATGTTATAATGGACAGTATTTTGATACTCATTATGGAACTACTTTTTCAGCAATTACTAGTGATTGTTTTTATGTAGAAGGGTGTAGTTTTGGAGAGTTAGGATCTTATCTTTATTATATAGAAGATAGACTTACTCTCTCTGGTGTAGAAGTTGGAATTTTTCCTGACTTATTCTGTAAAGTAGAAGTTATATGTAATGGTCAAGTAATAAATGATTTTTTGCTTGATGGTGCTTGTCCACCTTTAAGTTCATTAGGCAGACCTATTAAGTCTTTAAATAATATTCTCGCTAATGAAATTATAGAAAGAGAGTCAAGTGTTGAACTCAATAAGTTTTATACAACAGAAAACATTGACCCCATTATCAATATTAAAGACACTGAAGCAATACAAACGATTGTAGGAAATGAATTAAATGAATACTCCAATAGAGTTGCAGAAAAAATAAAGGATATGAATAAGTCTACAGAGGAAGTCTCAAATACTGAATATTTCGTTTATCCAAATCCTTTTAAAGATATTATTACCATTGACTTGTCAAAAACTCAAAAAGCTAAGAATAGTAATATTAAAGTTGTGTTAAGAAATATTCTTGGTGAAGAAGTATTTAAACAAAACTATTTGGATATAAGCACTCATATAAAACTAGTAGGAATGGCAAACTTACCAGATGGAGTTTACTTATTAGAAATTCAAAGTGAAGATAATTATAAAGAAATAATTAAGTTATTAAAGACAAATTTCTGAAACATAGCTAGATAATGAAAAGACACCCTAATAAACATTTCAATGCTTATTAGGGTGTTCCTTTTTATACGATAAGCTTTATTTGATATGAAATACAATTATCCCTAAAATCATATCTCCAAAAATTTCCCTACCTTTATCCTACTACCAAAACTCTCCCAAAAACTTTGGTATCAAAATTGAACAGTAAGGCTTGAACACTTGAACAGCGCAATCTAAAAAATGCCCCAAAAATTCCCATTCCATAAACAAGCGATGCAATGGACTGCGGTCCAACCTGTTTGCGGATGATTGCCAAACACTACGGCAAACACTATTCCCTGCAAACCCTTCGAGAAAAAAGCCACATAGACAGGGAAGGTGTATCGTTAATGGGCATCAGCGATGCAGCCGAAAACATTGGATTGCAGACCTTAGCCGTTCGATTGGACTTCAAATAAGACCTTCAACACATTCTCCCCAAGGCTAAACCATAGATTCCCAAACAAACTTCTTCCTTTTCTCAAAAAACACATACCTTTTAGCTGAAATTCATTTTTTAAGCAAAAAACTAAATAATTTAATAACAATACTATTTAGTGTTACAACATTGAATAATCGGTTGTTACTGCAATTGTAGGTTTTTGTTAATTGGAGGTTTTTGGGGTAATTGATATATTTTTCGAGTATATTTGTAATGATTTTGTCATTTTTTGATAAAAACGCTTCTTTTTTAAGTGACTGATATACAGTTTTTTTTTTTTGATGAATTTCTGTTATATTTGAAGCGAGTTCAATAGAATGATTGTCGACACCTATTTTGAAGAACTTATTTTTAACATTTATTAATTAACCTACCCTTTTTTGGAGGGTACAAAATTTTTTGAAAGATGAAGAAATTAGAAAGAAATGAAGATAACAGCAAACTTTTCAAACTTAAAGATGATGATATTAAAATTGAAAGTTTGTTGGATGAATCCAGTATGCTCAAAATAAAAGGAGGATTTGCAGGGCTTGCAGATCCAAATGTAACAGAAGTAGATCCAGAGGAATAATTTTTATTTTTTTGGAAAAACATGGTTTTTACTTTTTTTTAGTAAAAATCATGTTTTTTTTATTTTAAAACATCTTTTATTCGATTATAATCGAGCATTTTTTATACAAAAAAATATTCAACGTATTTTTCTTTATTAAAAATATGAAAATATTGTAATTATATATAAAACATACAAATAATGAATATAGAATATTTACTTGGCTCAATAGATAAAAAATCTTTTTTTAATGAATTTTATCAAAAAAAACATCTTTACATAAAGCGTAATGATAAAAGCTATTATGATAATATTTTAACATTAAAAGATATAGATGAATACCTATCAAAGAAAGATATTAGATATCCTAGTATAAGGGTTGTAAAAAATGGTTTAAAAATAGATAAATATAAGTATTTGAAAGATATTCCTTATGGGGATTCATGTTTTACAGAATTATTAGATAATGATAAGTTATATAAATTATATAAGGATGGTTCAACTATAGTTCTACAGTCTTTTCAAAGACATATAGAATCACTTAGACGTTTATCCTTAGAATTACATTCACAAATATTATGTGAATTTCAAGCAAACTTATACTTGACCCCAAAGTTATCCCAAGGTTTTGCAGCACATTATGACGCTCATGACGTACTAATATTACAAATACACGGAAAAAAAGAATGGTATTTATATGAAAGTCCAGAATTTTTACCTACAAAAAATCAGACATTTTTTTCAACTCCACATTGCCAGATAGATTGGGATAATATGAAGCCAACATTTCATAAAACTATAGAAGAGGGGGATTTATTGTATATACCAAGAGGGCTAGTCCATAAAGCAGTAACGACAGACACTACATCGTTACACATTACATTTGGAATGTTTCCTCAAAAGTGGCATAATTTATTAGCTTATATTGCTAATAGTATCACAGAATTTACTGACTTTCGAGAAGCTTTACCTATTTATAATAAAACATATCAAAGTGATTATATACTAAATGAACTCAAAAATAAGTTTGATAAAGTTATAGATAGTTCAAAAATGAAAGAATTTGTAGTCGATTATATTGATAAGTATACCATACAAAAAAGAATGACAAGTGATTTAAATCGGTTGTTAGATTTTGAAAAACTTGAACAAGTTTGTGAAAATTCAGTTATACAACGAAGAAAGGAAATAATTTTTAGAATAGAAAAAGATAGTCAATCACATTTGATTTTTTATGATAAAAAAGTTACTTTACCTATTTTCATGAATGAAGCAATTGCATATGTTGCAAAAAATGAAAAATTCAAAATAAGAGACTTGCCAAACAACATAGATATAGAAAGTAAAATATTATTTACAAAAAAACTTATAGAAGAAGGTTTTTTAACAATTTCTTATGAATAAAGACCAAAATTACTGGCGAATTGAACTTGCTAAATATTTATTTAAAAGAATAGATACATTAGACTGTATTAGTACTGTTTTTATAGGAGGTTCTGTTTGTAGGGGCTATGCCGATGAATACTCTGATTTAGAAATCTGTTTTGTATGGAAAAAACAAATTGAAGAACAGGATATAATTCTTATAAATAAAACATTCAATGTTGTTAGCTTTGATAGACGCTACAAAAAAAATAGCTTCATACAAATTGAGGACAGTGTTTATCTCAATGATTTTCAAATAGACATATACCATATATACATAGGCGAAATAAATAAAATAATTGATGATGTTTTGTACAGTTATGATATAAATCTTGAGAAAATGAATTACTTGAATGTACTTAAAAATTCAATTCCTTTATATGGGTATGAAATTAATAGTGAATGGAAGCAAAAAATAAATCAATATCCAGCTAAACTTGCCGAATTAATAATAAGCACGCACATAAAAAACTTTTTTCGTGCAGATGGAAGACTCTTTATTTATAGAGAAGATTGGGCAATTTTTTACAATTTGATTGCAGGTTATCAAAAATTGATTTTTTTAGTTTTAACAGGAATAAATCACATATACTTTCCTTTATTTAAGAATATGAATAAGACTATTGAAAGAATGGATATTAAACCTGAAAACACAATAGCCCTGTATAAAAATATCTATACATTTTCACCTGTTGAAATATGGAATAATATAGTCGATTTAAAAATTAATACTCTTAAATTAGTTGAAACATATTATCCAAATATTTCAACATCTCAAATTTACAAACAAAAGTCTTATATGAGAAGAAAACATGCTCACCCTCCAGTTGTGCTAATTTAAATCTCCAAGAATACAGATTATTCGCATTTTTTCATTAAAATACTTGCACGATTTGAGTTATGAAATAGTTAAATAAAAGGGCAGATGTTCCCAAAGAATCCCAAACAAATTCCTTACATGGCACTTAAAAAACGGAAGTTTTGGAAACTTCCGTTTTCTGTTTATATCCCAAAAATTCCCTGCCTTTATCCTACCACCAAATCATCCAAAATTTTGGTATCAAAATTGAGTACTCAGCCTTGAACACAGCAATCTAAAAAATGCCCCAAAAATTCCCATTCTATAAACAACTCCATGCAATGGACTGCGAATGATTGCCAAATACTACGGCAATCACTATTCGCTGCAAACCTTAGCCCTTCGATTGGACTTCAAATAAGCTCCTCAATACATTCTCTCCAACACTAAACCATAGATTCCCAAACAGCCCCCTTCCTTTTATCAAAAAACACATACCTTTTAGCTGAAATTCATTTTTTAAGCAAAAAACTAAATAATTTAATAACAATACTATTTAGTGTTACAACATTGAATAATCGGTTGTTACTGCAATTGTAGGTTTTTGTTAATTGGAGGTTTTTGGGGTAATTGATATGATTTTGGAGTATATTTGTAATGATTTTGTCATTTTTTGATAAAAACGCTGTTTTTTTAAGTAGCTGATACACAGTGTTTTTTTTGATAAATTTTTGTTATATTTGAAGCGAGTTCAAAAGAATGATTGCTAATATTTTTTTGAACAATTTTTTAACCTTTTAAAATTATGTTTTATGGAATCTTTAACATTAAAAAAGTTTCAAGATTTTGAGATAGAAAAAATTAAATTAACAAAAATTGTTGGAGGCGAATGCACTGGTGGAGGTTTCACTTGCATTGCAAGAGATCAAGATACAGCTATATGGTTTACTTGGGGGAGAGATGATGGTACAGCTACGTATGAGGAAGACTATGAAAAAACTAATTGGGAACAGGTTTAAGTATGAAAACTAAATCGCTTTATAAAAACTCAATCAGCAAACTTGTTTTTTTGCTTATATATACGAACTTATTAATTAGAAACATTTCAAAAAAAATAACCAATAATAAGTTTAACTTATTATTGATTATTTTTTTTAGTGAAACAGCTTGTGATAGAATGCCTATAAGAAACTATTCTACTTATTATAACTTTATTCACATAGCAGAAAATGAAATATTATTAAAAAAATATGAATCATCTCTTAGTAATTATAAAGAAGCATTTAAGTCTGTTGAAACCCCTTTTGCAATTGACTACTATAATGCTGCTATTTGTGCAATCCATACCAATAGTATTGATTTATCCTATAAATACATGGATAAATTAGTTCAGAAGGGCTGCAATATTAACTTTTTCAATCAAAAAGTATTTGATACTTTACGAAAAAATAGCAAAGGGTGGCAACAATTTAAGTCGAATTATAATAGAAACAAACATATTTTTGAACAAAAAATAAACTTAGAATTACGAGAGCAAGTAATTAATTTGGTTAAGAGAGATCAGCAACAATACTGCAAACCTAATCGAGCACTTCACATAGACAGTATTCACTATGTAAATGAAGTTGTTAAAAATGAATTTAACGAATTGATACAACAAAAAGGATTTCCAAGTGAGCACCTAATAGGATTGGAAATTATAAATGATACTATAATTAGTACCTCTATGACTCATGTTCTTTTATTACATCAATACCAAGATGGAGATTTTGAAATGAATAAAGATTTGAGACAGTATATATTAGATGGTAAAATTAGAAATAGGGAAGCTGCAGCAATATATGAATTTTTTGATGAGAGAGCATTTGGAACTCAAGTTTTACAAGAGTGGGATAATATTTTATATGAGCGAACTTGTTCTTCTCAAGAAAAAGATAGGATTGATTTTAATCGAGAATATTTCCTAATGGAAAGTTACGAATCATATAAAAAAAAGGTTTATTATCAATATGTGAGTGGTAATTCGCTCCAGTTTGATTTTGGTTTTTATTGGGCAAAAATGAAAGCTGACAATAGTCCGCCCAAAGATATTTTACAGTATCTAACTGAGAATAACTTTTATATTGAAGTAAAAAATTGTGATAAATAAATTATGATTATTATACTTAGTTCAAGTTATGACCAAACTACAAATGAAGTAATTGATTGGCTTAACTTCATAAATGTTAATTATTTGCGAATAAACAAGGAAGATAATATTTTAAAAATAAAAATTGTACTCAATAATGAAGAAGTTGATTTTGAAATAGTGTTTGAAGGATACTCTAACCCTTTATAGAAACACGAGGTTATTTTTTTAACCTCGTGTTTTTTATACATTATTTAAAATAAATTATCATGCTAAAGCAAAAAATCAAATTTAAAAATTCATAGTTTTATGTCAAATGAAGATATAAAAAAATGGAAACTATTAAGGGAAGAAAGGAACAACTTATAAGTCACGAAATGGAATCAGTGATTGATAGTTGTTATTTCTAAAATCCTTATCAAAACACATAGCTAAAGAAATTTAACCTCGGGTCTTAATCACTAAAATTTTAATTTAAAATTGAAATTAAATTCAAATATATTCATTATATCTAAAATATATGGGTATGTAAAATATTTTTATCCTTCTTCGAAAGTACAAGATGTATGTTGGCACAAAATTCTCATTTATGCTTTAGATAAATATTCTGAAGTCAATGATACTGATGCTTTGATAAAGTCAATTTTGGAGTTTTTCTCTCCTGTAGCTCCGCTTATGTTAATTAAAAAAAATGAACATTTATCTAAATATTCCAACACAAAAAAAATAAATAGTTTAACACCTATATACTGGCAACATAAAGGTGTACAATCATGCATTCGTAAAGAATTGTATAGGAGTCTATTGATAGAAAATTTGAATCCGAATGATTTTTCTTTGAACTTGAGTTATCCTTTTCGAAATATTGAGAAGGCAAAAAGAATTAAGATTTCATTAAAAATAATGAACATCGATATTCAAGAGGGAATGCTGAATGTTAATTGCTATATATATCAAGGAATAAACAAAAAAGAGCTTCATAAAAAAAATATAGTTTTAAATAAAGAAAATAGTCAAACACTAACAAATATAGAATCTAAAATTTACTTAAAAGAGTATTATCCTCATCTATTTTTTGAAATTAGTATTAGAGGAGCTGTAAGTATTGTTATTGAAAACATTAATCTTTATTATTTGCAAGATAAAAGTAATGTTTGGGAAGAAGTCACACGGGTAAGTACAGATTTTAAAGAAATGGAAAGCGGCAATTCTCCTGCCGTTTGGCTGCTTTCAGGTGATTATAATAGCTATACATATGGATTTAGGACAACGCCAAAAGATTCAAATGTCTTCCTCATTGAATTCAATAATTATTTGCAGTTATTTGAGAATACCTTAATATCTAATAGGCATTTCACTTCTAAACTTACTGATGAGTTGGCAATTACATTCCCTTTATTAGTAGAAAATAATGAACTGGAAAATGAAATAGAATTCAAAAAATTCAAAACTAAAATAGATAGAGTAGAAATCTCAAAGACAATAGAAAACGAAATAAATCAAATCGCAAGTATCATCATTCTATGGAATATTTTGCAACATTTTTTTCCTTATCGGGAGGTCATGAACAAGTGGAACAAACACTTAAAAAAATATATAAATATATTATTAGGAAAAAAGTATAACAGTGATGAATTTTATTTTTTATTAAGATCTTTTATTGGTGTTTTAGAGGATGGTCATAGTTATGTCGTTTACCCTAATAAACCTAAAATAGGTAAGAAATTACCTATTCAAGTTGGAAAAATAGAGGAAGATGTAATAGTATTGGCTTCAAAAGATAATAGCCCTTTTAAAAAAGGAGATAAGATATTAAAAATGGAAGAAGAAGACATTAATATATATGTAGAGAATAATTATAGAAACTATACCTTTGGAAGAAAAGAAAGGAGGATAAATGAATTTTTGAAGTATAACTTTAGTATGGGGGAAAAAGATAGTCTTGTAAAAGTGCTTATAGAGCGTGAAAACCGCCAAATAAATATTACCACTTATAGAAGTATGAGTGTAATGGAGGGAGTTCACCTTACAGAATGGAATTATGATTCAATTGCACTCTTAGAAAATAATATTTATTATGTCAATTTGACAAAAGTCTATATGGAAGATATTACCAAAAAAATTGATGATTTGGTTAATGCTAGAGGTGTCGTTTTTGATTTAAGAGGGTATCCTAAAGACAACTTTTCAAAACTATTAAGGCACTTATTACATAAAAAGGATACTGTGGATTGGATGCATATTCCTTGCATCAGTAACCCTAATTTTCAAAATGTGCAATTTGAAAAGTCAGGATGGAAACTATTGCCCTGTGCTCCAACTTTTAAAAATAAAATAGTGTTTTTATCAAATAGCAGAGCTATTAGTGCTGCTGAGTCTGTATTAGGTATTGTCAAACACTATAAATTGGGAACAATAATAGGTACTAATACTGCGGGAACTAATGGCAATGTTAATTGCATTGATTTAATTAATTCTATCCAAGTTTATTTCACTGGAATGAAAGTAACAGATTTGGAAGGGGATTCTTACTATAGAATTGGTATTCAACCTGATTTATATATAGAGCGAAGTATTGAAGGAGTATTGAGAGGGGAAGACGAATATTTGATGGCAGCTATTGAATTTATTAGTGTCTGAACGGAATCTTGCAAGGAGTTCACAATCAAACTATTGGATGCAAAAAATCATTTGAACTTTTTTGGATTTTCAAGAATACCAATAAATTCCTAATGAATTAGGAACAAGTTATTACAAGAATATAGAATCTTCGTGAAATATAGGCAAAAAGTTCGCTTGTTTAAACAATTAGTTATGTTTTGATAGTCAAATGATTGAGAGTTTCCGTTCAGGCACTACCTACTTCAATCGAAAAATCAGCATCGACACCGAAGGAAACATCAAAAACTGCCCATCCTTAGACCGTTCCTTTGGCAATATCAAAAATACTACTCTACAAGAAGCCATCGACAAACCAGGATTCAAAGACCTTTGGTTTGTCCGAAAAGACGATACCCGAATTTGCCGAGATTGTGAATTTCGCTATATGTGTGTAGATTCCAGAGAACCACTTTGGGACGAAGAAAAACAAGAATGGTACCACAAGATAGCCTGCCCTTATGACCCTTATACTGCAACTTGGGCAGATATGCCTAAAGAAGCAACTGTTATGTAAGAGAAAACGGAAGTTTCCAAAACTTCCGTTTTCTGTTTATATCCCAAAAATTCCCTACCTTTATCCTACCACCAAATCCCCCCAAAAAACTTTGGTATCAAAATTGAACAGTAAGGCTTGAATACAGCAACTATCAATCTAAAAAATGCCCCAAAAATTCCCATTCTACAAACAACTCGATGCAATGGACTGCGGTCCAACCTGCCTACGGATGATAGCCAAATACTACGGCAAACACTATTCACTGCAAACACTGCGAGAAAAAAGCCACATAGATAGGGAAGGGGTGTCCTTGATGGGCATCAGCGATGCAGCCGAAAATATTGGATTGCAGACCTTAGCCGTTCGATTGAGCTTCAAACAATTGAAGGAAGAAGTACCACTTCCTTGCATTGCTCACTGGAAGCAGTTGCACTTTGTGGTCGTTTATAAAATCAAGGGCGACACCGTTTATGTAGCCGACCCCGCTTTTGGGCTGGTTCAATATAGCAAAGAAGAATTTTTGAAGGGTTGGATTTCGACCAAAGACAGCGCAAATGCTCAAGAACTTTTACCCACACTCCAAGAGTACTTCGACCAAAAAGGCATCAAATTCCCAATGAACAAAGAAAAATTGGGAAAACACCTCGACCATTTTTTCAGCAACTACAATTTTGACAACACTTCTTCCGATGCAGGGATATTGATGTTGTTGGACACAACACCCGAATTTTTCAAGGCAGATGACGAAAAAATTGACAAACAGAGTTTTGGCTTCCTATTTCGCTATCTCGGCAAATACAAAGCCTATATTCTGCAATTGGTTTTGGGGCTTTTGTTGGGGAGTTTGCTGCAATTGGTATTCCCGTTTTTGACACAGGCAGTTGTCGACATCGGTATCAACAATCAAGACATCAACTTTGTCTATCTCATCCTCATAGCCCAATTGATGCTTTTTGGAGGACGGACAGCCGTTGAGTTCATTCGCTCATGGATATTGCTGCACATCAGCACCCGCATCAACATTTCGCTGATTTCGGACTTCTTGATTAAGCTGATGAAACTCCCGATAGGTTTTTTCGATACCAAAATGATTGGCGACCTTTTGCAGCGCATCAATGACCACAAGCGCATCGAAAATTTTCTGACCAATTCTTCCCTCAACACACTTTTTTCGATGATTAACCTGATTGTCTTTGGAGTCGTTTTGGCGATTTACAACTGGGTCATTTTTGCCGTATTCTTGGGCGGCAGCATTTTGCACATTGCTTGGGTAGCCTTCTTTTTGAAAAAAAGACGGGAGTTGGATTTCAAGCGTTTCGACCAATTGGCAGCCAATCAAAGCAGCTTAATTCAGTTGGTGACGGGAATGCAGGAAATCAAATTGAACAACTACGAAAAGCAAAAACGATGGGAGTGGGAAAAAATACAAGCGGCTTTGTTTCAGGTGAATGTAAGCAGTTTGAAGTTGGAGCAGTACCAACAGATTGGGGCTTTGGTCTTCAATGAGGTCAAGAATATTCTGATTACCTTCATTGCAGCCGCAGCCGTTATTGCAGGAGACATGACCTTGGGGATGATGATGGCAGTTTCGTACATCATTGGTCAGTTGAATGCACCGATTGCCCAATTGATTCAGTTTTTGCAGTTGGGTCAAGATGCCAAAATCAGTTTGGAGCGTTTGGGCGAAATTCACAACCAAAAAGACGAAGAAGACGACGAAAACAAAGGCATTACGATTCTTCCCGAAAAAGGCGATTTGAACCTCGAAAACCTATCCTTTCAATACGGTGGACCTCAATCCGAAATGGTTTTGAAGGACATCAACCTGCAAATTCCCGAAAAGAAAATCACTGCAATTGTCGGCACAAGCGGCAGCGGCAAAACGACTTTGGTTAAATTATTGTTGAAGTTTTACGACACGACCAAAGGAAAAATTCGATTGGGCGACATTGGTTTGAACAACATCGAAAACCGTGTGTGGCGGGACAAATGTGGGGCGGTGATGCAAGATGGTTTCATCTTTTCGGACAGCATCGCCCGCAACATTGCAGTAAGTGACGAAATCATTGACAAACGCAAGTTATTGAAGGCTGTAAAAGCGGCTAATATCCAGCAGTTTATTGAAGGTTTGCCTTTGGGCTACAATACCAAAATTGGACAAGAAGGAGTAGGTTTGAGTGGCGGTCAAAAACAGCGCATTTTGATTGCCCGAGCGATTTACAAAAATCCCGACTACATTTTCTTCGATGAGGCGACAAGTGCTTTGGATGCGAAAAATGAGCGCATCATCATGGAGAATTTGGAGGAGTTTTACAAGGGCAGAACGGTGGTGATTGTGGCACACCGATTGAGTACCGTACAGAATGCCGACCAAATTGTGGTTTTGGAGGCGGGTGAATTGGTGGAGTTGGGAACGCATGAGGAACTGGTGGCGAAACGGGGAAATTATTATACGCTGGTAAAGAATCAGTTGGAGTTGGGAAATTGAAACAGGAATTGGGGTTTCGGAGGAATTTTTCTTGTATGGAGTGAAACTTTGACAACGGTTGCAAAACCTTGTCAACAGTTGAACGGAGGATGGGAACAGGAATTGGGGGGGGCGTAGGAATCTATACCTCAACTGTTGCCAAAATTGGAAATTGTTGGCAAAGTTTTCTTAAAACCATCACATTCAGTTCAATGTTAACCCCTAAAACACAAAAAATATGTCAGCAGTAAAATTAAAGGAACAATACATAAGCATTGAAGAATATTTGGCTTTTGAAGAAAAATCAGAAGCAAAGCACGAATATGAGAATGGACAAATTTTTGCCATGTCAGGAGGAACGCCTAATCACGCTTTTATAGGAAGCAGTACCGTTTCTGCCCTACGCAATGCTTTGAAAGCAAAAGGAAGCAAATGTAGAGTTTCGGGAAGTGAACTAAAAATACACATCGAAAAATACAATTCGTTTGTCTATCCCGATGCAATGGTGATTTGTGGAGAATTGGAGATGAAAGGCAAAGATGCAATCAAAAACCCTTTGTTGATTATAGAAGTTTTATCAGAAAGCACTGCATCTTACGATAGAGGAAAGAAATTCAAAAAGTACATTTCGCTGCCTTCTTTTGTGGAATATGTATTAATCGAACAAGACCAACCTGTGGTTCATGCCTATCACCGCAAAACCGAACAAGGAACAGGGCGAAAGGATTGGACGATGCGATTTGCTTATGGATTGGAGGAAAAAATTTATTTGGAGTCCATTGATTGTGAAATAGCTTTGGCAGATATTTACGAATATGTGGATTTTCCAGAAGGGCAAGGGATTCAAGGGGAGTTGTTTAATGGTTGAATTGTTGCATGGCTATAGTACATTAACACCCCAAAACACCAACACATCAAAACATCAACACCCCAAAACATTAACAAAAAAAAGTGAGTACAGAAGCACAAGAACTGAACCGCATACAAATTCGCAGCGACGAAGTACAAGCCATATTGAGCTACATCCCACGATGGATCATTCGATGGGGCATCACCGTCATTTTTGTGGTAGTAGCGATGTTATTTGGTATGGCAGCTTATGTCCAATACCCTGACATTGTGTATGGTCGAGCAGCTTTGACCACTCAATCCCCACCTACTGCCGTCATTGCCCGCACCAATGGCAAATTGACCAACCTAAAGATTGAAGATGGCGACGAAGTACAGAAAGACGAGGTCTTAGCGGTGATAGACAATCCCACGACTTATGAGGCTTTTTTGAAGCTGCAAAAACAGGTCAATGCTTGGGAAAAACTCAAGGTAACAGCTTTCAGTACTGCTTCAAAACCATCCATCAAAGGGTTAGGAAATCTGCAAACTACGTATTCTCAATTGTTGAAGGGCATCAGTGACTACCAAGATTGGGCGCAGCTCAAAACCAATAAGAAAAGGAAAGAAGCGATTGAAGAAGAAATTGAAAATTACAAAAAACTTCGAGATGATATGAATCGTCAATACCAATTGATTCAAGAGGACATTGCGCTTATCAAAAAAAACATGGATCGCTATGAAACGCTGGCAGACAGCGGTGATGTCTCGAAAATGGAAGCAGAAGCAGAGCGCAGTCGTTGGCTACAACAAAAGCGAATGGCAGAAAACATCAAAATGCAGCAACAGCAATACAATTCCCAAATCGCTTCGCTCGAAACCCAAATCGTCACTTATTCTTCTGATAGCGACCTCCGCAAACTGCAATTGGAATCCAATATCACCACCACACTCAATAGCCTAAAAGGTGAGCTTGAAGCATGGGAAGTCACCTTTATCGTGAAAGCCCCCGTGAGTGGAAAAGCCTCTGTACCACCTACTTCAAAGGAACAAAAAACGGTTCAATCAGGAGAAGAAATCCTCACCATCGTTCCCAAAAATGCAGGCAAAATTTTCGCTTTGGTGCATTTGGAAGCCATGGGATTGGGCAAAGTCGAAACCGACCAAGATGTGAACATCAAACTCGATGGCTACCCACACAGTAAGTTTGGTCTATTGAAGGGCAAAATTGCTACCATTGACCCCATTCCTCGTGACAATATGTACCGCACCGAAATCGAATTGTCAAAAGGATTGATTACCACCTTCAATGATACACTTGTTTTTAAACAAGATATGACAGGAACTGCCGAAATCATCACCAAAGACGCTACGGTGATGGAGCGGATTTTGGAGCAGTTTATTGAATTGACGCAGTAGATTCATTTCCATAAGTTTATCTCTACAGATTACAGAAGTTCCAAAAACTTCTGTAATCTCAGCTCTCTAATCTTATTCATACTGCACCCGATGAAACATATAATCCTCACTGATAACTATGGCATTTTCATCAAACCATTTGAAAAATTCATCAAATGCAGCCTCATTCGCTTCAAAATAAGTCTTGAACTCTTCGGGAGCACCCATTGCGAATAACCAATAATTGTAGGGTTCAAAATAACCCTCGTCCATCAGTTTTTTGTGCCAAGTAAACAGGATGTTCGTGTAGTCTTTGTGGTGTTCTTTTTCGTACCAATTGTTGATAAAACTAGTTCGATATTGATTCAATTTTTTGATAGTCAGCCCAGTAGTATCACTTTCAATACTGTCGGTAAGCGACGGCAATCCCACACTAACAGACATAATAGCACCGTATGTCAAGGGAAAAGGAAGTTTCATGTTTTCTACACTGCCCATCAAACTTTCAACAGTCATATTGATTTTCTGGACAAAACTGACAGACATAGAAGTATCTGAGGTAATGTTAATAGATTCATCATAAGCATTGAACAAATCTTCACTAAAGCTAAAAGAACGGTCAGAAATAGGCTCTAAATTTCGGAACAATTCGCCATACATCACCGCCCAAAGCCGTTCTGGGGTTTTGGCATATATTTGAGCCGTTCGGTAGTAGTTAGGGGCATACGAAGGATCAACTGCAATGCCTCGTTCCCAATATGTCAATGCTGCATCATAATCGTTTTGAAGTAGTTGCATCATACCCATTTCAACATGCAGCATCCCGCTTTTGGGAAAAATCTTCAATCCTTCTTCGTAGGTTTCGATGGCCTTTTTCGGTTGTCCGTTGTAATCATAATTGTTGCCGAGAAACTGAAAGTATTGACCAACTCTATCTTTGGCTTTGATGAGTTGTTTCCCAATTTTTATTGCTCCCTTATAGTCCTTTTGTATGGCGTGGGCATAGCCAATTTCGTAGAGGTAAGCACTGTTTTCAGGATCCAACTCAAGACATTTTTCCAACATCTCAATGGACTTTTCAATTTGACCTTCATCCATGATTTTGATGGCCTCCATACCCAATTCTCGTGCTTTTTCTTTGTCAGCAGCACTCTGGGCAAAAATGAAAGAAGAGGTGGAAAATAAAACAACAAATAAGCAAAAGTTTTTCATAAAGGAGTATTTATAAGGCTTAAAAATTTATTATGCACATTGTCTGCAATATAAATTATTTTATCTAAACTGCAAAATTTATAAGTAGCATCAACTGTGTAGATAACAGAAGTTTTGAAAATTCTGGCATCTCAACTCTTAGTTCCCTAATTTTCGTATCCCCTTCCAAAAAATCTTCCAATCCATACTTGTATGGTAATCCCTGGCGTACAACCAATTCAGGCGGTTTCGAGTAGCTTCATTGTAGGAATATGCTGGTAACAAATCGGTAGGATTCAGCACACCATTTTTGATTTTTGGAAGGCGTTTTTGGCTTTTATGCACCAACACAGGTGCATAAGCCACCCAAGAAAGGCGATTTATCAACACCCTCCACCAGTTTATCCACAGCCCTTTGCGGTTTTCCACCAAAAACAAAAACACAGGAAAACCTACCAAAACAATGATACACAACAAAATATCCAACATTCGCTTGTTGCGGCGGTAGCGGTTTTGGTGCATAAGTAGCGAAGCATCCACTGTGTATAAGTCACCCGCCGTATTTTTTGAATTGCTGCCGATGATGCTATTGCTATTAGAAGGTACAATTTTGAAGTCTTTTTCTTGTCCAAAATCCACCATCCATAGCATGATTTGTTTGGCTGAAATGCTTTTGCTGCAAAAGATAATTTCTTCAATGCCATAAATTTGCACCATTTCCTTCAATGCATCAATAGAAGATAAAAAAGGTAATTTTTCTTCAATTTGTGCCTCATCTCCTCTCCTTTTCCCTTCAATACCCACATAGCCCATCACTTCAATAGCTGCACCCACTTGCTGCAAAATTGCCTTCACCCGTTTGGCTTCTTCAAAATCTCCCACAATAACCGCCCGTTTTTCGACGGTTTCGCCCAAACGAAAATCACCCTTTCGCAAAAAATGAACCGCCAAGCGCCAACCAACCGTCGTAAAAGCCGCCCAAGCCGTTCCCAACAAAATCATCCCCCTCGAAAAACGCATTTCTTCAGGCAAAAATCCATACAAAGCTGCAATCAAAACACTGCCCACCAACACACCCCGCACAATCTTTGAAGGCTGCGTAGGTTTGTCATAACCTCCACTGAAAAAAATCGCTGCCAACCAAATAACAATATAAATCGGCACATTCACCAGCATATATTCCAATGGATAAGGATTCAAATGTATCCTTGTTTGCCAAAAATACTTCACCCAATACATTCCTCCATACATCACCACTGCATCTGCAATCGGTACGATGGCACGTCCCAAAAAATTTTGAAGCAAAGTCAAAGCAGCATGTAGATAAATCGCCACTTTGATACCTGCAATATATAGCCATGCCTTTTGAGATTTGAAATGTTTTTGGGCAAAAATAATCATGGCATTGTAAAACACCCGCACATAATTGAGGCTGCCTTTCTTGGTGCTTTCTCCTTTGTAATGAATGATTTGTGTATATGGAAAAAAGTAGTTCTTATAGCCCGCCTGCAATATGCGCCACGACAAATCAATGTCTTCGCCATACATAAAAAACGTCTCGTCCAACAAACCCACCTCGTCCAACACCGTTTTCCGCATCAACATAAACGCCCCCGCCAATACCTCCACTTCTTGTGTTTCGGTTGGGTCCAAATGCCCCAAATAGTACCAATTGAAGGTTTGGGATTTGGAAAACAGTTTGGACAGACCAAACATTTTGCAGAACGCAACACTCGGACTCGGCAAGCCTCGCTTCGATTCGGGCAAAAATTCTCCTTTCCCGTCAATCATTTTTACCCCCAAACCACCCGCATCTGCATGAGCATCCATAAATTCAATCACCTGCTCAAAGGTATCTTCCGCCACCACGGTATCAGGATTCAACAACAATATGTATTCACCTTTCGCCAATCGAATCGCTTGATTGTTGGCCATCGAAAAGCCCGTATTTTTTTGATTCGCAATTAGATGTACTTCGGGAAATTGGTTTCGGACGAGTTCTACGGAGTTGTCTTTGGAGTGATTGTCCACCACAAAAACCTCTGCCTCCCACGACTTTCCTTCAATCGCTGCTCGCACAGATAGCAATGCCTGTTCCAAAAAATAGGCAACATTGTAGCTAACGATGATGATGGAGAGTTTCATGAAACAGATTGGTGAAATGTATGATTAATTGGAACAAATTTAAGCAATTCGTTTCAGCATTTTTCACTTGAATATAGGAAAGACAAAATGTGAAAAAGTAACCCGTTTTCCTTCAAGGAAATGAATAAATCAATATTCTGCATGAATGTTTTCTTCTTTCAACAACAACTCATACCTGTTTGCGTGTCCTGTAAAGTGAAAAATGGAAATCAGTTGTTGGCTATCATTAAAAACAGCTTGTATCTTACTCACCGTTGTATCCGCCAAAGTAATCACCTCACACAATCCCGCCGCTTTCGCTTCCTGCAATGCCGCCACTATTCCGTCTTGTTCTGCGCCCAATTCTCGAAGGTGGTCGTCAGTAGTGTGGTAATCTGCGAAGGCAAGGAAAATGAGAGGTTTCGTCATAATAAAAATATACTATTGCTATTGTGAAATTCACAAGATATTTCCAGTATGACACGTTTAGCAATGATTTACTACAAAAATAACCAAATTCACCCAAAGCGACAATTATCTCTGCAAAGCACATTTTGCTTCCTTTTTCCTATCCATTTTGATTTATTTCTTATATTCGAGGCGGTAACATTCCTACTAACCTACACATTAATTGAATGAATGAAAATGGAAAACAGTTATCAAGAGCGAATGAAATTGTTGGAAGACATCAAGCAAGGCAACGAACAGTTGCTTGAAAAACTGTATGCACAGTACAGAAGTGAATTTATTATTTGGGCAGGTCGCCGTTACAACTGTTCGGATGATACCTCGGCGGAAGTCTATCAAAAGGCATTTATCATCTTGTATTACAACATCAAGGATAGCAAAATCACTGAAATGAAAAGTAGTCTAAAAACCTATTTGTTTGCCATCGCCAAAAATGTGTTTCGAGAACGATTTCGTGACAAACACCAGCAAACAACTGATATTGAAGAAGGTGCAGCTGTTCAGGAAATGGATTACAATATTGATGAAACATATAAAAAAGACCATCAAAAAAAAGTTGTTGCTGCGCTTTTGCAGCGCATTGGCGACCCTTGTAAAACCGTTTTACACCTCTTTTTCTTCAAAAGTTATTCTGTTGAAGCAATCGCTACGACGATGGGCTACAAAGATGAAAGGGTGGTCAGCAAGCGCAAAAGTGTTTGTTTGAAACAGTTGAGAGAAATGATGGCAAAATCTTAGATTCATTCACCCTTATTGAAGTTCAGCACTACTAAAAAACTTAATAACAATATGACACCACAAGAACAACACATTGACCGTATTCAAAAATACCTGCGGGGTGAATTGCCTCCCAATGAAATGATTGCTATGAAAACAAATATAGAACAAAACTCCATTTTGGCGCAAGAGGTCGCTGATTACCAATTTTTGATTGAAGGAATTGTAGCGGCAGGTGCATTTGATTTTGAAGCCAAAGTTGCATCTTGGGAACAAAAATACACTTTGGACAAAAGCGGTTTTGAAGAAAAAACAAGTCAGGACGAAACCTATACTTTGGATGATCTTTTGCTTATGTTTCAACCCGTTAGCATCTATGAAAAAAGAATTGCAAATGAGTTGGTCGGTACTCGAAGCATAGGAGGATTGAAGGTTGTTAAGCCCGAAAATGAAGTAGATTGTTTGGGGCAACTCACTTTTGAGTTGGAAAGTCCTGTTGATGATGTATTGAAGTTGACTATCGAAAATAATGAGGAAGATGAGGTTTTGCAACAAAATATTTCAGCGAATACTCTTACTTTTACTATTGATTTAAAAGAACTTAGGCCAGGTCGTTATTATTGGAAGCTTCGTTCTAAACAACATGGGATGATTCTGCGGTCGTTTTTTGTACAAAAACACCTAATGCCTTAATGCCTTAATGCCTTAATGCCTTAATGCCTTAATGCCTTAATGCCTCAAATTACCTAAAAAAGAATAGCCTCCATATAAATACATATATGGAGGCTATTGTAAAATAAGGACTCAGATTACAAGTCTACAATAATAATAAGGGCTAATTGTGTTTCATAACCTCCTTTTACTGTTGCAGATTGCTGTTTGGTAATGACAGCACTTTTAAAATCATTGATACTAATTTTCTTTTGTGTTTTCATCTGGTTTCAAAATTTATGGTTAGTAAAAACTTAATGGTAATGCAATTTACTACTATTATTTTGCATAGTCAAGTTTTTATTACAACAATTTACTAAAAAAGCATCTGTTATGGCATATTTTCTATGCAAGTTCGTTACACCAATCACTGCCCTTCGAAGCAAAGACAAACACATTAAATAGTATAGATGTTAATTTTCTGAGCGAAACACAGTTGAGAAATACATTAATTGTGATTCATCATTTTATTTAGGATCTATATTCGTATTGATTTTCGCATCAAAAACCCATAAGAATATAGATTCTACAAATTGCAAAAAAATTATCCCAACTAAAAAGTCATGGTCTTATTGACGGTCTGCCCAGCTTCAATCGTAAAATCAAGAGTTTGGTAATCCGCTTTTATCTTTACAGGTCGAACTTTTACTTGGTATTTTCCGGGGTTCAAAATGAATTTTCGAGGATTGCTGCTTTCCGAAGTATAAGTCCGAGAACCTCCAACACTTGTGCGACTTTCGAGGTGAATAACATTGGTTGTTGCATCCAACAACTCTCCATTGTGCATCACCTTGATGAAGAACACCCCTGTTTGGTAATCATGTGCTACCTTTGAAGTTTCAGAAGGTTTCACCACCACATTTTCTATTTTATGGGTGTGGTCCATACCCTCTATACTTATTCCTCTGACGGTGACATCATAAGTGCCGGGAGGTATTTCATACACAGCTGGATTACTGTTTGGACTTGTATAACTGCGCCCACCTGCTACATTTTCGCCTGTCACTACATTCACCACTTTTACGGTAGAATCCCACAAATCTCCATTATTGGTAATGCCAATCGAAATTTTACCCGTAGAAAAATCCACTTCTTTCTCTACAATACCTTCTTCAGGAATGACAATATCTGGTATTTCAATAACCACTCCACGCGCCTTGATCAGTGTAGCCTTGATTCGGTATTTACCAGGCTCCAACAAGATTTTAGTAGGATTTGAATTTTCAGAATCATACGTACGTCCACCTCCAACAGACGCGTCTTCCCCTTCTCTAAATACCTGAACCCATGTATCCACCAATTTACCATCCTGTACCCCTCGAACAGTAAGATTGTAAGCATCATTGTCCACATTTTCTTCAACAGCTGTATTCAAGGCATTGCTGAGTTCCTCGCTGTTGGTCGCATCAAAATACTGTCCTTGTCCAGCAGCAGCAGCACATTCCAAATTCGCTTTTGCTTCAGGTTCTAAGTCAAAACCAACAATATGCATTTTAAATTCAATGCCATTCTTCTGCGCTTCTGCCACCAATTCACAAAGATTCCCCTCGCAGGTTTCTATGCCATCTGTGACTAAAATAATCGTTGCTTTTGTTTTGGTGGCCATCAAATCATCAATCACCATTTTCACCGAAACTGCCAAAGGAGTTTTTCCTGTCGGGTTGATTTTATCAAGCGTATTGGTAATACTTGCCTGACTACCAGCAGTTGGTTTGACCATGTATTCCACATCTGCACAATCGCTTTTCCTTCGATGTCCATACACCACAAGTCCCAATGGTCTTTCACTCGATATATTTCCCACTAATTCTTTCATCACAGTTCGGGCAATCACAATCTTAAATTCGTCCTGAACCTTTCCCCACATGGATCCACTTCCATCTACGATAAAAATGATAGGTGTTTCGCCTTCTTGTCCTTCAATGATTGAGTTGTTGAAAGTTGTTGCTTGTAGAGATAGCTGAAAAAAAACAATGAAAAGAGTAAATACAAATTTTTGTACCATGACTTAAATTTTTTGTTATAATAAAAAGGTTAAACTACATCTAAGTTAGGAATCCTATAAAGTACGATAATTTAATGAAATAATTTGGAGAAATGTTCTTCAATTGCACAGACTGAATATTTTTGCAGAAAACAAATACAAGCCATTTTTAAAGAATTGAAATTGGAAGATGCCATAAAAGTAAATAACTTTAAGGCAAGGTAAAGACCAAGAGTCCACCCTACAACCTACTTCATCACTCTTAAACCTTCAAAAGAATGCAAAAACACTACTTACTTTCTATCCTCACACTTTTGTTAATCAGTCAATTAGGTGTCGCCCAAACCAATACAAGCACCGTCATCTATCACCTCGACTCGGCTGAACACCAAATCAGCAAACACATCTACGGCCACTTCGCCGAACACTTAGGGCGGTGTATTTACGATGGTTTTTGGGTAGAAGAAGACTCGAAAATTCCGAATCAAGGACGCATCCGAACAGATATAATCGAAGCATTGAAAGAGTTATCCATACCAAGTTTGCGTTGGCCAGGAGGTTGCTTTGCAGACACATACCATTGGAAAGATGGTATTGGCCCACGAGAAGACCGCCCAACAATGGTGAATGTCCACTGGGGAAATGTGACAGAAGACAATAGTTTCGGCACACATGAGTTTTTTGAACTTTGTGAATTATTAGACTGCGAACCAATTATTTGCGGAAATTTGGGAAGCGGAACAGTTCAGGAAATGGCGCAATGGGTAGAATATATCAACTCCAACAACATTAGCCCAATGACCAAACTACGGGAGCAAAATGGGAGAAAAGAACCCTTCAAAATCAAATATTGGGGAGTTGGCAATGAGAATTGGGGATGTGGCGGAAATATGACTGCACAATACTACACTGACAACCTCCGACGGTATTCGAGTTATCTAAAAGATTATGGCGACCAAAAGTTATACAAAATTGCTGGCGGCGGATATGGCGATTATTACGATTGGACTGAAACACTGATGAAAGACGAAAAAGGAAGAAAATCATTTGATGGGCTTTCTCTCCACTACTATACACTGAATAAAACTTGGGCAAAAAAGGGTGATGCAGTAGAGTTTGGTGAAGCCGATTGGTTTTCTACCATGACCAAAACCCTTTTAATGGAGGAACATATCCAAAAACATACGGCCATCATGGACAAATACGATCCCGAAAAAACCAAAGGTTTGATTGTCGATGAATGGGGCAATTGGCACGATTCTGCACCTGGTAGCAATCCCGCTTTTTTGTACCAGCAAAACACCTTGCGGGATGCACTTGTAGCTTCGGTGAACCTTGATATGTTCAACAATCACTGTGAAAGAGTCAAAATGGCAAACATTGCTCAGGCAGTCAATGTGCTGCAAAGTGTAATTTTGACCAAAGGAAACGAAATGGTTTTAACTCCAACTTATTATGTCTTCAAAATGTACAAAGTACACCACGATGCAACCCTCATTCCACACCAAAAAAAATCTGCCTCATATACCTTCAATGACAAAAAAATTGAAGCAGTGCATACTTCCTGCTCAAAAGATGCAAACGGTAAAATTCATGTCACGATTACCAACTTAGATCCCAACAATGGCCAAGTTATCAATTGTAGTTTTGAAGGAGCAACTTCAATGAAAGCCTTGAAAGGTAAATACATCACAGCTTCTAAAATGAACGATCTCAACGATTTCGGAAAAAAAGAAACCATCATCATCCAAGACTTCATGGATTATTCCTTCAAAAAAGGAGAATTGCAGATAAAAATGCCTTCTAAATCCATTGTAATGATTGAGTTGGAGGAAAAATAATAATAAATTTTAAACCAAATAAAAGCAAATGCAATACAGAACATTAGGTAAAACGGCTTTCCATATTTCAGAAATTTCACTCGGAACATGGCAGGTAGGCGGCAGATGGGGCGCACCCTTCGATGAAAAAAGTGCCAAAGAAATACTACATACAGCCATAGACAAAGGCATCAATTTCATTGATACAGCCGATGTATATAGCGACCAAATGAGTGAAAAAGTGGTGGGTAAAGTCGTGCGAGAACGCAGCGAAAGGGTATTTGTCGCCACCAAGTGTGGACGGTTTATCAACCCTCACATTAGTGAAAATTACACCCCAAAAGTATTGCGAGAATACGTTGAAACAAGTCTAAAAAATACAGGTTTAGAAGTCCTCGATCTGATACAGTTGCACTGCCCTCCAACAGAAGTATATTACCGTCCTGAAATTTTTGGTCTGTTCGATGATTTGAAGCAAGAAGGCAAAATCCTCAACTTGGGGGTAAGTGTAGAAAAAGTGGAAGAAGGATTGAAGGCAATTGAATATGAAAATGTTGCAACGGTTCAGATCATCTTCAATATGTTCCGCCATCGTCCCGCCGAACTTTTTTTCAAAGAAGCGGCAAAAAAAAATGTGGGTATTATCGCCAGAGTACCTTTGGCAAGTGGTTTATTGACAGGTTTGTACACCCAATCCACTACTTTTGGAAAAGACGACCATCGCAATTTCAACCGAGACGGTGAAGCTTTCGATAAAGGTGAAACGTTTTCGGGTATTCCCTACAACAAAGGTTTGGAAGCTGTGGAACGCCTCAAAGCACTTTTTCCAAATATCCAAAACTTAGCTCCGCTTGCATTGAAGTGGATTTTGCAGTTTGCAGAAGTGAGTACTGTTATCCCAGGGGCTTCAAGAGTAGAACAACTACATTCTAATCTTTCAACCTACAATTATCATGATTTTTCAGATGAATTAATGCAATCGATTGCGTACATTTACAACGATTACATTAAGCCAGAAGTACACCATTTGTGGTAAAATTGATTGGCAATAATTAAAACATGAGAATTATTCTCAATTAAACCGTTAATAAAGATGAAATCAACCAAACTATTCTATTTGTTATTTGCCTTCTTGATTTTTTTCACTGCTTGCAAAGAAAATATACAAAAAGAAGAAGCGGAAACCGTTGTAACAACTCCTCTTTCTCTAAAAAGTGCTTACAAAGATAATTTTTATATAGGTGCTGCCGTCAATGCGGGGCAAATCAATGGCGAAAATACCAGTGCCTCGGCAGTTCTCGAAAGAGAATTCAATTCTATCACCCCAGAAAACGTCATGAAATCCATGAATATTCACCCCAAAGTGGATACCTTCAATTTTGAATTACCTGACAAATATGTGGCTTTGGGAGAGAAAAATAACATGTTTATTGTCGGACATACATTGGTATGGCACAGTCAATTATCGCCGTGGCTGGAACAAATCAAAGACAGTACCGAAATGGCCAATCAACTAAAAAACCATATTCAAACCATTGTTGGACGCTACAAAGGTAAAATCAAGGGTTGGGACGTGGTTAATGAAGCCTTGAATGAGGATGGAACTTTGCGGGAATCTGTATTTCTCAAAGTCTTGGGAGAAGGATACTTAGCGCAGGTATTTGAATGGGCAGCAGAAGCCGACCCAAATCTGGAATTGTACTACAATGACTACAACCTTTGCCAATCCGCTAAAAAAGATGGAGCGGTTGCTTTGGTGAAAAAAATTCAAGATAGTGGTGCTAAAATAGATGGCGTGGGCATACAAGCCCATTGGAGTTTGAAAGAGCCATCTATTGAAGAAATTGAAAACAGTATTTTGGCTTATTCAACATTGGGAATGAAGGTGATGTTTACGGAGTTAGACGTAACGGTTTTGAAGAATCCTTGGGATTTACAAGGAGCAGATGTGAACCAAAATTTTGAAGGTGATCCTACGATGAACCCTTATCCAGAAGTACTTCCCGATTCGATTCAAATGCAATTAGCGAAAAGATACGAAGACATCTTCAAGCTGTTTTTGAAGCATCAAGATAAAATCACACGAGTCACTTTTTGGGGAATAAACGATGGGCAGTCGTGGTTGAACGGTTGGCCAATCAAAGGTAGAACCAATTATCCTTTGTTATTTGATAGGGATTTCCAGCCCAAAAAAGCTTACCACAGCATTATGGCATTGAAGGATAGCAGAAAATGAGTTTTGAAGATCACCTACTTTTGATGCTACAAATTCAACGACATAAAACAAACCAATTAAATAAAAGAAAACGATGAGTACAAATACCACTTCACATAAATTGTCCGTCAAGGAAAAAATTGGATACAGCTTAGGGGATTTAGCTGCCAATCTTGTTTTCCAAACTTTGATGACCTATTTGGCCTACTTTTATACAGATATTTATGGGCTTGAAGCCAATCATGCATCGGTGATCATACTTACTGTAGGTCTTGTTGCTGCTTTTATTTTTAATCCTATCATAGGCGCAGTTGCAGATAGGACAAACACGAGATGGGGAAAATTTAGACCATGGATTTTATGGACGGCCATTCCGCTTGGCGTGGTATCTCTGCTGGCATTTAGCACACCCGACTTTGCGTATAAAGGAAAAGTAATTTATGCAGTAGTGACTTATACACTATTATTGCTGTTGTATGCGGCTAACAACCTACCGTATTCTGCTTTGAGTGGGGTCATCACAGGTGATATGGGAGAAAGAAACAGCATTTCTTCCTACCGTTTTGTTGCAGTTATGGTTGCTCAATTCTTTGTGCAAGTGTTTATGTATCCAATCATTGAGTATGCAGGTGGAGGTGATAAAGCCATAGGAATTGAAAAAGTAATGACCTACTTGGCCATCATTGGAACGATATTGTTAATCATTACTTTTCTGACTACCAAAGAACGAGTTGTTCCCAAACCAGAACAAAAATCAACTCTCTCGCAAGATTTGGCAGATTTATTTAAAAATAAACCTTGGGTCATTATGTTGGTGCTTACCACTTTGGTTTTCATTACACTTGCGATGAAAGGGGGATCATATTTATTCTATTTTGAAAATTATGTAAGCGAACAACAACTAAAAAGTTTCATCCAACCTATCTTAGATTTCCTTTCCAGCGTTGGTATCAATTTTTTTGGTGAAAATCCAGTTTCTGCTGGTTTTGGGCTTTTTAATGCAGGCGGAATTATTTTTATGGTCGTAGGAATTACCCTATCCAAACCGTTAGCGGATAAATACGGAAAACGTGATATTTTTGCAGCGGCCTTGTTTGTTTCTACTGTTTTTATCTTCCTCTTTTACTTTTTTCCCTCTACTTCAATTGGACTTATGTTTGGTTCTCAAATTTTGCACGGATTCTTCTACGGCATTACCATCCCATTACTTTGGGCCATGATTGCCGATGTTGCCGATTATTCAGAATGGAAAAACAACCGCCGTGCCACAGCCATCATCTTTTCGGCCATGATGGTGGGACTCAAAGGAGGATTGAGTATCGGAGGAGCTTTGGTAACGTGGACTTTGGGCATGTATGGATATGTCACACATCAAACTGCCGATTTCACTCAGTCCGAAAGTGCTATTCATGGAACAAAAATGTTGGTAAGTGTTTTCCCGTCCATACCTTTTCTTATCGGAATTGCGCTGTTGTTTTTCTATGAAATCAACAAAAAAATGGAAACAACCATTGAAACAGAATTGAAAATCCGTAGAATGGAAACAAAGAATATTGTCTAATTTTTTTAACTTAAATAACAAAATGTCTGAAAACATAGAAAATACAAACTACGATGAAATTCAATCCAAAGCGATTTCACAACCTTTGGTCACTCATATTTATACAGCCGATCCCTCGGCACATGTCTTCAATGGTAAAATCTATATTTACCCCTCACATGATATTGATGCAGGAATTCCCTTCAATGATAACGGCGATCATTTCGGAATGGAAGACTACCATGTTTTGTCCATGGACAGTCCAAATAGCGAAACTGTGGACAATGGAATAGCATTGCACATCAAGGATGTAGCGTGGGCAGAACGCCAAATGTGGGCTCCTGATGCTGCTTACAAAGACGGCAAATATTATTTCTATTTTCCTGCCAAACGCAAAGACGGAATTTTTCAAATTGGTGTTGCAGTAGGCGATTCTCCAACTGGAACTTTTATAGCCGAACCCGAAGCCATTGAAGGAAGTTATTCGATTGACCCCGCAGTTTTTGAAGACGAGGATAGTGTATTTTACATGTATTGGGGAGGAATTTGGGGTGGTCAACTTCAAAAATACCGCAACAACAAATTCCATGCTGACAATGAAGAACCTACAAAAAATGAGCCTGCATTAGGCCCTATCGTTGCTCGCCTGAGCAATGACATGAAGCAATTTGCAGAAATACCAAGAGAGATTCAGATTTTTGACGAAAACGGCTATCCACTTTTGGCAGGCGACAATGACCGCAGGTTTTTTGAAGCTTCATGGATGCACAAATACAAGGGCAAATACTATTTTTCTTATTCCACAGGCGATACGCATTTTATTTGTTATGCAAAAGGAGAAAACCCCTACGGACCTTTCACCTATCAAGGTCGAATTTTGAATCCCGTCATAGGCTGGACTTCTCATCATTCTATTTGCCAAATTAATGATAAATGGTATTTATTTTACCATGATTCTGTTTTGTCAAAGGGAGTTACACACTTGCGCTCGGTGAAAGTAACCGAACTGACCTACAATGAAGATGGTACAATCCAGACAATTGAACCGTACAATGATTAATGGAATGGAATTGAAGGGTTGATAGATTAAATGTAAGTTCAAATCAGCAAGCAACTAATATAACCTTCCCTGATTGGAATGCGTCTAAGATGTCCTTCTATTTACTTAACATTCAGCAAAAACGCTATATCAAATGTGTGTTGACTTCTATTGAAGTAATTTCCTGTTTGTTTAAGTGTTGCGCCTTACAATCTATCGTGAATCGCATAAGGATAAAAATTCTAAGTAGTTACAGGACTGGAGTATTGTCAAAGCAGAAACTTGACTTTCATTTCAATACGTCTTACTGTTTCTTCAGCCAAAGTAGCTTATCATCTCAACAGGCCCATATAAAGGTTAGAAATTTGTGCGAAATTTACCAAATGGTGGCTTAATTTTACCTCCTTTTTGGTGTTTTGACAAAAAATAAACATCATTTTACTTCAATATCTTGTCGAATTCTTAAAAAATAGTTCTCGGCATTTAATTCTTATGTATAAATTTACCACGAACTATTGATACCTTTGAAGTAAGTAACAAAGTCCGATGTCATTCTATTAAGCGAATAAACAAATGAAAAATACTATCTTATATCTTACCATACTTTTCTTTTTGGCTCAATCTTGTGTGGATATAAATCCAATTGTGGATACACAAGAAGAAAACTTAATCAATGTTAATCACATAGATACAAAAAATATTGAATTGGCATATAGGGATACCGTTTATATTCCTATCTACTCAGATATTTACAGCAAGACCAAAGATGTGAAGTTTAATCTGACTGCCACATTGAGTATTCGAAATACGAGCCTTAGCGACACTATTTATATTGAAGACATTGACTATTATAATTCTCACGGACAAATGATTCGTCAATACATTGACAGTGCCCTCTTTCTCAATCCAATGCAATCTATTGAATATGTGATTGAAGAAGATGATAAAGCAGGAGGCACAGGTGCAAATTTTATTGTCAACTGGGCAGCCAATTCACCTGATCTTGTCCCCATGTTTCAAGGGGTGATGATTTCAACGCATGGGCAACAAGGCATTTCTTTTTTGACGGAAGGTATTTCTATCAGTAAAAAAAGGGTGGACATCAAAATAGTTGAATAACATCTTTTTACGATGCACTATTCTCGCTTGATGGTTGAATTACATCCCACAAATTGCCATATAAATCTTCAAAAACTGCCACTATCCCATAAACCTCTTCTTTTGGAGGGCGGATGAAATGTATCCCCTTTTTGACCATATCGTGGTAATCTCTCCAAAAATCGTCGGTAAACATAAACAGAAAAACACGCCCACCTGCCTGATTTCCAATCCTACTAGCTTGTTCTTCATTTGCAGCTTTCGCCAATAACAAATTGCAGCCTTTTTCACCTTTTGGCGCAACAACTACCCAGCGTTTTGTTTCGCTCATGATTGTATCTTCAATAAGAGTGAAATTCAGTTTTTGGGTGTAAAACTCAATAGCTTCGTCATAATCCTTGACAACGAGCGCAATCTGTGCAATGCGTTGATTCATTTTATTTTTTTTCCCTTTTATTAATCTGACAATGATAAGACAATTTATCTATACTGGAAAATTAACAAATAGGAAAAAATCTTGTTTAAATTATTGGTAAAACATATTTTCAATTTCCAAATCCCTTTTCTATGAAACTTACTTCTAAAATTCACGGCATCATTGACTACATCGTAGTAATCTTTTTGTGGTTATCCCCTACCTTATTTAGCCTACCCGAAACGACCAGCCTATTCACCTACCTTCTAGGAGGAATACACCTCACACTTACTGTATTAACCAATTTTGAATATGGATTATTCAAAATCATTCCATTGAAAATACACGGTACGATAGAATTAATTGTTTCTATTGCCTTAATTGGAGTAGCGTTTTATTTAGGTGGTTTAGAAGGAGATTTGGCCCGCAATTTCTATATTGGCTTTGCAGTAGCGGTATTTTTGACTTGGTTGTTATCAGATTATCAATCTGTTAAGACTATTTCGTAGAAAAAACTCATAGAAGGATAAATTTTATTTTAGTTATTGTGTTAATTTTGATTGACTGCTCATCAATTCTCTGACCGAACAACCCTTTTTAAGATGAAAACCTTATCAACACCATGTATTTGCTTTCTATTCTTCCTTTCTACAAGTTTCTTTTTCACCACTCAAAGCACTGCTACAGTAGGCGGCCCTCAAATATTGGAAATTATCGGTTTTGATGCCCAACAAAATTCCGTTGTATTCGTGCGCCACAAAAACGATGCAGAAGGGCTTCCTCCACAATTGTGGGCATATCGTTTGGGTTTGGGTGAAATTGAAGTGATGGCCGATGCTACAAAATACTACAACAATGGACCGATTACCAAAGGTATAACTCCTCTGAAAAAAATGGATGTCATTACCGATAAAATGCTCAAAGTGAATTGGCACCCACCCGTTGAAGTAAATGACACCATCCTTCAATTTGAATACACACTCTTTCCTGCAAAGGTGCAATTGGCAGACCATCAATTTGATATCGTTCAATGCTTCAAAAAAGACAAACCTATTGAAGTAGCCGAACAATATTATTTTGAACAATCAGATTTGGTATTTGTCATTTTCCGATATTTAGGTGTTTGTTTTGAAACGGGCTACATGAAAGATACACTTTTGGTTTCTACAATGAGTGCCATACAAAATATCGAAAAGGAACAAAGTGAAGATACCCCTACTGCAATGGATACCTTGGCTGAAAACGAAAATACTCCTACTTCAACTGAAACTGAACCGATTGAAACCGACTATTCACTTCTTTGGACGCTATCGATAATGATTTTGCTGGCAGTTGTGTATTTGTGGCTTCGCTTGAAAAGTGGACGAAATCGAGTGGGGAAAAGACGGAGGTGATTGATTTTACTCCTGATTAAAATAGACCTTATAATACGCCATTCCTCTTTGTTCATCAAACCCTCTTTCGACAAACTCATGGCTCGTTTCAGAATTGAGTTTGATGTCAATACCCGTATCTAAGCGGATGAAATTCTTAAACTTGCGCTTCATACTTTTCACCGCTTTTTGTGAAATCCCAAAATCTTCACTTCCTGCAATGCCTTTATCCTCATCAAAAGCCCGTTTGAAGGCTTTGAATTCTTTGATGCGCTCGGGTTCTTCAATGACTTCATTGGCGAAATCATCCAAATCAAATGCTTCGTTTTTGGTGAAGTAATCCAGCGATTTGTTGAGAAATGCCACTTGGTCTTTGGGGTCATCTTGGTGTACTTCTGCAAAAACTTCTTCACAAAAATCCTTGCACAAATTCAAGTAGTTGGCTGTGTGAAAAGAATCGTCTTGAATACGGGTTGTACCCAAAAAATCGTTTTGCCAATATTGCGCTTCCGTTTTGCTACGACTCAAAGCATCTACCACAATCAAACGATAGCCATCCTCTTGATAAGTATTGAAAATCATACAGGCTTTGTCCAATCTGCGTAGATTCGTCCCTTCTGAAATCTGGATTTGCAATCCTCCTTGTTCTGTTGACTCTTGCAGGCTAAGGTAGCGGTCTTTTTTTTCGGCTTTGAAAATGCCTACTGCATCTACCAATTCGTCTTCAATCAAACAATCGGTCAAATATGCCACAAACAATTCCCCTTCTTTGATTTTGGGATGTGCAGCTTGTTCATATAGGTGCTTCAAAATGCTGATAGATTGGTCATATAACCGCTGTTCGTCTTCAAAGATGTTTTTGGCGTAGGTGTAAATTTCATTCAAATTCAAATCCTCGGCATGACTGAATTTGTAAAATTCTTCCGATTCGATTGACTTCGCAAAATAGCTAAACAAACTATCTCTTACCGCTTCATTCTCAAATTTGTATAAACTTTCTGAGACAACAATTCCTTCTTCTCTACTTTTGTTGCCAACTTTGTGTACAACAAGGTTTTCTAAATTAGCTTGTGAAAGGTTGATCATGTTTTTGTTTGTTTCGTTATATTCTCCTTAATTTTAACTTATTGATTATCATCACTTCTCACCTCAATATACGCCTTCAAATCAGCCATTTGTTGGTGACTCATGCGCTCCAAAGTATAATTCGGCATATAAGGACGGTAGCCCATCATGGGTTTCGTTCCAAAACGTGCCAATTGAAACAAAGAAGCATGGTTGTACTTACCGAAATTGTTGCGTAAATATCTGAAAGTCATCTTAGAATCATCGAGCGTGAATTGGGTGATGTGCGTTTGAGGTGCGTGACAATGCAAACAACTCAACTCATAAATGCTTCTGCCCCGTTCGGGATTGCCTTCTAATTTATCAGAAGCCACAATAGAATTGTAGGCATCAATAAATGTAGCAGGAGAAGCCTGAAAATATTGCTGTTGCAGCCATTTTCCAGTTGTCGCATCAGCTTTCCCGTCCTTCAATCTCGTCCAATCTGATTCTGACAAATTCAAATCCTCAGCCTTCAATTGAAGTGTCCACAAATAAGCAATTACCGCATCCAATTCCCACTCCTTCAATTTTCGCCCTTGTGAACATTCTATGGCACAAAGTTGTACAGCTTCCCGCAAATTGTTGCGGGCAGGTGTCACCAAATCACCATATTTTTTTTCATAATCCCCATTGTACCAAGAAGTTCGATTCACCACACCATACAAAGTCGTTCCCTGCAAAAAAGGCAGTTCGTTTTCATCGGCATAACTTAGTCTATCTTCTGGATTGGGCAATGCCAAATTAGGATCTTCTTTCTGAACATTGTGGCAATGAGTACACACAAAATTTTTGGATTGTTTGGCGGTTTTATTACCATTCGGTGCAATAGTGATTCCCTTCAAAACCAAATCTTTGCCTTGCTCTACCATTGCAGCAGTAAGGTTTGTGACACCATGATTGGCTACTTCTACGCCCAGATTCCTCAATATTTCGGCAACAGGTGTAGCACCGTCCCAAGAAGCTCGAACTTCCAGTCTTGCTTTTTCGGAATCAGAGAAACTTGTTGCAGAAAAAAAAATGATGGACAGTAAGACGAGAATAATAATGGCTTTGTACATTGCTTGCAGGTGCTTAATAAAGTTAGGATATTTTGTCGAATTGCTTGATTGTTAATTAGATATTGATTCATCACTTCAATGAATAGCGTTTAACAATCAAGCAATTCATAAACTCACGAAAAATACCGAAAATCATGGTTATTTTCAATTTTCTGCAAGGTGTAATACATCAGTTTGATGACACTTTCCACATCTTCTTTGTGTACCATTTCTACTGTTGTGTGCATGTATCTGAGTGTGAGCGTCAACAATGCAGAAACAACACCTCCATTGGAGTAGGCAAAAGCATCGGTATCTGTACCCGTAGAACGGAAATTGGCTTCGGGTTGGTAAGGGATATTATTTTCTTTTGCCGCTTCAAAAATCAAGTCCAAAAATTTGTTGTGAACCGCAGGCGCAATCGCCAATTGGGGGCCTAACCCCGCTTTGAATTCACCAAATTTTATTTTGCTAATCATCGGTGTAGTCGTATCGTGTCCTACATCAGTCACCAAAGCCACATTGGGTTTGATGGTTTCGGTAATCATTTGTGCGCCACGAAGTCCCACTTCTTCTTGCACTGAATTAACGACATACAAACTATAAGGAAGTTGAATGTTGTTTTCCTTCAATAATCGAGCAACTTGTGCAATCATGTATCCTCCCATACGGTTGTCCAATGCACGGCCAACAAAATAGCGATCATTGAGGGTCATAAATTCGTCTTCAAAGGTAATCACACAACCGACATGAATCCCCAAGGCATCTACTTCTTCTTTGGAGCTACATCCTATATCAATGAAAATATTGTCAATTTTTGGTGTGATTTTACTCTCTTCACCATGGCGTAGGTGAATTGCAGGCCAACCAAATACACCTTTAACCACTTTCCCATCTCTTGTATAAATATTGACACGTTTTGAAGGAGCAATCAAAGGATCAGAACCGCCATTTCTAATCACATAGATAAAGCCGTCACTCGTCACATGATTTACAAACCACGCAATTTCATCTGCATGAGCCTCAATCACTACCTTATAATCTTGTCCCGGATTGATTACACCATACACTGTACCATAGTTGTCAACCTGATATTCGTCGATATAAGGTTTCATATATTCCAACCACACTTTTTGACCTTTGTGTTCAAAACCTGTTGGGGAAGATGTATTGAGGTACTTTTCAAGAAACTCTAAGGATTCAGGACTTAAAACGTTCTTTAATTCAGCCATATTAATTATCAAAATTTTTGTGTTATGTGTCTTTCATTCGTGGGTTTTACGAAAAAAATTGGTCAAATCTACCATTTTTTTTTCGGTTTTGTTTGTGTTTTATTGCCATTTTGTTGTAGATAACTAGGTTAGTAAGCAAACATTTACAATTGGTGTGATAAATACTTTTTACCATTCTTTTCACTTAAATTATGCAGATAAAATCCCTGTGCTAAACAGGCTACTAACCGTCTGAAAATCAGTATGTTTTCACAATTGAGTTTATACTTTGAATTTGAAGTTGTACTATTGATTTTTCCATTTTTTGAAGATATCAGGTCGGCGTTCTTCTGTTCGCTTCAATGCTTGCTGTGTGCGCCATTCATTGATTTTGGCCTCATGACCAGACAGCAAAATTTCGGGAACTTTCCAGCCTTTGTAGTCGGCAGGACGGGTATAGACAGGTGGTGCAAGGAGATCATCTTGAAAAGAATCCTCCAAAGCAGAGGTTTCATTGCTCAAAACACCAGGCAGCAATCGTCCAAGTGCATCTACCACTATGGCTGCTGCCAACTCTCCTCCCGAAAGCACATAACTACCGATGGATATTTCTTTGGTAATCAAATGTTCTCGCACCCTTTCGTCAATGCCTTTGTAGTGTCCACAAAGCAAAATCAGGTTTTCACAAAGCGACAAACGGTTTGCCATTTTTTGTTCAAACAGTTCACCATCGGGCGTGAGGTAAATCACCTCATCATACGTTCTTTCCGCCTTCAATGCTTCAATACAGTTCAAGATAGGCTCAATCATCATCACCATTCCTGCGCCTCCTCCAAATTGGTAATCATCTACTTGTTTTTGATTGAAGGTACTATAGTCTCGGAGGTTGTGACATCGAACAGTCAGCAAGTTTTTCTCTTGCGCCCGCTTCATAATGGAGTGATTGAAAGGGCTTTCTAAAAGCTCAGGTAGTACAGTGATGATGTCTATTTGCATGGAAAGGAATTGATTTGCTGAAGTTTTGAGTAAGCAGCAAAGGTAATAAAGAACAGAAAGATTTTTGTAGATTTACATTGAAATCATACTTCGCTCAAAACCAAATGCCTACCTCTTTTGTCTTTGTACTTGTGTCTTTTGTCTAAAAATTCAAAACCCCACACAAAATGAAAGCAATGATTTTTGCAGCAGGCCTTGGCACTCGCTTGCGTCCTTTGACCAATCACAAACCCAAAGCACTCGTTGAAGTCAATGGCACTCCCCTACTCGAAATGGTCATTCAGCGATTGAAGCAGTTTGGCTTCAATGAAATAGTAGTCAATGTTCATTACTTTGCAAAACAAATTGTATCGTTTTTAGAAGCAAAAGACCATTTTGACATCAGCATTCACATTTCAGACGAAACCGATTGCTTACTCGAAACTGGGGGCGGACTTCAAAAAGCACAGGCATTCTTTGCAGCAGACGACCAACAACCTTTTCTAGTACACAATGTAGATGTCTTGTCAGACGTTGATTTAGCGACTTTGTATCAGACACATTTGCAAACCAATTCTTTGGCAACTTTGGTGGTTCGGAATCGAAAAACATCTCGGTATTTGTTGTTTGACGAAAAGGATTGTTTGTGTGGCTGGCAAAATGTGAAAACGGGTGAAGTGCGAATGGTGCGAGATTTTGCAGCGTCATTGCAGCCTAATGCACTGGCTTTTAGTGGAATTCAGGTGATTAACCCCGCTATTTTTCAATACATGCCTGCTGGCGAAAGTGCTTTTTCGATTATTGAAACTTATTTGCAGGCTGCAAAAACGGAAACGATTATGGCCTATTCTAGTGACGATTCGACGTGGCTGGATGTGGGCAAGCCTGAAAGTTTGGCGCAAGCGGAGAAATTATTTTGACTTTTTTAATCAAACAATTGAACCTACTTCAACAAGGCGTGTAAACCCTTTTGAAATTTGCCAATTAGACACCGAAATCTTCAAGATGTTTTTTAAAAACAAATACAAAAAATCGGACGATGAAAAATTGATGCAGTGGATTCGCTTGGGCGATGCCAAAGCATTTGATACGCTCTACGAAAGGTACAGTCAGCGAATGTTGCATTATTTCTATCGGATGTTGGGAAAAAATGAGGAAAAGGCGCAGGATTTCTTGCAAGACCTTTTTTTGAAGGTAGTCGAAAAGCCTCATCTTTTTGATGAAAGTCGGCGATTTTCGACTTGGATTTTCACCCTTGCCTCCAATATGTGTAAGAATGAGTACCGCCGTTTGGAGGTTCGCCGAAATGGGAGTGCCTATATCGGTGACTTCAATGCGACATCGGAAGACATTGTACTGCCACACATTGACAAACAAATGGACTGCGATGCTTTCAAAACGCTGCTATACGAAGAGTTGGCGCAAATGAACGATACCAAGCAAACTACTTTTTTGCTACGTTATCAAGAACATTTTTCTATCAAGGAAATTAGCGAGGTGATGAACTGCTCGGAAGGTACAGTAAAATCAAGGTTGTTTTACATCACCAAATGCCTTGCAGAAAAATTGGAGGTCTATAATCCATCTTACCAACATTAAAAAATACGGACATGAAACATAAACAAACCATACTTGATATTGAACCTCTATTGAAGGAAAAATCCTTTGAGGAAATGGATATGACAGAAAGAGATTTCCTGTTCCAACATTTGGGCAATGAATCACAAATCAAGCAATACCAAGCATTACTGCAATGTTATTCAAAGGCCACAATTATCAACCCAAAGCTTCGCCCCAAAGCGGCTATTCAGAGCCATCTGAGAAATAAATTAGAGGCTCAATCAGTGGTGAGGAATGGTCTGGAGAGCATTTTTGTAGCCATTGCTAGTTTGTTTGCAGTGCGTTCTTCTATGAATTCGGGCATTGCCTTGGCGATGTTGACCCTTGCTTTTTGGTTTGGTAGCAACATGGAGCAAAGTCTCCAAAACAACTTTGAGTACATGCAAGATAGTTTGGCAATGGCTGCTTTTCCCGACACAGCTATGTATAACCAACCGCTTCAAAATGATTCCAATACGGCTATCGTAATGCCTAAAACCTTTTACCATACCACTATGTTGGCAGACAGTTTTACTATCAGAGGAATTTTGAGGCAGTAAAATATACAGATAATGGAATGATAAGGTGATATCGTAAACAACTAACTGCTTAAAGTTTGTTATCCGACAGTTCACTATTGATGCCTAATATGGCGACAGCAAACTTTAGTAACCCTATCTCTTTCAATTGTTTGAAAAGAAATGTTCATTTTAGATATTCTCACCCTCTAATTTTTTAACATGAAACAAAGGCAAAACAAAAAAAGAAGTTAACGAAATGATTGATGACCTAGATTCGATTTTACATGAATTGGCGGATAAAATATAAAGAAGGAAGTTAAAAGAAAAAGAAATCAGGCTATAAATAGTTCGTGTGCGAAATGACGCCACCCAATACATTCTTAATCAAATCATTACCCAATATCAGTATTAAACTGTTTCACCACCAAACTTACTGCCCCAAAAATGCAAATCGTTCATAGTGACTGTGCACTAATAGACCGATTGCACAGAACATCAGTTAAAATGCTATTGTCAATTGAAAATAGACTACAACTATTTAAACAAAAATCTTATATTAGCTTTTTTAACTTTAATAAAAAATCGAACATGATTAAAACACTTATGTACCACAAAGTACAAGATTTCAACAAATGGAAAGAAGCATTTGAAGGTTTTGCAGATATTAGAAAAGCCGCAGGTGAGCTTAGTTACTCAATTGGCACTCTGCACAATGAACCCAATACAGCCTATGTTATAAATTCATGGGAAAGTATCGAAAAATTCGAAGCCTTCGTTGGGACTGACGATTTAAAAGCCGTAATGGGCGATGCTGGCGTATTAGAAGCGCCACACACAATTATCTAGGAAGAAACAAACAATGGATAATCAATAAGATAGACACAATTTTAAGAGAAACGGAGTAACACATGTTACTCCGTTTCTTTATCCCATTTTCCTAAAATTCATTTCTTGATATTCCTGATTACTATCACAGCAATCTCACTTCCTCACCTTATCCTGCAATGAATTGTCCAACTCCAATGCCTTTCTAAAATACTGCTGTGCAGTAACAGTATCTCCCTTTTGATTCAGAACATGTGCCAAATTCACATAAGCCTTTGAATAATCAGGTTTTATTTTGATTGCTCCTTGATAATAAAAAGCAGCAGAGTCCAACTGTTTGGTTTCCAAAAAAGTGTTGCCAATATTGTAGTACGCTGTATAATATTTTGGATCAGCTGCAATGGCTTGACGATACTGTTGCAGGGCTTTATCAAACTGCCTTTTTTCATCGTAGAGAATACCCAAGTGTAGATGCCCTTTTTTATCATTGGGCGCAATTTTTACCAATTCTTCAAAAGCTTCCATTGCTTTTTGTTTCTCATTGATTGTTTGATAAACCACTCCTAAGCTGTAATGAGCAGCCTCAAAATCACTCTTCAATGCAATGGCTTTTTGATAATACAAAATAGCATTTTTCCAATCTTGCTTCTTACCATACACAATGCCAATGTTGTGAAGTGGAGCGGGTGCATCTGGAAATTCTTTTGCAGCTTTGGTGAAAACAGCCAATGCTTCCTCCAATTTTCCGTTCTCCAACAATGCCGCACCTTCTTCGTTCATTCGCTTCAATGGGTCATTTGTTGAAGGTTGAGTTGTTTGATTTTGATTCGTTGATTTTGAAGTGGCGGTGGTATTCGATTTTTCACCACCTGACTGACTGTTTTGATTGACAAAAAATAAGAACAGCAATAGAAAACCAACCAATCCTAAAAATATTTTCAGGGTTGGATTGCTCTTTTTGGAGGAATTCGGAGTATCACTCATTATAAAAGAAGATTTTACGCTCAAAACCTCAAATATCGCTAAATTTGGAGATTTGAAGTAGGGATAGAGCAAATCAAAAGTTTTTTTGGAAGTCTCTATTTTTTATTTTAATTTTGTTGATAAATCAACGTTTAATAAGTCAACGAAACAATATGGAGCATCAAAACTTAAATGAAATTTACCTTTTTCACTTGGAAAAAGCCTACAAGCAATTCAAAAAATACAAGAATGATTGCTTCAAAAAAGAAGGAATTGACCTCACAGGTGATCAATGGGTAGTGTTGAAAAGCATCCATGAAAACGAGGGCATTCATCAAATTGAACTCGCCAAAAAATGCTTCAAAGAACCCGCTTCTGTCACTCGAATATTGGATGTTTTGGAGCGAAAAACTTGGGTAGAAAGAAGAAGTATGCCCAATGATAGAAGAACCTATGAGTTATATACTACTGATTCTGGCAAGTTATTGATTGGTAAAATCTTACCATTGGCAGTTAATATCAGAGCTAAAGGAATGGAGGGCATCGCAGCAGCAGAATTGGATAATCTCTCCAAAATGTTGGTAAAAATATTCGATAATTTTAGTTAGAAAATTTTTTTGCACTAAAAATTGATGTATCAATAATTGATTAAACAATATAACATGAAAACATTCTCTCTTTTTTTAATCACCTTGTATGGATTAATGGCAACTATACCTGCAAATTTTAATCCAGTGAAACAAATTGAAAAAAACGGCATGAAAATCTGTTGGCAAATCAACGGTGATAAAGTTGATTTTGAAGTCTTTGCACCAACAAAAGGGTGGGTAGCGATTGGCTTCAATGAAACATCACAATTGGTAGGTAATAACCTCATCATGGGCAAAGTGGAAAACGGAATTACGGTTAGCGATCGGTACATCGTGGGTTTTGGCGACCACCAGACAGTAGAAAGCATGGGCGGCACAAATCACCTATCGAATATTGAAGGCAAAGAAGATAATTCAGGAACTACTATTCGGTTTTCTATAAATGCTGATTCGCTGGACAAATACCATTATGATTTGCTGAAAGATAAACCTTTTACACTTCTGATAGCCTACTCCCAAGAAGACGATTTTTCGCATCATTCAAGGATGCGTACTTCAATTGATATTGTTCTTTAATCATTTAATTTCTACAAATATTTGAATAGTAACAATGCCATTATTCAAACCATTTTTATGAAAAAGAATTGATATTCAATACTTTATCCAACTAAAGAAAGATACTTCTAATGATTGGAAGGTGACTGACCTAGTACAATTTGCACTAAACTATGTGGTATATCAAAAAGGTGGTTCTATGTATGATAAACGATATTTGAAGTTTGATTTGCCCAATAGTGATTAAAGAACTACCACGTTTTTGATTTTTGTCGTGCTAGTCTTTCTTCTTTTTCCCAAATATATTCCGCAAATGGTCAAACACATTTTCCTTACCCTCTTCCTTTCTTTCTTCTCTTTTGCGTTCTCGTTCCAATCGTTTTTCTTCCTTTTCAGCCTCCTTTTCTGCTTTTCTCAAGTCTTTGTCTTTTTGGCGTTCCAATTTGAACAAGGTCTCTCGATCTATGCCCAACGAATCAGGTTCGATTTCAACCAACAAAGAATCAAATTCGGGAATAAACATAGGACAAGCCATCACAAAAGCCAGAGAATCGTTCAAGCTAGCAAAAGTAGCCTGCTCCAATTTATCAAAACCTCCATCTGCATATATTTTCCGCATGTATTTCGCCCAAATAGGCAAGGCAGTATTTGCTCCTTGCCCTAATTGCAGGCTTCTAAAACGAATCTGTCGTGCTTCACCACCGACCCAAACACCCGTAACCAATTCAGGAGTAAATCCAATAAACCAACCATCCGTATTATCTTGAGTAGTACCCGTTTTTCCTGCCACATCCGTTTTAATGCCATACTTGCTGCCTCTCAATCGCTGTGCCGTTCCCATATTCACCACATTTCGCATCATTTCCACCATCATGTCTGCGGTTTCTTTTTTTAGCACCCAATTTTTGCTGGCAGGTTTGCGAAAATCAGCCACCAAATTACCCTCAGCATCTTCAATTTTGAGCAAATAAACAGGCTCTGCCACAAGTCCCCGATTGGCAAAAGTGCTGTAAACCGATACCATTTCCAGCAGTGAAATATCTGCCGCACCAAGCGCAATTGCAGGTCCATCAGGAAGTTTGCTTTTCACTCCCATATCGTGTGCCAATTTGATGGTTTTCGGCACACCTGTTTGCCATACCAATTCTGCCGAAATGGTGTTCACCGATTTCACCAAACCACCTTGCATAGAATATTGACCACCATACTCACCATCCGCATTTCCAGGAGTCCAGTTGTCTTCAGTCGGATACGTTCTTTGAATATTTTCGATAAATTCACAGGGATTTCTACCGCTTTCCAAAGCAGCAGCATACACAATTGGCTTAAAAGTTGAACCTACTTGTCGGGTTGAAGTAACATGGTCATATTGAAAATATTTGTGATTTATACCTCCCACCCAAGCACGCACATAGCCCGTTTTGGCTTCCATACTCAGCAGTCCTGCATGAAGAAATTGAAGGTAATGTGCCACAGAATCCAAAGGACTCATTTTTGTTGTTTTTTCTCCTTCCCATGTGAAAATCTCCATTTCGACAGGTGTAGCAAAAATCTTGTTGATTTCTTTCCAGTCTAAGCCATTATCTTTCAATTGCTTGTATCGAGGAGATTGTTTTACTGCAAACTCAATCAAACTCGAATTTTTGCCCCACGGTTTTTGGTCTTTCCAGTGTGCGTCAAACACTTTTTGCAGATCTTTGAGGTGTTCTTCCATCGCCAACTCTGCATATTTTTGCATACGAGAATCAATTGTTGTGTAAATCTTCAAACCATCGGTGTAAATGTTGTAATTTGTTCCATCGGGTTTTTGATGGGTTTTACACCATTTGTTCAATTCTTGCCTCAAATATTCTCGAAAATATGTTGCCAAACCTTCATTGTGAGTTGTTGCATTGTAGTTGATTTCCAGTGGTTTTTCCTTCAATGCAGCCGTAGCCTCTTCCCCCAAATAGCCGTATTTCAACATTTGATCCAATACTACATTGCGCCTTGCCAACGATTTTTCAGGATACAAGCGGGGATTGTAACTCGTTGTAGCTTTCAACATACCTATCAAAACGGCTGCTTGTTCGGGCTTCAATTTTTTTGCAGAAGTATTAAAAAACCGTTGCGCTCCTGCTTCAATGCCAAACACATTGCCGCCAAAAGGAACGGTATTCAAGTAGAGCGTGAGTAGGTCTTCTTTGTTGTAAATATCCTCCAATCGTTGTGCTACAATCATTTCCCGCATCTTGTTGATGACAATGCCAATGATAGGAAAATCTTGTCTGGGATAGAGATTTTTGGCAAGTTGTTGGCTGATGGTGCTACCACCACCTGATTTTTCTTTCTGCAACAAGATGGTTTTTACCACCACACGCCCCAAGCTGCGATAGTCAATGCCGCTGTGCTCATAAAAACGGGCATCTTCAGTAGCGACCAAAGCATTGACAACAGAAGGCGCAATGTCACTATATTGAAGTTCTGTTCGATTTTGAATATAATATTTGCCGAGGAGTTTGTTGTCAGCAGTGTAAATTCCTGAAGCATTGGCATTTTTGATTGCCTTCAATTCGTTTTGACTGGGAATCTCTCCAAAACTACCACTTAATACCATGAAATACAGCATCAAAATGGCAAAACAACCCAACAGAAAAAATATGCCTAAGTACTTCAATATTTTCTTGAAGTTGATATTGAAGCGTTTGTTATTGTTTGGCTGCTTAGATTTCTTAGGCTTTACTTTGTCTAGATAACGTTTGGCAAATTCTTCGTAATCGTCTGATAAGTTCTTTGTCTCCACTTGTAATTTGTTTTGCTCAATGTTAGGAATCAAGCCTCATATTCAATATTTTATCTGGGTCTTGGCGAGCATCAAAAATATTAGTAATATAATTTAGATAGTCAATACTTAAACGCACTTTTACCTAGTTTCAGTTCAAAAACTCCTAAAATATTTTGAAGAGAATCACTAGAGAAAAGGACTATCATACATTAACCGCCATTTGAGGATGAACTACCTCCTTCTGAATCAGGAATAAACAAGTTACCGCCTTCATCCTCATTTTCATTGCGACCTTCATTGATAGGAGGATTGGTTTGAGGAGAATAATTGTTGTTATTTGAGGTATCTGCTTCTGGTGAAACTGGCTCATACTGCAAAATAATTGGTTCAGTCGCATATTTGCGCCCATTCCGATATTCGATGCCATTGTCAATCTGCACACCAGGAACGATATAGCCACCTCGCTGATGCCTTGTATTGACAGGAATGATGCTATATGTATTGTTGTCGAAGTAAATAGTATCGTAATAAATAGAGTCACTTGGAATAAACATCGGACAGTCCATCGCCCAATCAAGGGTGTCGGGCAGAGCTTTGAAGTAAGATTTCTCCCACGGTTTAAATTCTGATGTTTCGTAGAGTTTCTGAAAGAATTTACCGAAAATAGGTAATGCAGTACTTGCTCCCTGTCCCATGCTCAAACTTCGGAAACGAACACGGTTGTCCGCACCTCCTACCCACACACCAGCCACCAAATCAGGTGTAAAGCCCATAAACCACCCATCTGTCTGGTCTTGGGTTGTACCTGTTTTCCCTGCAATGTCTGTCCACAATTTGTATCTAGTTCGCAGCCTTGTTGCTGTTCCTCTTTTGGTCACTTCTTGCAACATTCTTTGCATCTCATACGCCGTAGCTTCCGAAAATGCCAACGTATCGGCAGGTGCTACGCTATCCTCAAAACTTGCAATTACATTTCCGTTTCGGTCTTCAATACATTCCAAGTAAACAGGGAGAATGTGTTTACCCAAATTGGCAAACGTTCCATACACCTCCACCATTTCCATGAGTGACAATTCTGCTGTTCCCAAAGCCAAAGAAGGCACTTCGGGAATCTCTGATTTTACGCCCATTGCTTTGGCGAGGTTTACTACCTTGTCAATGCCCGAAATCATAATCAACTCTGCCGAAACAGTATTGATAGAATTGACCAGACCTCCCATCAATGAGTATTGACCACCGTATTCTCCATCTGCATTTCCTGGTGTCCAATCATCGTAGAGTTCATAGGTTCGTTGGTAGTTTTCGATGTATTCGCAGGGCGGAATCCCACTTTCAAGCGCATTTGCATAGACTAAGGGTTTGAAGGTAGAACCTACTTGTCGGGTTGAAGTGATGTGATCGTATTTGAAATAACGGTGCTTAATCCCTCCTACCCATACTTTTATTTTACCAGTTGAAGGCTGCATCGCCAAAAAACCTGCATGTAAAAATTGAATGTAATATTTGACGGAATCCAAAGGAGTCAAAACGGTATCTCGATTGCCTTCCCAATGAAAAATGCTCATTTCACGGGGTACTTCAAAGGTCTTCAAAGCATCTTCTGGTGATAATCCCGATGCTCTCAAATTACTGTACCTATCCGACTTCCTCACTGCCAAATCCACCAAATCGGTATCATTTCCCCACGGCATTTTGCCATCCCAATGCTTGTTGAAGATGTTTTGAAGCTCAGTCATGTGTTCTTCAACGGCTTCTTCTGCAATCCTTTGCATGGTTTCATTGAGAGTTGTATGAATTTTCAGACCATCGGTATAAAGATTGTAACGACGACCATCTGGTGTGAGGTGTTTTTTGCACCATTCCACCAACTCTAATCGAAGTTGCTCTCTAAAATAGGTGGCCAATCCTTCATTGTGATTTTCACTTGTATAGTTGAGTTTCAGTGGCAGAGCCTTGTATTTTTCAGCTTCTTCGGCAGTGAGATAGTCGTATTTTGCCATCTGCCCAAGAACCACATCTCTTCTGTCTTTGGCACGTTCTGAGTGAAGTCGGGGATTGTAGTAAGTAGTAGCCTTCAACATTCCGATTAACAAAGCAGCTTCTTGTGCTTGCAAATCTCCTGCTGTTTTCCTGAAAAATCGTTTTGCAGCCGCTTCAATACCAAACACATTACCACCAAATGGAACTGTATTGAGGTACAATTCCAATATTTTATCCTTGGGATACATTGCTTCAATGCGTTGAGCAACAATCATTTCTTTGATTTTCCCGACAGGTAGTGTAAACAATCCATGTCTCTGTCGTGGATATAAATTTTTGACCAATTGCTGGCTGATGGTACTACCTCCGCCTGAACTTTCTTTTTGTAGCAAAAGGGTCTTGAAGGCAACTCGAATCAAACCAATGAAATCTATGCCTCCATGTTTGTAAAAACGTACATCTTCAGTAGCAATCAAAGCATTGATCACATTGGGTGAGATATTGTCGAGGGTCATTGAAGTACGGTTCTCGACATAATATTTGCCAATCAATACATTGCCTTCTGCATAAATCTCGGAGGCTTGTGCATTGTCAATCTGTTGTAAATCTACTGTATGTGGAAGTTTTTCAAAGGCTTCAAAATAAACAGCCAAAATTAAGCCTACCACCAATATCCACCCAACAAGCATCGCAATAGCTATACCTTTTGTTAGTTTAGCAAGTCGGGGGTAATTCTCCTGAAAGTATTGTAACTTTTGTTGGATGAAGGCTTTTAATTTCTGCAATTTTAATAAGAATGCTTCCAAATTATTGTTTTTTGGTATAAAGCACAAAGATACCAAGATATTACATTAAAAGCTATGAGTAGGGGAAATGTTTAGGGGTCGTTAGAGGAATTTAAAAATGAACGGCAAGCCAAATACAAGGCGGTTCTATACTGGTGTATATCACCCGATGTTTGCGCCTAGCTGCAATGAAAACCGAATCTCCCTCCTTCAATTTCATTGTTTCGCCATCTGTATCATCAAACAACAAAGTTGCTTTTCCCTGCAACAATACGACCCATTCGGACTTTGTCTGGTCATACCATTCGTTTTCAGGGGTTGTTTGCCCTGTTGAAATAATGCGCTCTATGAGTATATCTCTTTCCGTGTTTTGAAGTAGGGTTTCAAAAAGTTCTTCTTTTGAAGTTGGTGGAAGATGGAAGATATTTTTTTTGGAGTTCATGTATGTGCATTTATTTGATGGTGATACAAATAGTAGCTTTGATTGGAGAGATAAATTCAATTCCTTTTTTGACTATCCACCTACGAAGGTAAATTAAAATGCTTATTTTTATTTTTTTTTGACTCGATTTATACTATTTCGCTATGTCCAAATTCCGCTTCTTGACCTTATTCTTGCTGACATTTATTGGCGGTACTTTGATTGTATTTTTATACTTACAAAAAATACAACCTCCTGTGAATGTTACACTTGCTCCTGCTTTTGAAAGAGTGGGCAAACCAATCAAAGCAATTGACCATACACTTGGTAAAATGATGTCTATCAAGGATGTAGATGAAGCCTTGTACGGCGAAGCAATTGCAGTAAATTATATACATGGCACTTATGGTGAAGCCGATAGTTTGAAGTCTGTGTACCTCAATTATCTAATGGATAGTCTGCAAATTTATAAGAAAAAGACATTTGACTATCAAGTGTTTTTATGGAATTCATCTATGCCCAATGCTTTTGCTTTGCCTGGAGGAATTATTGTGGTAACCAATGGACTTTTGGATATTATGGAGAATGAGGCGCAGTTGGTTTCGGTTTTGGCGCATGAAATGGGACATATCGAAAAAGGACATTGTTTGGATGCGGTGAAATACGAGTTGGCATCGAAGAAGATAGAAGCAAAACCTTTGGGAAAACTGGCTGATTTTGCCAATTCGGTTTTATTGCGACATTCTTATAGCAAAACACAAGAAAATGAGGCGGATGAATATGCGTATTCATTGATGCTACAAACAAAATACGATCCTCGTGGAGTGGGAGGTGCATTTGGGCAGTTAGAAAAGTATCTTCATGATAATGAAATGATACAGCACAATGAGAAGGAGTTGAATGTTTTGCGTGATTATTTTTCTTCCCATCCTCCTTTACCTATTCGAAAGGCAAGGTTTATGGGGAAAGCAAAGGTTTGGTGGCATCAGAATGAACACAGCCCTCGATATATGGGAGGCAAAAATTTGAAGGAGTTATCGTCTTTTTATCAGGTAAAATATGAAGATGAGTGGTGTATGAAATAAGAAAAGGATACGGCTTCAACTATTGAAGGTGAAAACCATATCCTTATATTTTTCCATGGTTTGTGTAAGAGGGTTCTTGAAGAGGGTTCTTGGGTTAACAAAAGGCGAAAAGCAATAATGATAACCCTATTTTCTGGAAATTGATTTGATATTTCTTAATTCATGCAGTATATTTATTTGCGAAAATTCTTTGACATATTGATGTTTATGAGTAGGTTGTATTCCAGGTCTTAGGAATTGAATGGTTTTTAATCCTACCATTTTTGCTGTATTTAAAGCAATTTCGTCAATTGATAAGAACAAAATCTGATTAGCGGGGATCCCCAAAACTCTTTCTATTTTTTGATAGGTATAGACTTCATGGTTCTCTCCTATTTCTCGGTCAAAGCAGTTACTTATATAAGGATTGAGGTTTCCATATCGTGTATGCTCCAATATCGATTGAATGGATTCTATCGTTTTATCAGTATATATACCTACTGGAATACCTGCTCCACTCCATTGTTTGAGTACCTTGGGTACATCCTCATAAATATGTTCGTGGTATTGTCCAGTAGTGTAGCCCTTCCTCCAGATTTCGGATTGCAAAAACTGTATTGCAGGATGTTGTCGCTGGGTATCAATCCAATAAAGAAGTATGTCTATCAACTCCCCATTCGTAGGTTCTGCACCTTCTTCCTTGGTTATGGTCTTTTTGGCTTCAGCCAAATATTTCCATAAGTAGGTTGTGTGAATGTGGTTGTATATATAATCAGCTAAATTTTCTTTGGCATAAGGCATCAAAACCTTCAATAGAAAATCGTTGGAAGACAAAGCACCTACTTTGTCTATCAATATGTAATGAATCATAACCTTCTACGATTTTTTCAATTTTGTTTAATAAAAACAGTTCCCACGTTTTTATTTAAAACTATAGAAAAATTTCCCATTAGTAGAAAGTACACATCCATAAACGCAATAAATACGTTTATAGTAAATGGATTCGGGAAGGATGATAGTTGGAGGACTAGTAGAGATTTACCTACAATAAAAAAGTTGCCTTTGAAAATTGAGGCAACAGAGAGTTATTATTTGGTAAATTTATAAGTAGAGATGTATGTATGCTTGTTTGCGTAAACAAGAACTTAAGGGCTTTTTTGATTTGCACAACGAGAGCGGAGAACAAATGCTCTCCGCATCCCGAAGTGACTAAATCCACCCAAATCTATTGAAAAGTAATCTTTCGATTATCCTTTCAATGCAAAAATACATATTTTTATGTTATTTGACAATTTTTTCATAAAAAAGTGTAACTTTTTTTTCAAAATAACGTAGCGATTGTACCCTGATTACCTTTGAACAGTATTCAATAGTATTAGAAAAAAAGTATTTATTGTAATAAAGAATTGATTTTAATATTTTTAAACATATCGAATTAAAAATTTTAGTTATTTTTTGAAACAACCAAGATTTTTAAATGTAAAAAATATAATATAAGCTTGACTACGAAATAACTGGTTTGACCACCAAAACTAAAATTCGATTGAAAAAACGGAAAATATTCTATTTCTGAATTCAGTTTATCATCATAATTAATTTATTATTTTTTATCTTTCACCTTCAGCAAAGAAAATCTAATTTTGTTATTTTTTCCTCAATCATATAACTAGTTGTAAATTACGATGATATTAACAGATACAGAAATCCTAAAAGAAATTGAAGAAGGCAATATTGTGGTAGAGCCATTTCGTCTAGATTGCTTGGGTACGAACTCTTATGATGTACATTTGGGGCGATATTTGTGTACTTACAAAGACCGAGTGCTTGATAGCAGGAAGCACAATCCTATTGAAGAAATAATAATCCATCCTGAAGAGGGGTTTTTATTGCAGCCTGGGACTTTGTATTTAGGAGTTACCGAGGAATATACCGAAACCCACCGTCATGTTCCTTTTTTAGAAGGCAAATCTAGTATTGGACGTTTAGGTATCATTATACACGCTACTGCAGGTAAAGGTGATGTTGGTTTTTGTAATACATGGACATTGGAGATTTCTTGTATCCAACCAGTGAGGGTATATGCAGGAATGCCTATTGGACAATTGATTTATTTTGACATAAAAGGAAATGTAGACAATTTGTATTACAAAAAAGTAAATGCCAAATATACTAACAGAACAATCAAACCCGTCGAATCAATGATGTGGAAAAATAAATTTTAAAGTTTGCGTTTCCTTTTTTTTACATTACTATGAAAATATAGTATATTGTAGTACCAAATTTAAACACACATATGCCAGTATTGAGATATTACACCACTCTCTTCGCATTACTATGCTTTTTCTCTTCTATCCAAGCTCAAGTCGATGAACAAGAGGTTGGAAGTGCTATTGCTAAATTAGAAAGTGTAATAGAAATATTAAATGACTCGTATATAGAGAATATTGATGTAAAAAAAGCATCTGAAAATGCGATTGTTGCTATGCTTCAAGAGCTTGACCCTCACTCTGTTTACATTCCTGCTGATGAATACAGTAAAATGCGTGAGCCTTTGGAAGGAAATTTTGAAGGTGTCGGTATTCGTTTTGATATTTTGCGTGACACTATTATTATAATTTCCACTATCAATGATGGCCCCGCTGAGAGAGCAGGTCTGAAACCTGGAGATCAAATAGTAAGTATTGGGCATGAAACCGTTGTGGGTTTGGGGCTTAGCAACAAAGAGGTTGTTGAAAAACTGAGAGGGGTGAAAGGTTCTGGAGTTGATGTGGGAATTCATCGTGACAATGTAAAAAGTGTATTACACTTCAACATTATTAGAGAAAAAATTCCGCTTTACAGTGTTGAAGCCGCATATATGGAATCTCCTACTATTGGTTATATACGCATCAATAAGTTTTCTGCAACTACTATTCAAGAATTCCGAAAGATTATTGGCCAATTGAAGTTACAGGGCATGGAAAGTTTGATACTTGACCTGCGAAACAATGGCGGAGGTTATCTAACCGCTGCTGTTCAATTAGCTGATGATTTTCTTTCAAAAGACCAGCTGATAGTTTATACACAAGGACGCACTTTTGACACAAAAGAATATAAAGCTACTTCAAGAGGTGCTTTTGAAGAAGGCAAATTGGTAGTGTTGATAAATGAAGGTTCAGCATCTGCCAGCGAAATTGTGGCTGGAGCGATTCAAGATTGGGATAGAGGCTTAATTATTGGTCGTCGTTCTTTCGGCAAAGGCTTGGTTCAGAAACCATTTAATCTTTCTGATGGATCGGCCATTCGACTTACCATTGCTCATTATTACACACCTTCTGGTCGTTCAATCCAAAAACCATATAAAGAAAGCAAAACAGAGTATTACAACGATATTGCCAGTCGCTATCAAAATGGAGAAATGCTGTCGGCGGATAAAATAGCTGTCAATGATACCGAAAAATACTATACAAAAACAACTCATAGAGTAGTATATGGTGGTGGTGGCATCACCCCAGACGTTTTTGTACCTATAGATACACTACTTCAAAGTCCCTATTTTAAGAGTTTGATGTACGGAAGTGTTATCAATCATTTTGCATTGAAGTATATAAATGAAAATCGTAATAAAATTATCTCCAGATATGAAAATGCAGATGATTTTTACAATACTTTTCGGATTGATAACCGCACCTTACATGAATTTACAGCCTTTGCTGTCTTAGAGAGAATCAAACACGATGAAGAAGAATTTAAGAAAGTCAAGGAATTACTAAAAAACAAAATAAAGGCAGATATCGCTCAAAATATTTGGGGATTATCAAGCTATTACAAAATTGACAATCAATGCAGTCATGCTTATCTAAAAGCAGTAGAGGTGCTTCAAAGAAATGATCAGTATGTAGATTTACAAGTGATAAATGATTGATTAAACACTATTTTTTTTTATTAGAACTGTTATTTCACTCCACAATAAGGTTTAACCCAACTTGCGCCTAAATATATGTAATTGTTTGAAAAATCATTTATTATCAATATCGTGCAAGTTTTCGGGGACTACATATTTATATGTTTGAACTTTACTTAACTTAAAGTGTAAAAAATAATTCTACTTTCATTATTCCAATTTACGTTAACAATTAATATCTTTGTATGTCTAATAAAGAATTGTAGAGTGTTGTATTACGAAAAGGAAGCTTTTATATAAAGAATTTGTGTTCCCCTAAAAACGAATCCTCCAAAAACAACCATTTGGTTATCATCTAACTACAATCTGCAAGTTGGGTTAAATAAATTTTCGCTAAAACAAATAAAAGACTTTTGAAGTTTGTACTACCACACATAGAAAACAAACAATTAGGTTAAACTTCAAAAGCCTTGTCCCATCATTTTACCAAAGTCTTCTATCTATCCTAATTTATATTAGAATTTTCGGGAAGTTTATGATGCCCTCCAAATCGATAAGAAAAACTAACGTTTAGTAAGTAATCTGCAAAAGCAGCATCTCCATGCTGATACACACCTGTTTGAATGGTTCGTTCTTTATCTTCGTAGCTCTGTGTTCTGTTTCGCTTTACTGCAATAGGAACATTGAGGTTAAGCGAATAGTTATTTTTGAAATATCCAATACCTGGCTCCACCGAAACTACATATCCAGGTCTTCTATAGCCCGAACTGTTTCCAATCAAATCATCTGAAGGCACACCCTCCATTCTTGCTCCCAAGTAGGCATTGAAGCCATACATACTAGTATAATTTACTCCAGCTCTAAGCCCAAACTGATCTGGACAAGAAAATTCACTTCTTCCATTCCGAGTAAGCACACCGTTGGTATCCTGATAATTGAAAAGGTAAAATACATTGGCAGTAATCATAAAAGCATGAGACAATGAATGATAGCCTTGCATTTCTACTGTAAGTCCAGTTCCGCCGTCACCAGGTTGGATAGATTGATCCACAACTGACTCAATGTTTTCATCTCTGTTTTCTCCTTGATTGTAGAAAGTATCGGTGTAATCGTATTTACCTGTGGGCAATTTTATACCTAAGCCTACAGAATAATTAAATTGTCGACTATTAGGTTTTAATAGCCAATAGCCCAAACCCAATCTCATATCAGATAAACCTTTTGAGGCAGTTTCATGTCTTTCTCCCAACCCATTTGGCGGATTACCTCCATGTTCGTACATAGAAGAACGGTTGTGAAAAACAAATGGCAGAACCACATTGGCAAACAACCTATCTGTTATACCGTAACTCAAGGACAAGTCCAAAAAATAAGAGCGATTGATTACTTCGGTTCCATCTTCCACCCGATTTGTTTCTTCAGTAGCACCTCTAAAATGACGGAAGGATTTGAAGTGTCTTAGTCCTGTCTGAGAGAGAAATTCTCCTTTCATAAGATTGAAAGAACTTCCCTGCATTGCACTGCAACTTGAATTTCCTCTAATTGCTACACAACCTTGTGAATAAGCCTCTTGCACAAAAAAAATAAAAAAAATAACTGTAAGTAATTTTAGAATTTGCATAAATATTAAATTTAGGGTAACAAGTTTTTTAGGAACGCAATACAACCAACAGGTTACTGTTGGTTTATTAGAAAATGATTGTACCGTTTGATATTGCTTTTATTGTCATTTTAATCTTCATTTAATACTTGTATTGAGTATATTTTTTTATTTATCAAAAAATTACATAAATGAACTCTATTCCAATATCTGTATAATTTAAATTTTAAAATATAAAGCAAACAAAAATAACAAGTTTATTAACGGAATTCCTTTATATCTGACAATAAATCTACCACTTTTTGCAGGAAAAATGCAAAAGAAAAGGCAAGTTTTTATACAATTTTATGCGCTTTTCTTCTCTGCAAACTGATCATTAATACTCCCACAATCACTAAAAAAGTCCCTCCCCATTGCAGCCATCCCAATCGTTCATCCAAAAATAGATAGGCCAACGCAACCGTAGAAATCGGCCCGATGCTGCCAATAATAGAGGCATTGCTTGATCCAATGATTTTGATTCCTTGCATGAATAAAAAAGAAGGTAAAACAGTAGAAAAAACAGCCATCATTATTCCCAATACATAGACTTGTGGTGCAAAATCAAAAAGTTGTAGTTGATTCACCACCGCATTGTGCAACAAAACTGCAATGCAAGCAATCATCATAACCAAAGAAGTATAGCGCAAAGTGCCTACTCTTGGCAATAAATTACCGCTTCCTATAAGGTGAATTGCATAACTCAATGCAGACATAAATACCCAAAAAGCCCCCAACCAAATCTGACTTTCCTCATTCACGTTTCCTTTATCAAAAAAAGCCATCCCAATACCAATGTAGGTTAACAATAAAGCTAAATATTGGCGTGTATAGATTTTTTGCTTCAAAAAAATGGCAGAGAGAATCACTACCAAGGTCGGATAAATGAACAACACAAGTCGCTCTAAACTTGCTGTAATATATTGAAGACCAATAAAATCAAAAAGGCTGGCGAGATAGTATCCCATCAATCCAAATAATAAAATATAAGCACCATCTCTTTTATTGAGAACATAGGTTTGAGTCATTCTACGGTTTGACCAGTAGGCAATTACCAAAAAAAAAGGAAGAGAAAACAACATCCTGAGAGCCAGCAAAGAAATACTATCTATACCATAACGATAGGCCAATTTCACCATCACTGCTTTTGCAGAAAAACCAATAGATCCTACTAATATCAACAAAGCTGCAACCAAATAGGAGCTATTGAAGGAAGCTGTATTTTTCATAAGTTTCTCATATCACGTATATTATCCTTTTATCTCAAAAAAATCGAGGGCTTTGTACTTTCTGCAATTTGTTTTTTGGCAAATCCAATCCCACCATGATTTCATGAGTACCGGAATGTTGGTCTGCAAAACTGGATAAATCTAGGTCAAACGAATAACCTATACGCAGTTTATCCTGTTGGTATTCAAGCATAAACAAAGCAGCTTGACTACTTCTATACCCTAGCCCCACTCTAAATATATCATTGATAATCAAGCTGACATTCGCATCTACGTTAATAGGCGCAATAGAAGGCACCATTCTGACCAACAAAGAAGGTTGAATTTTTAAAGTCTCATTGATGGGAATAGCGACTCCAGCAGTCAACCAATAATGTCGGTCATAAACCGCCAACTCACTAATGTCATCAAGGCCACTATCTAGCAAATGGGGTACGGACACGCCAACAAAGTACTGCTCTGTATAATAATAAATGCCCAATCCAAAATTGGGTAGAACTTTACTGTTATCTGCTGCAAAATTGGGATCATCTGGATCTAAAACATCCGGCAACTCCGACCAATCTGAAGTATATTGAAGCACCCCCGCTTGAAGTCCCAAAGACAATAACCCACTTCCAAGTGCAATTTTGTAGGAATAGGCAGAATAAAGACTTAGCCGTTGATGCACACCAATCTTATCTGATTCTAAAAACAAACCCAAGCCAATTTTTTCACAAATTGGACTGTGGATACTTGCGGCAATACTCGTAGGGGAACCATCAAAACCAGCCCATTGATTGCGATAAATGCCTAAAATACTCACCACATCTCTACTTCCTGCATAAGCAGGGTTAATAACCAAAGTATTGAACATATATTGTGTGTACTGTGCATCTTGCTGAGCAAAAGCACTTTGCACGCAAAAGAAGCCCAAAAAAAGCAGGAAATAGTATTTTTTCATGTAACCTAAAATTTATTAGCAAATGTAAACCTTTTGTAAGTCCTATACAATTTGTATATTTGCGGTTCTAAAATCAAAAAAGCTATTTTAAGCGTTCAATTTGATACAAACATAACAATAAAAATAGATAAATAGACTTATGGCACATCATAAATCGGCAAAGAAAAGAATTAGACAGGCAGAGAAGAAAAGATTGCACAATCGTTATTACAAAAAAACGACTCGTAATGCCATCAAAAAACTGAGAGAAGCTACTGATAAAGCAGAAGCGGAGGAATTGTTTCCAAAAGTAGCGGGTATGATTGACAAACTAGCGAAGCACAGCACTTGGCACAAAAGTAAAGCAAACAACCTCAAATCTAAGTTGGCAAAGCATATCAACTCTTTGGCATAAGCCTCTAATTGGTCAGTTAATTGATTGATCAAAAAGGGCATATCTATTTGTTAGATATGCCCTTTTTATGTACATTTACCTCCATGGAAAAACTAAACCACAAACTCGCCATCACCTCATGGGCAGTCGAAGACCGACCAAGAGAAAAATTAATGCTGAAAGGCAAACAAGCCTTATCGGATGCCGAATTGTTAGCAATTTTGATTGGTTCGGGTTCGAGAGAAGAAACGGCAGTGGATTTGTGTAAACGCATTATGAGGGATATGGATTACAACCTCAATGAATTGGGCAAAAAAAACATTGAGGACTTTATCAAAAACTACAAGGGCATCGGTGAGGCAAAAGCTATCAGCATTATAGCGGCATTGGAATTGGGACGTAGGCGTCGGGCCAGTATTGCCAAAGAAAGAAAACAAATCAAGGGTAGCAATGATGCTTTTGAATTGCTACATCCTAAGATTGCAGATTTACCACACGAAGAATTTTGGGTGATTTTCCTCAATCGTGCCAACAAAATTACAAGCACAGAGCGAATTAGTAGTGGGGGTGTTGCAGGAACAGTGGCAGATGTCAAACTTATTTTCAAACGTGCTTTGGAGCATACTTCTTCGGGAATTATTCTCGCCCACAACCATCCTTCGGGCAATCTACGCCCAAGTCAAGCAGACATTACATTGACCAAAAAAATGGTAGAAGCTGGAAAAGTGTTGGAGATAAATGTATTAGACCATGTAATTGTAACGGATATGGGATATTATAGTTTTGCAGATGAGGGGATGATTTGAAAATTCACTCACATCATAACTCCCCCTCAAACCGATTCGGTTCGGCATCATACATTATTTCATATATCACTTCAAAAACATCCTCCGCATTTGGTTTACTAAAATAATCACCATCAGAACCATAAGCAGGCCGATGAGCTTTGGCTGTCAATGTTTGAGGAGCAGAGTCGAGATAGAAATAACCTTTTTGTTTTTCTAAAACCTCCTGCATCATATATGCAGCAGCTCCTCCAGGAACGTCTTCATCCAAAAATACAATACGGTTTGTTTTTTGAAGGGACTGAACGATTTGATGGTCAAGGTCAAAAGGCAAAAGTGTTTGCACATCAATCAATTCTACTGAAATACCTTTTTGCATCAATAATTTTATACCTGCTTCTGCAATGCGTACACAAGATCCATAAGTCACCAAAGTAACATCAGTTCCTTCCTGCAAAACCTCCACTTTTCCCAACGGAACCGTATAATCTCCCATATTGTCAGGTAGCGTTTCCTTCAACCGATAACCATTTAAGCACTCTATTAAGACAGCAGAATCATCCGATTGAAGCAAGGTATTGTACATTCCTGCTGCTTGTACAAAATTGCGAGGTACACACAAGTAAAGTCCTCTAAGTGAACTCAATAAAAGACTCATTGGAGAACCAGAATGCCATATCCCTTCTAATCTATGTCCTCTTGTACGAATAATGACAGGCGCTTTTTGGATACCATTTGTTCGATAAGTAAGTGTTGCCAAATCATCCGAAAGTGGCACTAAACCATATAGAAGGTAATCAAGGTACTGAATTTCAGCAATCACACGCAAACCTCTCATAGTCATCCCAATAGCTTGCCCTACAATCGTCCATTCCCGAATCCCAGTATCAAAAATTCGTTCTTTACCATATTTTTCCTGCAAACCTGCAAAGCCCTGATTCACATCTCCTATTTGCCCCACATCTTCGCCAAAAGCGTATAAATTTTCGTGCTTTTCAAACATGAGGTCAAAATAAAAATTAATCACTTGATAGGCATTCATTTCCTTTGATTCCTCAGAAAAGGTAGGGTCAATCACTGGAATTTTCAAGGCAGAATTGGGAAAATCACTGTATAAGTTGGTGCTATATTGACGCTTGGCAGTCACATTGAGTTTGTTGATCCATTGCTTCAACATTCGTTTGGCAGGTAGATTTTCTTTTATGAGTGCATAATAAATTCTGCGTGCATTGCTCATCAACTCTGCTCTAAAAGGAGTAATCAATTGATTGAGTTCATCTACGTAAGACTGAATGACTACTTCATTACTGCTCTCCTGCAATAAATGCTGGTAAATATGTTGGAGTTCTTGAACTTGTTGGTCAATTGGATGACGGTATTTTGCCCATGCTCTATTTTTGCAGTCTTTTACATATTTTTTAGCATCTTCTTCAATCTGTTCTATTTGTTCAACCTTAGCCAATCCTTCCTCCAATATCCACTCCTTAAACTTTTTGTTACAATCATGCGCTCTCTCAAATGCCAATCTATCTGATGATTTATAACGCTCATGGGAACCTGATGTAGAATGACCTTGTGGCTGAGTAAGTTCTTGTATATGGAACAAAGCAGGACTGTGGGTTTCTCGCATTTCTGCAATGCCTTTTTTGTAGGTTTTCACCAGTTTAGGATAATCCCAACCATTGACGGTATAGATTTTCATTCCCAAATCATCTGAGTCGGTTTCAAACCCCCTTAATGCCTTTGATATGCTTTCCTTTATGGTTTGATATTTCACAGGAACTGAAATAGCATATCCATCATCCCACACCGAAACAGCCAAAGGAATCTGCAAGACACCTGCCGCATTGACTGCTTCCCAAAATGCCCCTTCAGAAGTACTTCCATCGCCTATATTGCAGAAACAGACTTCATTACCATTATCAGAAAAAAGAGTATTGTACCGTAGCTTTTCACTTTGACGGTATTTTTTTGAAGCAAAAGCTAAACCAACTGCTCTTGCCATTTGACCTGCAGTAGTCGAAATATCGGAAGAAATGTTGATGCGATTTTTTAGATCCAACCAATCTCCATTTTTATCAACCAAAGAAGTTGCATGGTGATTTACCATTTGACGACCTGCCGAAAAAGGGTCATTTTCTGGATCAGCATACAATTGTGCAAAAAAATCTTCTACTTTTGCCAAACCCAATGCCAACAACAGGGTGTTGCCTCGATAATATTCTGCTCGAAAATCACCTTTTCGATATGCATGTGCCATCGCTACTTGTAGCACTTCTTTTCCGTCGTCTGACACGCCAAATTTAGCCTTACCTGTTAATACTTCCTTGCGAATATGAATACTGACTTCTCGACTGATGCAACAAATTCGATAATCATTTAGAATGGTTTCTACATCTATTGAAGAATTTTGCCCAACGGGTAACTTTTGAAGGTCAGTCGTTAATTCGGAGTCCATAGTAGTAATAATTGAACAAAATGTTACTTAAAGGTAATCATCTAAAAATGTGCGCTCTGAACCAATATAGGTCTTAGATATTATAGAATCAAAAATTGAGTGCAAATATAGCGTATTATGGGTACATTTCAAAAAAACAGCAATAAACCAAAATGTTCTACAAAATTCGATAACTTTGTAAGTTAACGTTCGAAATATACCTAATTTTTCATCCAATAAACAGAGTATGATTACCGTTTTAAAAGCCGACAATATCTACCCTACTCCTCAACTACAAACAACACTGCCCATAATGGAACAATTCTATACCATTCAAGGAGAGGGGTTTCATCAAGGCAAGGCGGCATACTTTATTCGTTTGGCAGGTTGTGATGTTGGCTGTCATTGGTGTGACGTGAAAGAATCTTGGAATGTGAATGAACATGGTTTCCAAGAAATTGAAGAAATTGTTGCAGAAGTGGTTAAACATCCGTCCGAAATAGTAGTTATAACAGGAGGAGAACCTTTGATGCACCATTTGGATGAATTGTGTTGGCAATTGCAGAAAGCGGGAAAACAGACACATATAGAAACCTCTGGCGCACATCCACTTTCTGGATTTTGGGATTGGATTTGTCTTTCTCCAAAAAAATTCAAATCTCCTTTACCAGAAGTTGTTGCTGCAGCGAACGAGTTGAAAGTAGTCATTTTTAACAAAAGTGATTTCGAGTGGGCTGAACAGTATGCAGCAGAGGTGCCTAAACATTGTCAATTATTTTTACAACCAGAATGGAGTAAAATGCATCAAATGATGCCTTTAATCGTTGAATATATAAAGCAGCATCCTCAATGGCAGGTTTCTTTGCAGATTCACAAATACATGGAAATACCATGATTATAAGATTGATTATCACTTTATTTTTATCCTTTTCGTGCTTAAGCTTCGGCTTCTCGCAGGAAAGTGATGTCCCTAAAAAAGCCCAAAAACTCTACCAAAAAAGCCAAGAAAGTTATCTGTATCAACACTATCAGGAAGCAAAGGAATGGCTTGAGAAAGCAATCGATAAATATCCTACCTACACCACTGCTTATGTACGCCTTGGTGAAATACAACTTGAATTGAAGGAGTATGAACAGGCAAAAAAGACCTTTCTCAAAATCCTTGAATTTGATGATAGCCCTCGCAATCAGTTTCAAGTATATTACACGGTTGGTAATATAGAAATGGAATTGGCAAATTATACCGAAGCCATTGCCTACTTTGAAAAAGGCTCGGAGGTAAAAGACAAATCGCAAAAAATGACAGAAATGCTTTCTCAAAAATTGGAGGAAAGTCGTTTTGCGCACTATGCGGTTACTCACCCTGTCGACTTCAATCCCGTCCGTTTGGATTCGACCGTCAATTCACAATATGATGAGTATCTTCCTGTTGTGACAGCAGATGAAGCGATGATGGTCTTTACCCGCCGATTTGACAACGATACTACTCCCAATGAAGATTTTTTTATTAGTCGTCGTATGAAAGATACCCTTCAATGGCAAATGGCATTGGACTTGGCAGAACCTATTAATTCTAAAGACAATGAAGGTGCAATTTGTTTGTCACCTGATGGCAAACGCATGTTTTTTGCTGCAAAAAATCGCAGGGATGCTATAGGTGGTTTTGATTTGTTTTACTGCATCAAAGTAGGTGAAGATTGGCAAGGTCCCTACAATTTGGGAGAACCAGTAAATACTTATGGGTGGGAGTCGCAACCTTCAATTTCTTCTGATGGCAAAGCACTTTATTTCAGCAGTCGCCGCAAGGGTGGTTATGGAGGTATTGATATATGGGTCAGTTATTTGAAGAACAATTATTGGAGTGATCCTGTAAATTTGGGACCGAATATCAACACCAAAAAAGACGAACAGACACCTTTCATACACCCCGATAATCATACGCTTTATTTTTCCTCCAACGGACATATTGGCATGGGTGATGCAGACTTATATGTTGCCCGAAAAGACGATAATGGAGAATGGAGTAAGCCCGAAAACTTGGGTTACCCCATCAATACACGTGGCAATGAAAATGGTCTGATTGTAACAGCAAGTGGAGAACGTGCTTACTTTTCCTCCTTCAATGAAGGCTATGGCTTAGATTTGTACTATTTCCCCTTACCCAAAACGGTTCAACCTACTTATGTAACTTATGTAAAAGGAATCGTATTTGACTCGGAATCAAAGAGCAAGCTGGCTGCAACGATTGAGTTGATTGATTTGGACACAGGCGACACAATTTTAGAAACGATTTCCGACCGCATTTCAGGTGAGTTTTTGGTGACTTTGACGGTCGGCAAAAACTATATGTACAATGTTTCCAAAGAAAATTACCTCTTTTTCTCCGAAAATTTCTCGCTCAAAGACGTACAACCCAATGAACCGTTTTTGATTGACATTCCCTTGAAAAAGGCCTTTATCAAGGAAACCTTCGAATCGAATGTGGGTCAAACGGTTGTCTTAAAAAACGTGTTTTTTGAAACCAATTCTTTTGACCTCAAACCTGCTTCTTATACCGAATTGGATAAGTTGGTTGACATGTTGAATCAATACAATTTGTTACATATCGAAATTGGCGGACACACGGACAGCATAGGTACAGCTGAATACAATCTCGAACTTTCTGAAAATCGGGCGCAATCTGTTCATTCTTATCTTATTGACAAAGGAATTGCTGCTGACCGCCTTTCTTATAGAGGTTATGGTAAGTCGCAGCCTTTGGCGGGCAATGAAACGGAAACGGGAAGGGCAATCAATAGGAGAACGGAGTTTAAGGTGATTAAGAAGTAGATTTTTTTCATTGCTCATCCAATAAACAATCAATCTCCAATTCGGGCACTCTACCTTTCCGATTTTTCTCCAAAAAACCGACTTCAATGCACAATACAGGACGGCTATCTCCTTCAAAAACAGCCGCATAGCGATTGTCTTCAATTTGACGAATTGCCTTATTCAGCAGTGCCTCCATTGTACCCGATTGTGCATATTTGAATTCAATGATGTAAATTTTATTGGGAAACTTCAACACCACATCTGCTCTCCCCATGCTACCCAATTCCTCCGATTTGATGCGTACTCCAATGAGCATCATCAACATCTGAAACAAGGAATGATAATAGGCTTCATCTGTATTTTTGCGAAGTTGGTGCGGGATACTGCTGAAGAATCGCCGAATCAAACCCATTGCATCTTCCAATTCTCCTCGTTGTAAAGCGGTTCTCAAGCGATTTGTATCCAATTTTATCGCATCATAAGGCAATTTATGGGAACGCTGAAAAAATAACATTACAAATTTTGTTGTATTTTGTGCCAAAATATATGGGTCAATTTTCAAAATACGACGAAGATACTGTTTCAAGAATAAGGACTTATTTTGGCACACTTACTCATAAGGGTAAACGCCATTATGCAAGTGTAGAGGTGAAAAAATTAATTAGTATGGATGGTAAGAAAAAGGAACACTTAGGTAACCTATATCGAGCAGGTAAACTTTATACAATGGACTCAATTGAGGTCTATGACCATGATTATGCTCACTTGGCAAAGGGGAAGATTATTCCTTTTGGAATCTATGATTTACAGCGCAATGAAGGTTATATATCCATTGGTTCAAGTCATGAAACCGCTGACTTTATCGCCGATAATTTACTATGGTGGTGGGAGGAATTTGGCATTCACCAATATCCAGATGCTAAGGATATTTTGATTTTATGTGATGCTGGTGGTGCTAATAGTTACAGACACCATGCGTTCAAAAACAAATGCTTCTTTTAGCAGCTAAAATAGGAGTGAATTTCATTATTTGTCACTATCCTCCCTATGCTTCTAAATGGAATCCTATTGAGCATCGTTTATTTTGCCATGTACACCAAGCTATTCAAGGAGTTGTATTCACAGATTACCACATAGTTAAAGAAGTGTTTAGCAAAACTAAAACGGATACAGGATTAAAAGTTAGAGTTCGATTGAACCTCAAAGAGTATCAAAAAGGAATTAAAACAAAAAAAGAAGAAGTCGATTTTAATAGGATTCAATTCAACAACATTATTCCTAAATTATCCTATCGAATTGCTGCTTAAATTTGTAATGTTATTTATTTACTGTCCCTTATAAGGTCTCATTCTAAATATTCTTTCTTCTCCGATTGAAATGGTAACAACTGGACTATCTTCAAATAAATCCCTCGTGTCATCTCTATGTGCACAAATGTAATGCCCTTTCTGTCCATCGTACCAATTCAACAACAAGCCATTCAAGCGATTGTCTATATGTTTGCACTACCAGTCTAAAAATATCTTAAGATTCTCTGGGATAGGTAGCGCATTATTTTTGGAACCCGTATAACTGTAATTTTTTCCATACGCTTGCTGCCATCTTGGAGTCAAAACCTCCTTTCCATAGAATTTAATTGTATGATAATCTTTGGGATGTAAGTTACATATCTCAAAAAAATTGGAGGAGTCTAAGTTGAATTTATCAATGCTTTTTGAAGTATAGACTTGACATTCTTCGTCTAAATAAATAGTTTGGAATATTTCAGGATTCATGGGTTCTTTTTTTGATAGACCTGATTTTATTATCAACCAAACTTAACACTATTTTGCTGAAAAAACAACCATCAAAGCTTATACAAAAAAGCAAGAAAACCCATGTTCTCTTGCCTTTTCATTGCATCAAATCAAGACTTTCAAAAGACTTCAATCGGAGAATTTTATCTCGGCAATAGAATCTCTTTTAATTCTCCTTCGCTATTCGTTACCGTTGCTAGTCGGTCGCAATCTCCCGCACCAAAGTCAAGCGTCCTTGTTTCTTCATTGATGGTAAACTCCACCGAACCGCTAACAGCCCACGGACAAAGTGCTTTTTTGAGGATAGGTTTAACGATTACGCCTACATAACTCACTCCATTTCTGTTTGTTCCGTTAGCAGTACCTGTGATGGAAAATACGTCATCAAATCGTCGGAAAGTATCATATCCTTCAAGCTGTACGGCTGTGCGGCTGACGTTCCATTCAATAGAAATACCGTCCAGAAAAGTAACCGTACCCATTGCAGTTCGGCTAAAAGAAGGCTGCCCCAGTTCGTTAAGTCCGTTGTTAGTAGTGGTTTTTGTTCCTTCAATTTGAACCTCATTGATGAAAAAATTCTCCAATGTCACCGTTTTTATCGCTCCTGATTCGGTAGGTTCTGCCGATAAATGGATGATGATTTTGCCGCTTCGTACCCTGCCATTTAGGCCTTCACAACCTTCGCCATAGTCAATTGTGAGTGTGTTGGGATAGGTTCCTCTTTCGGCTGCCCAAGTGCGGACAACACATTCATCTTCACCAGTTTTTCCGCTCATAAAGGCTTCTTCAATTTGCTCATCCGCTTGATTACTGATGTCTTCAAAGAGGTTGTCGGAAGTGGTCAAATCCTCTGCTGTTTTGAGGGCAATACTTTCGTTTTCGGTGCTGAGAACTTCGCTACTTTCTTTTTGGCAAGCGGTGAATACAAACAATGCCATCGTCACCAAGACGAATAATCTTGAAATTTGAATCTTCATGATAAATTGTGTTTATGTAGTTATGAATTTAATGTGTTCGAGTAGCTGTATGCTGGATATTTTGGTTAATCGGTGTTTTGACGGAAGAAACCACCTACACCCTTTGATTTGTTTCTTATGTTTGTGATTGGGTTTCGCTATTTTGACAAATCAAAAAATGGTTTTATTCCATTGAAGGCAAATTTTTCTGAAAAAATGTTAAAAAACAATACGGTTCTCATTGCAGATAGCGGTGGCACCAAAACAATTTGGGCTTTTGTAGCACCATCTGAAAACATAGAAGTTATTGAAACAAAAGGTATTCAACCTTATTTTCAAGACGCTAACCAAATTCGTCAAATTATTGAGGACTTACCCAAAGAATTGAAGGAAAGTATAGCGGAACTCTATTATTACGGTGCAGGATGTGGTGCTTTTGAATTAGCAAGCAAAGTAGAATCGGTATTGGTCAATTGTTTTCCCAAAAAAGCGAAAATTGAAGTACATACGGATGTGTTGGGGGCTGCAAGAGCATTGTGTCAACATTCGGCAGGTATTGCTGCAATTTTGGGAACAGGGTCGAATACTTGTTATTACAATGGTGAAAACATTGTGGAAAATTCGAGGGGTTTTGGTTTCATTTTGGGAGATGAAGGAAGTGGTGCGGTGATGGGTAAACAGTTGATAGTGGACTTTTTGTATCGAAATATCCCATCTCATTTGCTGCTAAAATTGAAGGAAAAATACCGCATTGAAGATGATACAATCTTGGAGAATGTGTATCAAAAACCTGCTGCAAATCGCTATTTGGCGCAGTTCAGTTATTTCATACATGAGCATCGAAACGAACCTTACATACAGCAATTGCTGAAAACCCATTTTGAAGGTTTTTTCCGCAAGCGTGTTCTTGTCCTTCAAAAAAATCCTTACTTACCTTTGCACCTATCGGGTTCGATTGCTTTTCATTTTCAAGCCGAAATCAAAGCCGTTGCAGCGCAGTTTGGAATTGAAGTCGGAACAGTTTTGCAGAACCCAATAGAACGTTTGATTCATTACCATCTTTAAAAGTACTCAAAAAATTCACCACATACATGAATGTTAAAAAAACAGAAGTTATAATCATTGGAGGTGGCTTGACAGGGCTGACTCTTGCCTATTTACTGCAACAAAAAAATATTTCCTTCAAAGTTTTGGAAGCCAGAGAACGCTTGGGAGGCAGGGTTTTTACTAAACTTTATGAGCGTTCTGAGCCTTTGGAAATGGGGGCAACGTGGCTCGGAAGGAAACACCAAAACTTGACCAAATTATTGGATTCATTGGGCGTTGGTATGTTTGAGCAAGCATTGGGAGAAAGTGCCATTTACGAAGCTATTTCTACGAGTCCACCACAATTGGTGACTTTGGCTCCGAATACTGACCCTAGTTTTAGAATCAAAGGTGGCAGTTATAGTATTGTTGATGCTTTGCAGAAAAGGCTTGATTCTGAGCAAATTCACACAGGACAAATCGTTCAATCAATTCAGCAAAAGTCGGATAGATTTGAAGTGAAAACAAATCAAGAAACCTTTTACAGTAATTTTGTTGTTTCGACACTTCCTCCATTTTTGCTGGTCAATTCGGTTGATATTCAGCCCACTTTGCCTGATTCTGTATTGAAGGTTGCCAACCAAACGCATACTTGGATGGGTGAATCTATCAAAATTGGATTGACCTACAAAAAACCGTTTTGGAGAGAAAAAAATGTGAGTGGCACGATTATGAGCAATGTCGGACCGATTCCCGAAATGTACGACCATTCCAACTATGAGGATTCTTTTTATGCTTTGAAGGGGTTTTTGAATGGGGCTTATTTTTCGATGACAAAAGAAGAACGCATTCAGATGATTTTGAAGCAATTGAACAAATATTATGGTGAAGTGGCCAATCATTATTTGACCTACGAAGAAGCTGTCTGGCGAAACGAACCTTTCACCTTCCTCCCCTATTCCGAACACATTTTGCCGCATCAAAACAATGGGCATCCTGCTTACCGTCAAGCCTATTTAGATGGTAAATTTTTCATTGCAGGGGCTGAAACGGCTGCTGATTTTCCTGGTTATATGGACGGGGCAGTGCAAAGTGCATTTTTTGTTTTTGAGCAAATTAGCTGAATTTCAAATTCAATGCACAAAATAAATTTCATAATGTTTTGATCTATAGTTTTATAAAAATTGCTGTTAAATGAATATAGGAAGAAAAATAGACCATATCGTGTATGCGGTGAAAGATTTGGATACTGCCTGCAATGAGTTGGAAGAATTATTGGGTATTAAACCTATTTTCGGAGGCTATCACCACACGAAAGGAACAAAGAATGCGCTCTTGAATTTAGGTGATGCCTGTTATTTGGAATTGTTGGCCATTGATGATTCGAACACCTGTATCCAAGCTCCAAGATGGATGGGCATTGACCTTATTGAGCGTCCTCAAATCACCCGTTGGGCTATTAAATCCCTAAACCTCGAACAAGACAGTTTACTGCTCAAAAATCACTACCCAAAATTGGGCGAAATACAAGCTGGCCAGCGAAAAATGCTTGATGGAAATGAATTGAAGTGGCGTATGGTGTTGCCGATTGCAGACCCAAAGGTGGATATAGTGCCGTTTATGGTGGATTGGCAGGATTCTAGTTACCATCCTACGGATAGGCTTTTGGAGGGGGGTAAATTGTTGGAGGTGAGGGTTTTTCATCCTGATGTTGCCATGATTCAGGCTGTTTTGCAGAACTTGGAGGTGAATTTGAAGGTAGAAGCAGCAGCAGAAGTGAGGATTTCGATTTTGGTTGAGGGATTGAAGGGAGTTGTTGAAATCTTCTAATATCCATTTGAAATTAAGCAAAAAAAAGGAGGTGTCAAGTTTTCTAAAACCCAACACCTCTCTCATTTTTTTATAGGAGATAACCTTCATGAGGTGTTTTACCCTTCCACCGTCAATCTATCTCCAATCTCGTATTCGTGTCCAAATACAAATACCTTCAACTCTTTACCCGTTTCGTTCTCCACTGTGACTCCGCTTTTGTTCACTTCTACCTTCAACAAATGCCCTCTAAAGCGCACTTTGAAGGCAAAAGACTGCCATTGGTCAGGCACAAAAGGAGTGAAATGCAAGTGTCCGTCTTTGACCCGCATACCTGCAAAACCCTTGATGACAGCCATCCAAGTACCCGCCATACTTGTGATGTGACAACCATCTTCGGTGTCATTGTTGTAGTCGTCCAAATCGAGGCGAGCCGTCCGCAAATACATTTCGTAGGCTTTCTCTTTGTAGCCCAATTTGGCTGCCAAAATCACATGCACACAAGGTGATAGCGATGATTCGTGAACGGTCAAAGGTTCGTAGAAATCGAAGTGGCGGCGGATAGTATCTGTATCAAAATGGTCTTCAAACAAATACATTCCCTGCAAAGTGTCCGCTTGTTTGATAAAGCAAGAGCGCAAAATTCTGTCCCAAGACCATTTTTGGTTGATAGGTCGGTCGGCAGGGCTCAGTTCATCAACATGAATAATTTCTTTGTCCAAGAAATTGTCTTGTTGCAGATAAATGTTGAGTTCATTGGAGAACGGAAAATACATATTGTTGCGAATGTCTTTCCATCGAACCATTTCCGATTCGTCAAACTTGGTTTTGGCTGCAATTTCGGCATATCTTTCAGGGTGTTTTTCCTTCACAAATTCCACTGCCGATTGACAATAGCCCATGCACCAACAAGCGATATAGTTGGTGTACCAGTTGTTGTTCACATTGTTTTCATACTCATTAGGCCCCGTCACACCGAGCATCACATATTTGTTTTTGGCTTTGGAGAAATTCACCCTTTGACTCCAAAAACGGGCAATACCCATCAAAACCTCCAATCCGTATTCTGCCAAATAATCTTCATCAGCCGTATAGCGAATGTAGTCGTAAATCGCAAAGGCAATTGCTCCATTTCTGTGCAGTTCTTCAAATGTGATTTCCCATTCGTTGTGACATTCCTCGCCGTTCATTGTCACCATCGGATACAAAGCTGCGCCATCGGTAAAGCCCAGTTTTTGACCATTTTCGATGGCTTTTTGCAGGTGTTTGTAGCGGTAAACGAGTAGTTGACGAGCCACTTTTGGGTCAGCAGTACTGAGATAAAATGGGAAACAATAGGCTTCGGTATCCCAATAGGTACTTCCACCGTATTTTTCACCTGTAAAACCTTTAGGTCCAATGTTCAAGCGTTCATCTTCACCCGTATAGGTTTGGTTCATCTGAAAAATATTGAAGCGAATCCCCTGTTGTGCCGACACATCTCCTTCAATCGTCACATCGCTTTCTTCCCATTTTGCAGCCCAAGCCGCTTTTTGGTCTTGCAGCAATTGGTCAAAACCTTTTGCAGCAGCTCGGCGAACTGCTTTTCGGCACGCACCAATGAGCTTTGCTTTGGCATAATTCATGGAAGAAAGATTGGCAGCATATTTATACAATACGACTTCATCTCCTTCCTTCACTTCAATGTTTACCGTATTTGCCACATATTTTTCACGATCCGTTTCAGCAATCGCCAAATTTTGTTTTTCGCCGTTTTTATAGACTTCAAAACACATTCCCGTTGCTACGTGGAAAAAGGTCTTTTTGGTTTCCAGATTCAAATAAGCCTCTCCCGAACCTACTTCTCGTGCTACTTCGTTCCAAAATTTGTCGCCATAATTTGCATCTTCATTTTCGACATCTCCATCCAAATAAGGAGTGAGGGTCAATGTGCCATTGAAGTTAACGGAGGTGATACTGTATCGAATTGCTCCGATTTCATCGTCTGCAATGCTGCAAAAACGCTGAGAAGCGATTTTCACTTCTTGCCCTTTTGCCAATTGTGCCGTAAAATTTCGGTACAATACGCCTTCTTGCATGTCCAATACCCGCTTGAAATGCGAGACATTGCAGGTCGCTAAGTCCAATTCGTCTTTGCCGATAGTGACATTGATGCCTATCCAATTGCAGGCATTCAACACTTTGGCGAAATATTCGGGATAACCATTTTTCCACCAACCGACACGGGTTTTGTCGGGGTAATATACGCCTGCGACATAACTGCCCTGCAAGGTTTCGCCACTGTATTTTTCTTCAAAATTGGCACGCTGTCCCATTCGTCCATTGCCGATACTGCAAAGGCTTTCAGAGATTTTGTTGAGTTCAGGCTTAAAGCCTTTTTCTATGATTTGCCACTCGTCGTGGAGGATGTAGTTTTTCATGTAGTTACATTGAAGGAGTTAGTTTCTTAAAAAAGTTCTAAACAGCTTTTGTCTTGATTTTCAACGAAATCTTTTATGGTATCATAATTTTCCGTCAAAATATTTTGAATATTAATTGTTGATGTATTGCCACATCTTAACCAAATTACTTTAGGAGGATAGCCTTTCAATATACCTATATCTACAAAATCTGCATCTTGGGTAACAACCGTAAAGTCGTTGGTTTCTGCAAAAGTCCATATCATAGTATCTTCTTCAGCCTCCATTCCTTCTAATCGAACATGGGAGGAGTCTGGAAATAAAATAACTAATCTATTGACTAACTTGTAAGATAAATTTTGGTCTAAGAGTAATTTCATACTTTATGATTATTTCTTTTGCGAATATAAATAAGAAAGGCAAAACGAAATACATGCTTAGCTCTATAATCTATCTTCAAAGACAAAAAATCATTCATAAATTGAAATAATTTATCTCATAGTTTAAGATATTTTACACAGTGAATTTTATTGTAAGCAATTGATTATCAATTTTTTTTATTAAATTTCAAAATTGTTTGAAGTTAGCATACTACTTAGAATATCAAATATTTATGAATAGCGTGTTCAACAAGATACCTGAACCACAAACAGGGTCAAGAACTATGCCCTACAATACATAATTTGGTTCTCCCGTTCTGCTGCAAATTGAAGGCTTGCAAGCACATCTTGGTGGGTGAGTTCGGGAAAATCATCTATTATTTCTGCAATACTCATTCCAGAAGCAAGCCAAGAAAGAACATCATAGACCGTAATTCTCATGCCTCTGATACAAGGTTTTCCTCCTCTTTTACCTGCCTCAATAGTGATGATGTTTTTGTAATTCATGTTGGTTTTAATTTTTGAAGAATTGCTAAATAATCCAACTTAGACTTTGGAAGTTTATTCCTAAAAGAGATGAAATATTTGAAAATCAGTGTGTTCTGAAGAGAAAACTTCCAAAGTCTTAATGCCATGTAAGAAACTTATACTATTGGAGTCACTTAGCAATTCAACAACGAATCCATCAAACAGTTTAAGCATTTCGATTCACACAATTCAAATCCTCAAACGCCTGCTTCAGTCGCTTCACAAAATACCCTTCTGCATAGCGCAACCATTGGCGAGGATCGTAGGTCTTTTTGTTGGGAACATCAGCACCCTCTGGATTGCCAATTTGGGTTTGAAGGTAGGCACTTTTATCTGTGAAATAATCTCTAATGCCCTCTGCAAAAGCCCATTGCATATCGGTATCAATGTTCATTTTCACCGCACCATATTCGATAGCCTCTCTGATTTCGGCACGAGAAGAACCACTTCCACCGTGAAAAACGAAATTAATAGGATTTTCGCTCGTATTGTATTTCTTTTGAACGTATTCTTGAGAATTTTTCAAAATCACAGGCTGCAATTTCACATTACCAGGGCGATACACACCATGCACATTGCCGAAAGCGGCTGCAATAGTAAAACGCTCTTTTGGACTCACTTTCTTCAATTCTTCGTAGGCATACGCCACTTCTTCGGGCTGCGTGTAAAGGCGAGAACTATCCACGTTGCTATTGTCCACACCATCTTCTTCCCCCCCTGTCACGCCGAGTTCGATTTCGAGGGTCATACCAATCGGATCCATGCGCTTCAAATATTCTTTACACACTTCAACGTTCTCTTCAATCGGCTCTTCGCTCAAATCTATCATGTGAGAACTGTACAAAGGTTTGCCGAATTTTTCGTAGTATTTTTCACTGTAATCCACCAAACCATCTATCCATGGAAGGAGTTTTTTGGCGCAGTGATCGGTATGTAAAATAACTGTCACACCGTAAGCTTCAGCCAAAGTATGAACGTGAAGCGCACCTGAAATAGCACCCAATATTGCCGATTGTTGACCTTCATTCGACAAGCTTTTTCCTGCATAAAACGATGCTCCACCATTGGAAAACTGAATGATTACAGGAGAATTCAATGCTTTTGCGGTTTCTAACACGCCATTAACAGTATTTGTACCCGTCACATTCACAGCAGGTAATGCAAAATTATGCTCATTGGCGTGGTTTAGAAGTTCGGTTACTTCATCGCCATGTAATACGCCTGGACGAAATTTGGTAGTTGTTGACATACTTATTTTTTTTTGAATTTTAGGATTGTTTGTTCGGCTCGGAAAAAAAGATTCTTTGACTATTTTTATGTAACACCGCAGAATCCACATTCTGCTTTCTCGGTGAAAATTTCAAACTTTTGATAATCAGGGAGGAGAAAGGTTAATGTAGATTCGCTGGGAATAGAATTACAAAAAAATGTCAGAGAACCAAAAAGAATCAGATACAAAGATAGGTATATTCCACCTTGTTTTTGAATGTATCAAAATTGATTATTGATCACAATTATCTTTTTTTTCTACAATAACTTATTTATCAGTGCAATATGCGCCACCTTCAAAGTCTGCGATTAAATGTTGGCCTGTCCCAACCAATCTCTTTTTGAATTATCCAACTCTTCCTCAGCATATTGCAGCAAAGTGCCGAAATCTTCTTGTGTGATAGATCGATCGTTCCGATCTGGAAATATCTTTTTGAAGGGAAATTTATAATTGAGTTTGATGTTCAATTCATAAAAATCAGCTAAATTTTCTCCCGAATGGGTAATTTGTGGAACACTCAGTTTTTGAGGGTTATTTGCCTTTGCTTCTGTTGGAATGAGCCACGGATACACCGTTGGATAAACATTCAATTCTCTGGCTATCAAAACGTTTCGGCTTGGCAATGTTTTTTTTCCTGTCCACCATACCTCTCTCACCACTTCCATTGCAGCCCATGTTTCTTCCTCTGTTTGGACTGCCTCCAAGTCCTTCAAAGTTTGGGCAATCAATTGAGTCATAGCTTCTTCATAAGGTAATTCATTTTGCAGTGCTTTCATCCCTAAAGTTGTACCCAACAAATTGGAATAGGCATCTTCAACCGAAAAACTGGAATAGCGTTCGGGAACGAGTGGAATAGTAGAAGCTCCATACCAAGTAGAAATTTCGTGCCATACCGATAAATCATAAGCGATCTTGCCCGCTAATTTCATCATATCCTCTTGATTCAAATAAAGAGGTATTTTTATATGCAGTATCTTGATTCCTCCTTCATAACCCACCTTCTGAGTCATTTCTCCTTGAGGCTGATGCTTCAAAATTTGGGTATATAAATAGGCTGTCCAATCTGCTTGATCTCTTACGTGGCCGATATCAATAAAACCGCCTTTATGGCTATAAATGATACCATTTTTTTCTCCCGTATTTCCCAGATATTGGTGATCTCCCAATTTTTCGATACTGGTGGTTTCGGTAATTTTGATGGGAAGTCTGAATAAACTTACCTTCAATCCAAAAGAGCAGCAAGTGCGGATGATACGAGGGGGTGGAGATTCCAATTGTTTGGAGGACAAAACAGGACTTTTTGCAGATAATGGACTGACCCACATCGCTGAAAAAATAATAATCAATAGATTACAATTCGCTTTAAAGGAATTAACCATTGTTTGTGTCAGATTTTTTTTTGCCATCTAAGTAGCTCATTTTAATTTTTTTTGAAAAAAAATGATTTATTTTGGTTTCAAGGGAAAGGGTAATAACTTTAGACGAAGGAGCAAAGATGTAAGAAGTAAGATTTTAATTTATTGATAATCAGTTATTTGTATTCAATTACATTAATTTGTTAAGATTTTGATTGTCAATTCCTTATACCCCGCATCTTGCTTCCTACTTCTTTCGTCCAAAGTCCAAAATAACTGCAATTTGCAAAGATACAGAATCCTTTTGCGTTCTACTATTTTTCATAAATAACCACTCCTTCTTTAATCGTTTGCAGTATTTGAATATCCTTGATTTTATCAGCCTCTACCTTCAATGGGTTGTCACTCAAAACCACAAAATCTGCCAACTTACCCACTGCAATAGAGCCTTTTATTTTTTCCGTTTTGTGCTGATACGCCGAATTGATTGTGATGGCTTTCAATGCTTCCCACGGAGTTAATCGCTCTGCTTCACCCAAAATTTTGCCACTTCGAGTGGTGCGATTTACGGCCGTCCAAACTGTGAACAGTTGGTTGAGAGGTGTAACGATATAATCGGTGTGATTCGTACATACAAGCCCCATGTTTATTGAAGTTTTGATAGGACTCAAAAAAGCAGCCCGTTCTTCGCCCAGATTTTCAATATGCACATCACCCCAAAAAAAGGCGTGATTGGTAAAAAATGCAGGTACAAAACCAAAGTCTTTGTACTGCTGCAATTGATCAGGGCGCACAAATTGAGAGTGTATGACCACCGTTCTCAAATCTTCTACGCTTCCTTCAATGTGTTCTAAAGCATTTTCGTATGCCTCCAAAAGCATGTCAATTGAACCATCACCATTGGCGTGCATAAAAACTTGAATGCCTTGATTGTACGCCCCTTGCAGCAGTTGGTTGAGTTGGTCTTGGGTCACAGTCGGTACGCCTGTGCAGGTATGGGCGCAGCCTGGAACTTCGGTCAAATAAGGCTTGCTGAAAAAAGCCGTTTTGCCTTGTGGTGAACCATCTCCTACAATTTTAATACCTGCCAATCGCAACCTGTTTTTGTTTTGTCCAAAACGGTCTTTGTAGGTTGTCAGCCAATCTTTTGCATTTTGAAAACTGCCGAGAGCTTCAATGTCGAGTGTGAACAATCCTTTTTCAGCTGCTTTCTCCAAAAACTGAAAAGTTGGAAGGTCGGTCAAACCATCTTGTGCGGTGGTAATACCTTGACTGGCATACAATTGCTGCGTTCCCTTCAACAATGCCAAAGATTGTTCCTCAGTCGGAGTGGGCAGTTTACCGATAACTTGATAGACCATTTTTTCTTGCAACAATCCACTGGGTTCATTGGAGTTGGGGAGTTTCACGATTACTCCACCTTCCACTGCCTGAGTCGTATCGGTGATGCCTACGATTTCTAAAGCCTTGGAATTGACTACTGCCATGTGTGCCGAAACGTGTAAGATGAACACAGGATGATTGGGAAAAGCTGTGTCTAAATCCAGTTTGTTGGGATGGCGTTTTTCTTCCAACTCGTCGGGGTCGTAGCCCCAACCGACTATCCATTGACCTTCGAGAATGTTGTATTTGGCTTGTTGTGCTTGCAGTTTTTCGATAATGTCTGCAATGCTTTTGACCTCTCCCGCAGGGGGGGAACCGAGGTTGGCCTGTGCCATCATTTTCATGGCAATGGTGAAATGACTGTGTGCATCCACAAAACCTGGCAGCATGGTTTTGCCGCCCAAATCAATCATTTGCGTAGCTGCTCCCTGCAATTGATTGATAGTTTCAAAATCGCCAATGGCTTCAATTTTTCCCGCTTTCACTGCAATTGCTTCAACTTGTTGAAGACTATCTTCCATCGTTAGAATTTTGCCATTGAAGTAAATGGCATCAACTGTATCGGGGACTTGTTTTGGCGTATTGTTGCAGGAAAAACAAAAGAAAAGAAGGGGAATCACTGCAATGAATTTGAAGTATTTGGGCATTATGGACAGTTTATAGAATGAATCGGATGTTTGTTGAAGTAAAGATAAGGCTAATTAAACATTGAAGGTAAAATTACATTCTAATAAGAAAAATACCATGCAAACAAAATACGATTTACATTTTCACTCCAATTACTCAGATGGAACGGCATCTTTGCAGACCATTGAAGATAAATGTCTGAAAGAAGGTGTAGGCGTAGTGCTGACTGATCATAACGAAATCAGAGGCTCATTGAAGCTCTTGGAACGCAACAAGATAGTTACTGTTCCTGCCATTGAAGCTGGGACAAAAGAAGGCATTGAACTGCTGATTTACTTCAAAAACCCCGCAGAACTGGAGGAATTTTATACGAAACAGATAGAACCGTTTCGGGTGAAGCGTTTTATGGTGAAAATGAAAAATTCGGCGAAAGCGATACTGGAGGCTGCAAATGAGTTCGAAACTTTTGTGTCTTTAGCGCATCCTTATGCCTTCAAAAAGAAGTCGGTGGACAAACATATCAACAATCCGATGTTGGATTACCTTTACGAAAATATAGATGCCATCGAAATCTTCAATGGCAGTTTGTCCCGCGCTCAAAACAACAAAGCTTTGTCACTCAAAGATAAATTGGGCAAAAATTTTACTTTGGGTAGTGATGGACATGAGATTGAATCGTTGGGATTGGTGAACGTGGAGTTGAAAAATGCAGCTATCAACAATTCGCAAACGCTATATGAAGAATTGAAAGCCAATAATTTTGCTCGCTATACGATGAGTACGAAGGTTAAGAAATTGAAGACAGGCTGGATTATTACCAAGAACCATACGAAGTATTTTTTTACGGATGGGAAGTTTATTGAGAAGCAAGTAGATTTATAGATTAGGTAGAAAGAGAAAGCTTTATGTTTTTCAAAAAGAGTTGTTATTTTTAGCCTCACTTTTCTTCCAAAAACAAAAGTATGCCCTCTGAAAATATAGACCACGATACCCGTTGGAAAGAAATCATCGAACAGTTATTCGAAGATTTTGTCGCTTTCTTCATGCCTGACTTACACAAAGAGATAGATTTTTCCCGAAAACCAGAGTTTTTGAAGCAAGAACTCTACAAAATCATAGCCATTCCCGAAAATTCGGACAAGAAAATCAATGATAGTTTGGTCAAAGTCTATCTCAAAAGTGGGCGAGAACAATGGGTATTGATTCACATTGAAATTCAAGTAGATCACGAAACTGAGTTTTCAGAGCGAATGTTCAACTACTTTTACCGCATTTACGACAAGTTCAAAATCAAAGAAATCACTGCAATCGCTCTGTTTGTGGGACAAGACGTTCCTAAAGACTACGATCGCTTCGCCAACAAGTATTTTGGCACTGAAATTAACTATAAATACAATACTTATCAGGTCAGAAAACAGAGTGAGAAACAACTGCAAAAATCGAAAAATCCCTTTGCTATCGCAGTTTTGGCGGCTCTTTACCTTCTCAAAACTAAAAAAGACCTAAATAATCGCTTGAAATTGAAGATAGTGCTAATCAATTTCATCCGAAAAAGAGCAAACGCAGGAAACTTTCCAAAGACGGTAATTGTTCCATTGGTGCAATTCGTTATGAACTTGATGCGTTTAGATAAAAAACGAGAAGTCTTGTTTCAAGAACAATTTTACAAACCTTTAAAAGATAAAAATATGTTAACTCCTACTGCTTATGACAAAGAAATTGCTGATGGAATTAATATGATTCTGTATGGAGAAACTTTTGAAATGATGCAGAGCAGGTTAGAAAAAGAATTGTTAAAAACAAAGACCCAAACCATTCTAAATCTGTATTACCAAGCCAAAATGAACAAAGCCGATATTGCTTCGGTGATGAATGTAGAACTTGCTTTTGTAGAAAAGGTGATTGAAGAAAACAGAACTTAACTCCTACAACCTCACCCCCAACCCCAAATAAAAACTCCTTCCATCCGAAGGAATAATTCCATACTAGTGGTGAGTGGCTCTATTGCTGGATTGTCATATTTTCTGGTTATCAATACGTTCTCTTGTATAAAGGTCTCAATTATTTAACAATTGAACGAATAGGATAAACTACAAGTGTTTTTCATCAATATGTTTCTTTATCTCTTCTTGCAGAATTTTCCAATGATTCCTTACTTGTTTTCTAATTGCAGGTTCTTTCATAATACAGGATGCTTTGTAGGCATAGGATAAGTAGTTTCCTCGAAGTGTTCTTGTTTTTTTATCTTCCTTCAAGATATATGTATTTTCTTTTTCATCCCAAACTTTTTTGATAATCTTTTCTTCAAATTTTCTCCTTTTTTTATAATGCCCTGCAAAACTGAATCTTCTGTAAATTTTCCTTTTCCAAAAAATAACCTTTTTATTAGGCACTTTCTGTGCTTCATATAATAATCTTTTAGATTTCACTTTTATTGTTTTCTTCATTTTACGATAAAACTTTCCTAATCCTGCGGATTTTATTAATGTCTTATTACCGTAAAATTCGAAGCCCAAGTATTTTAATGGGATTTTTTTAGGAAACCCATTTTTATTAAGTTCAGGCTCAAGTCTTTTCTCTTTAAACCCTACTCTCTCAGACATTAAAATGTTGTGTCTATTGTACTTAAACCTAATTATTTCTGTCTTATCTTTCGATATTTTTAGTTTGCATTTTCTAATTTTCTCTTGTAGAAATTTATTGATAAACTTCAATTTTTTTTCTGAACATAAGATTAATATATCATCTGAATACCTTCTATAATAAACACCATGTTTTTCAATCAACTCATTATAAACTTGTCTATCAAAATCTAACAGATAAATATTTGCTAGAACCGCACTAATTGGCAACCCTTGTGGGATCCCAATTGAGTTACCTTTAACATCTTTAAATTGATTTTTATAAGTTCTAATATTAGGATTTTGCACAATTTTTTCCTTGAAGTCTTTTCCGTCTCTAAAAAAAGCATCAATTCCTTCGTTTTTCAATTCGGCAATATATTTTTCATCGAAACCTTTCTTTTTGTGGTGTGATTTTCGTAAATCATCAAGGCGTATATATCTAAATTTTGTCGTAGCATTATACACATTGTAATGGTCAGGGGAAAGCATATTTACGTACTTTCTATCATCAAGTAACTCTATCCACGCTTTTTTTAAATATTGATGGCTTAAGCTGCTGAAAAAGTTTTCTATATCTAATGTAATCGCAATACACTCTCCTCTATTTGTTATTTCTTTAAATACTTCTTTGGCGAAATGAATTGTTGACTTTCCTGGAGGCTTCTTATGAGGCTTCTTATTTTCCTGTTCTATTGGCATATAACGATAGGCAATGATACTATCAGAGAGTATTTTGTTTTTCTTTAATATGTTTTCATACTTTTCTTTTAGTATATATGCATAATAAGCGTAGAGTTGGGTATCTATATGAGTTGCGTAATGTATAGGACGTACTTTAGCAGTACTTTCATATTTTTGTTTTCTCTTGTTCCATTTTTTATGGCTTCTATTTCCATTCTTATCTTTTTTATATCTACGTTGTTCTATTTTTATGTGTATTAGTGGAAGGAAAGCATATTGTGCAATAAATTCTGGGGTAGCGAGTTTTTTGAGAAGTTTCGTAATTTCATTTTCACTTAATAAACCTAGTTTATTGGTTAAATGTCTATATCCTCTTTTTCTAAATTTAAATTTTTCTTTTAACATAAACTGAATTTAAAATAACGCCATACCACAAAAGTTTACCGTAGAATATCTTCATACTACTTAAGCGTACATAAAAGAACATCGTCCAAATATATGAACCCTACTTTTCGACAAATCGAAGTGTTATTAATCTTATAACATTAATGAAACTTCAAATTGAAATTTGTTTCATAATCATTTGGTTGTTTGACAAATATTAATTATCTTTAACCTAAATAAATTATTCAAAATGAACAATTACAATAGTATCATTAGTGGCATTTGCCTGTTAGTCCGATGTAACAAACACATCTACATAAGAAATATGTAACCTGTATCTACCTCCCCAATATCAATTTGTTAATTTGCCTGTTAATAATGAGTGTAGAAACAGTAAGGTAATAGGCAATCAGACAATTACAACAATTTGCAAGTATTACACTATTGTTCTGACAAAGCTATAAATGTAGTAGAAGAAACTTGACCATTATGATATAGCGTTAAATGTATGTAAAAATAGGGATTTATTTCTGATATTTGTTACATTTGCTCAAAATTATTTTATATGAATGAAAAACGCAAATTTAAGGTGGGTGATGTAGTGGTATTAAAGACTAAGTTCTATGAACAAACGAATCCCAAAATTACTCGTAATACCTTTAAACCTTCTGGGAAAGAAACTATAATAGATGCTTCTTTTATACCGCCTACAATGGTTGTGAATAATTTATTGAAGGAAGTAGATGACTTTCCAAGGAAAGTCAAGTGTATTTGGTATTCTCATAACACAGGAAAATTCTCTGAAAAGGACTTTTTAGAAGATGTCATAGAAAAGGTAGATAATGAGTCAAACAATAAACAATCTATTTCATTACAAGAAAATGGATTTGTATATTTATTTATGCTTATGCCATTGCTTCTTAATTTCTTTTCGAGTAAAATAAAAAGATGGAATTAGATTTTGAATAAAAGTTGTGTCAATAGTTCAAAAAAACTGGCATAACTCCTACAACCTCACCCCCAACCCCAAATAAAAACTCCTTCCATCCGAAGGAATAATCCCTGGTCCAGGATAAGCAGCCGCACGACGGGTAAAATATCGAGCATCTGTTAAATTGTTGATGCCCGATTGCAGTTTGTAGCGGCGATAAGTATAACTCAAAGAAATGTCTTGCACACTGTAAGAAGGAATCAAGCCACGAGTAGCATCCACCACAAATTCGGCATTCGTTGCATCGCTGAAATGCTGTTGGGTATAAGCAAATTGATACGCCAACTTCAAATTTTGCCACTTCAAATTCACGCCCGATTTGAAGCTGAAAGGCGGAATCAACTCCACATCGTTGCCCACAAAAGCCGACTGACCAGATAGGTATTCTCCCTTCAATGCGCTAAAATTGGTAAAAATCGAAACACCAAATTTTTCAGAACCTTTGTCCATTAGCTTCAATACGTCCGCTTCAATGTAAGCCTCTAAACCCACAATCCGAGCATCGCCAATATTGGTGCGAAAAGCCACCGATTTTTCGACAACAGCAGGGTCGGGAACAACGATTTCACCCACACCAATTCGGTTTTGGTAGCGCAACAAAAACACACTTGCGTCAAACTGAACTGCGCCCTTCAATGCTTGTCCACGTATGCCCAAGTCTGCATTGTAGCCCTTTTCGTCCTTCAACAAACTGTCCACCACCAAATTGGGATTGACCACAGCCAAGTCGCTGAAATTGATAGACCTATAGTTTTGTGAGAAGTTTCCATACGCTTCAATACCGTCCGAAATTTTGTAACCCACGCCCAAACCAAGCAAGGCAAATTTTCGACTATTTTCTTTGGAGTCTTCAAATTTTTGTTCAAAAATCACCTGTCCGCCCGAAAAAACACGCTCTTTGAAGAATCCATCCGAAGCAGTGCGAATATACTCCAATCTTGCGCCAGGCGTAATGCTCCAACCGCCTTTGAGGTTGAATAAGTTTTCTACAAAAAGTGAAGCATTGCGGCTCGGAAATTCATACTCAGAACGTTCCAAATCATCTGGATTCAAAAAGCGAAAATCGGCATCGCTGCCATCGCTTGCATCTCCCTGTTTGCTTTGGCTAAAGCCTTGATAGTAGCGTCCACCCACCAAAAAAGTGCTGTATTGATTGCCCAATTGATAGCGGTGAATCAGTCGGGTTTCGTTGCCAAAGTTTTCATATTCACCTCGTATCAAATCCCGTTCTCGCAAAGGGTCGGGGCGGTTGATTGCGCCCAATTCACCGAGTGCTTCCCTGCGGGCATTGAGGTAAAAAGTACGGCTGTTGATTTTGGTTTTTTCGGATAGGCGGTAATCCAAGGTCAAAGCTGCCAAATTCCAATTGACCTGAAACCAGTTTCTGGCTCGTTTGGATTGACGTGCATCTTGCTCAAATTCAAAATCTTGCAGTCCGCCTGCTTGCTGCGCCAAATAGTCCATGTAGGTGTATTGTAGCCCAACTTTTAGCTTTGAAGAAAATTCATGGCTCAAACTTACATAAGCCGTATTTTGGTGAAAGTCGGAATTGGGTCGCCATCCGTTGCCTTGTTTTCTTTGAAAAAAAGCGTAGTAATTGGTTTTTGCAGTGCTGCCGCCAATGCTATTGAAGGTACTCAACAAACCAAAAGAACCGATGGTATTTTCGGTCACGAACTCAAAAGGTTTTTCTGAATTTCCTTCTTTGAAAACAAAGTTTAACAAACCTCCAAATTGAGGGCCATATTGAAGGGAAGCTGCACCCCGCACGATTTCGATTCGCTGCAATGCCTGTGTCGGAGGGGTGTAATAGCTTTCGGGATAGCCCAAAGCATCTGCACTAATATCATAGCCATTTTGTCGGGTATTGAAGTTGGAAGTGCGATTTGGGTCGAGGCCTCTTGCGCCAATGCTCAATTGCAGTCCTGCACCATCGTTCTCCCAAATATTCAGTCCCGCAATGCCTTTATACACTTGTCTTGCATTGTTGGTCGCCAAATTTCCCACCAAATTACTCAACTCGATTACCTCACTTTTTTTGGCTGCATAAATCGCCAAACCTTCAACATTGCGGAGTCGGTGAATGGTGTAAGATGCATCAGGTTCTGCCGCCACATCTACAGCATCTAATTCCAATTGAAGCTTTTCCATTGAAATATCCATCACTACATCTTTGTGATTTTCAATTGTTATTTGTTCTTTGATGGAAGTATAACCTCGCAAGAAAAAGGTCAAGGTGTAAGTACCATTTTTCACTTCTTCAAAGTGGTATTCTCCCTTTTTATTGGTTTCTTGCAACTCACCTGTTTCCTCCAAAAATACACTGACTTGTGCCAAATTTAACTGAGTTTGAGCATCTGTGACTGTGCCTGTGATTTTTGCAGCTTGAAGTGAGAGGCTATAAAGGAGGAGTAATATGGATAAATGCTTAGACATGATTCTATTTTCTATTGGCAGGCTATTTAGACGGATATTCTTCGGGTGGATGTAAACCTACCAGTCTTAAAAGAGAGCGTAGATTTATATTATTTTCTCTATTGATTTCTAATAAATCTATTGTTGCTCGACCGATTGGGGTGACACCAAGCATAATTGTTTCATTTTCACTCCACTGAAAATGAGTTTGCCAATCATCTTTTCGAGGATTAAATAATCTTACTTCTTGGTTGGTTAGCGAGTCAAAACCATTTATTTTGTTGTACTTATGACCATTGCAGCGACTACAAGAGAGTGCAAGGTTATTAGGGTGTGAACTTCCACCCAAACTATCTGGAATAATATGCTCAATAGAAAAAAAGTCGGTAGCAAAACTTGAAGAAGCCAAACAATATTCACAATATCCTCTGGCTCTTTCTCTAACCAATTGTTTGGTTTTTATAGGTACTGATTTTCTACGCATGACCTACTGGTGTTAAACCCAATTCCGTCATTAAAACGGAAAGTGGTATATTACGTAATTGAGAGAGTTCGATTAAATATTTAACACGTTTAACTCTCAAATTTTCTTCTTCTTCTGCCAAATCCAGATACTCTTTGTGTTCTTTATCGGATATTGTTTCCGATTGCAGTTTGTCTAATAACACAAAAAACCTCTTCTTTTTTGCACTGTCTAAAACGGTTTCATTGTGAAGTCGAAGTAGTTTAGCTATTTGATAGTCTTTATCTTTTATTTTTTTTCTTGCAAGCATGGCATTTATCTCCCTTGCAAAATTCTCTAAATCATTCAACTGCATACCTTCAACTCCTTTTAGAAGTGATTGAGCGTCAATTTCAGTATGAATAGGTATTTTTAACATGATTTTATTTTTTTTTGAAAAATATACAAATGTTTGAATAGGTTGTAGAAAACAGTTGAAGTATGACCTTTCCATTATCTATCAAACGGCAAAATCCAATTTTTCTTTTCAAAACCTTCTTCAATCGCTGCCAAATTCACATTTGGGTCAATGAATTGCTGACTTGTCCGTCCATTCAAAGCTACATGAGCATCTACTGTCACCACAGGATTTTTCATCCCATGGCGAGTTTTGTACTCTTCCGCCAAAAAATGGGCAAATTGAAGGATGAAATCGGGCTGAACGCTCATTTGTTTTTCTTGGAACAAAGTTAGGTGTCTGCCATTGATAATTTCCGTTTTGCGCTGCGTTTCTTCATCCTCCACAAAAAAACGCACTTGCCCAACTTTTTCTACCAACATTACCCGCCACGAAAAACGATAGCCTTCTTCTGTCCACAACACGTTTCCATTGTATAAATAGTGGCGGAAAGGGAGGAGAAGTTGGATTAGGATGTAGATGGTTAATAAAAATTGTATTTGGGTGTTTGGGTTGATAATTGTGTTTGGGTTCGTTTGTCGTCCACCGTTCGCCGTCCACCGTTTATATCGTTCCAAACGTTGCCAAAATTTGCAATTGTTGGCAAGTTTTCCACTAATTTTCCTCTGTACCTCCTTGTCTCCTTGTTCATCCCCAAAAAAACTCTCCACCTCTCCATCTCTCCGTTTAAAATTCCTCTGTGCCTCTGCGCCTCTGCGTTCAAATCCAAGTAATCCGAGAAGCCTATTATGAAAATCTGATGGAAAAAACACCAATGTACTGAATACCATAATCAAAGGAAACAGTCCAATGTTGAATAATAGATAAGTCAGGCCATGAAAAACAATCACCACCACATAAGCTAAAACCCTTGTTGAAGAAAACATCAAAAAATAGGCAATCGTCAAATCATATAATGCTCCTATCCAACTGAATACATACGCCGTTTCTTTGAACTGAAAAAAGTAACCCAATACAGGTAAATCTGTATGTTCGGGCAACCAAACCGCCAAAGGCATGGCACGAAAAAGCCAATCCGAATTGAGTTTGGCAATTCCAGCACAGGTATAAACAATGGTTAATTGAAGGATGAGAATATTGATGCACCAAGCAGGAACGGTTTTTAATTTCAATTGTGGTTTTCGCCAGACATCCAATGAAAAAGCACGGTTGGCGGGTAGAAAAATGAGTAGGAAAGCGAAGAGGCAAACCAAATAGTAGTGATTCAGATAGTTGGTCGCATCAATGAGTTCGATGTAGGTGAAACTCAAAAAGAAGACAATAGCTGCAATTCGGTAAAAAAGCCCCAATGCAATGCAGAAAGAACTCACAATCACCACTCCAAAAAGCAAATACATTCCTGTTTTGCCCAAAGGCTGCACCCACTCGAAGCCGTAAAATTTGAAGAAAAATCGAGGTTCGAGATACAGTTTTTCAATCCAACCATTCCACACAAAACGCAATCCTCCCCACATCATCAATGCGCCAAATAAGATGCGAAAAGTGATTAGGGGGGAGATGGGGGTTTGTTTATGGATATATGGCTGCATGGTCATATTGCTGTATGGCTGAATTGTTATATGGCTATATTGTTGAATTGTTTTGCGCTCAGTGAGCAACAATAAAACAGTATAGCCATTCAACAATATAACTTAATCCGAATCACTTGGGTTATCTATATAAGTGATTGAAACACACAAGACCGAAGGCAAATCCGTTTTGATATTCACCACCTGTTTGGTCACTTCATTGTAGGCAGTTTCAACAAGTGTTGCATCAGTTTCGATTTGGGCTGAAAGTGGAGAGGTCAAAGCATCGAAGCTATTGAGAGCAGCAACGAATTGACTTTTGATAATATCGTTTAAGGGTTGTCCATTTTTTTCGGCATTGGCATTGACCAAATAATCATCCAAACCCAAGCCACTTCCACCCAAATACAAATTTCGGCTTGCCTCCAATGCGACTTTTAACAAACCTAAAGATTGGCCACTGTAAAATGCCTCTACCCTATCGGGATTCGGAAAACCCAATGTCAAAACACCCGAAGGAACGCCCAATTTTTCACGTTTAATCAATTCGTAATTTGCATTGAGTTGGTTAATAATCAAACTCAAGGAAGTTCCTGCGGCAGTCCCTGTATTGTTGATAAAGGTTTCGTCGTAGCCGTTTACCCAAGCATTGAAGGTATAATTTACCCGTTCTTGAATGTCTGCAACAACTGCCTGCAAATATTCTTCGTGATTGGCAGAATTGTCGCTTAAATATTTGAACAATATAGCATTGTCGTCTTCTGCAATGCCATACAGAAGATAATCCATTGCAGGAAAACCCTTGTCATAATTATCGGGTTGGTCGAAATCATACACACGATTTTGAATATTGGCTTCAATCATGGTGACATCCAATGGAAAATTGTTGACACTACTTCTCAAAAACACTTCTTCGGCAGGTCCAAAATTGTATTGAGCCGCTTTTTGCCAACTTGTGTAAGCTGCAATGTAAGAGCTTCTTAGACTTTCTAATGTTGCCAAATCATAAGTTGAAGTGAAGGTTTCTGTTTTGGATGCCATATCGTCCACTTTTGCCTTCAAATCGGTGTAGGCAGGCAAAATGAGGTTGTCGGTTATATTTTGGAACATGGCTTTTTGGTCGAAATCACCTCCACAATTTGTAGTTCCGCCGCCTGTGTCGTCTTTGCAGGCATTGAAGGAGAAGATAAAGATAGTTAGTATCAGTATTTTTTTCATTATGAGAAAATTGTATTTTTTGTTAAAAACCGAAGCGTCAGTCAGCCGTCTAGCAAAGCGACCGTTCACCGTCTATCGTTTTAGAGTTCATCTTTTTGTGCCTCCAATCCATAAGCGGCTGCCAATTCGTCTTTTGCTTGCTGCAATTTTTCAACCGTTGTATTGTAGAGGTTCATAGAAGCGAAATCAGAACTACCTGCAATTACGGTCAGTAAATCATTGACTTCTTGATTTGTTACTCTTTTATCAGGATTAAATTGCAGTCCATAAAGAAATCCGATACCTTCTGAAAGAGCATGTGCTCGCAAAGCCATGTCGTCAAAGTTGGCAATTCCGCTATTCAAATAATGCAAAGCCGAACCTACTCCAATCAGTTCCCAAATTTCACGAGCTTCTTCAATCGCTTCATCACGGGTATCCAAATCACCATTTGAAATAGCTGCTCGACCTTTCAATAGGACATCCATCAGTTTTTGGTTAGAACCCAAAACATCGTTTCGCTGGTTGGAGTAACTACCCCAAAATACGATTCCATCTGTATTCGTGGGGAAATCAATTGGCACTCCAAGGTAGCCAAAAGCCTCATCCCAGTGATGTTCCATTGTTGTTCCCTCTCCATCTGTAACGGTTTCATTGTCCACGTTCATTTTGTCTTCCCCCATATAAACGGCGGTGGATTGATAGTAAAAACATGCCCCCATCAAGCCTTTTTCAATCAACTGAGCATGGTCTAATCCGCTATCGCCAATCAAATAACTTCTTGTTCCGTCTAAACTTTGAATAATTCCAGATGTGCCTTCACTTCCTTCAACGGTGGATTCGCTCGCCAAAGCCAAGGCCTCCAAAAGTGTATCAAAATCCGTTCGTGCATTTTCAAAAGTTTTGTCTTTCAATTGTTTTGATGTATCGTAAGTATTTGTAAATTGAGCATTTGCCGCATCATTGGCGTACATGGCTTTCAGGCGATTGGCATCTAAAACAGCACCATCTGAACGTGAAGTGGTCATATAACTTTTCAATTCATTCATCATCGCCAATCGTTGTGTTTGACCACTGTAATTGACATTTTTGAAGCTGTAAGTTGTTGGGATTTCATAAGTTGGCGTATCGTCATCGTCTTTATCACAACCAATTGAAAAAATCACAAAAGCCAATAAAAGAAATTTTAAATAAGATTTTAACTGTATCATTTTTGCAAAGGTATTTAATTTTAATTAGACTAATTCTAAATAAGAACTATTGCTGCAAAAGTAGAGCTAAAATATTTCGCCTACAATACTGTTTTTGGGTAATTTGATTACCGAATTTTGGTAGAAAAGCTACTTAATTTTAGGTAGTGCTGCAATGGGAATGAATGAAAAAAACTGATGCTTGTCTTTTTTATTTTTTATCAAGAAAATTAGTATTTTTGTACTAAATTTGAAAACAACATTCTTAAACAAACATTTTCAACGAAATGGAAGCATATATTTATGATGCCTTACGCACCGTTCGGGGCAAAGGCAATAAAAAAGGAGCCTTAAATGGAATCACTCCTACCTATTTGACAGAAACTCTGCTCAAGGAATTGAGAAAAAAACACGACTTGGATACCAATTTGGTCGAAGACGTGATTTTGGGCTGTGTGACGCAGGTAATGGATCAAGGCGCAAACATCGCCAAAACTGCTGCTCAACAGTCTGGTTATGGCGATCATCTTTGTGGCGTGACTTTGAACCGTTTTTGTGGTTCGGGTTTGGAAGCGGTCAATCAAGCGGCAGCTTACATCCGTTCTGGTTTTTCGGAATTGTTGATTGCAGGGGGTGTAGAAAGTATGTCCCGTGTGAAAATGGGTTCTGATGGTGGTGCTTTGATGCTCGACCCTGCTGTTGCCTTGCCAGGTCATGCGATTCCTCAAGGCATTTCTGCCGATTTGATTGCGAGCAAATATGGTTTCAGCCGTAGAGATACGGACGAATTTGCAGCAGAATCTCAAAAACGTGCAGCCGAAGCGGAAGCAAAAGGACTTTTCACTTCAAGGGTAAACATCAAAGACATCAATGGCATTACCGTCTTATCTACCGATGAAAACATCCGCCCTGGAACGACTGTCGAAAGTTTGGGATCATTGCAGCCTTCTTTTGCGATGATGGGCAAAATGGCTGGTTTTGATTCAGTTGCGATTGACCGCTACCCCGAAATTGAAGAAATCAACCATGTTCACCACGCTGGTAATTCTTCTGCAATTGTGGACGGTGCTGCAATTGCCTTGATTGGTAGCAAGGCAGCTGGCGAAAAAATGGGCTTGAAGCCTCGTGCAAGAGTCGTTGCGGCAGCCGTTTATGGTACAGACCCTACAATGATGTTGGTCGGTCCTGCTCCTGCAAGCCGCAAGGCATTGAAGCAAGCGGGTATGGACAAAAACGACATTGACTTGTATGAAGTAAACGAAGCTTTTGCTGTTGTGCCTTTGCGTTTTATGCAGGATATGGGCATTGGTTTTGACAAGGTGAATGTGAATGGTGGTGCAATTGCTTTGGGGCATCCGCTTGGAGCTACGGGCTGTATGTTGATGGGAACGTTGTTGGATGAATTGGAACGACAAAACAAAACGACAGGCTTGATTACCCTTTGTATTGGTGGTGGAATGGGAATTGCGACGATTATTGAGCGGGTTTAGTTTTTTGGAAGCAAGAGGTAGGAGGTAAGATATTTAGACTTTGGACGAAAGATTAAAGACATAAGACAAAAAGTTTTAAATCATTGACAGCAAAGGAATTAAGTGAAATTGCATTAAAAATGTAATTTACTCATAACCAAACATTTACTTCTTTTGTCTTTCTACTTATGTCTTTCGTCCAAAGTCCAAAAGATATAGGATATGGGCTTTTCATATCTTGTTTTTTACTGCTCACCTCTTACTTCCTACTTCTTTCGTCCAAAGTCTAAAAGATGTTATTTGTATTTCTTTTGAAAACTCATAGTCATTCTTCTTATTTGATTGATTTTATTAGTGTAATAATCCAAATCACTTTGCTGAATATATGATAGGTCAAAAGCTAAATACAAATGACTTTCCAACTCACAACTAGAACCTATTGCAATGTCTAAAAAATAAACGAACTGCTTATCTGTATCTCTTCCACAACCTTCAGCAATATTGGAGGGAATGGATACAACACAACGACGAATTTGGGATATTAAGCCAAATTTTTCATCACTTGGAAAATTTTTAGTAGTAAGGTAAATCTCTTTAACCAGTTCTCTTGATAATTTCCAAATATCCAGATTCTTAAAATTGTGGTTCATTTTTAAATTAAATTTTATGATTGAAGGAAAGAAACAAAGTTATATTTCCTTTCAGATCTAAAAAAATATTATAAAATTGAAGTTGACGTAATAATCAAAGGAATCATCCTACTTCTTACGTCCTACTTCTTACTTCAAAAAAAATGATAAAAAACAACATCTTAACCTACGAAGTAGGCAACGACGGAATCGGAATCATTACCGTCAATATGGTAGAACATCCTGCCAATCTCTTCAATGCAGAAATGATTGAAGCCTATCACGAAGCCGCAATGAAAGCCATTGCAGATGAAACAGTTAGTGGAGTGATTGTCACTTCAGGCAGAAGAATGTTCATGGCAGGAGGTGACTTGCGATTTTTGGGCAAACCCATTGAAGATGCAAGTGAGTTTTTCAAAGGCATGATGACCTTGCACCAAAAAATGCGGGAAGTCGAAACAGGTGGAAAGCCTTTCGTTGCAGCCATCAATGGCATTGCATTGGGTGGCGGAATGGAATTGGCTTTGACCTGTCATCATCGAATTTGTGTAAACGATTCCAGCATCAAGTTGGGTTTTCCAGAGGTGAAAGTAGGTTTGTTGCCTGGTGGTGGCGGAACTGCAAAGGCTCCTTATTTGATGGGTATTCAAACGGGTTTGACCTATTTATTGCAGGGAACAGAAGCACGACCAGAACAAGCCTTGAAAGATGGATTGATTGGTGAATTGGTGGCTACGCAAGAGGATTTGATTCCTGCTGCAAAGGCTTGGATCAAGGCGAATCCAAAACCTGTTCAGCCGTGGGATGCAAAGAGTATCCGTATTCCTGGCGGCGGTCTAATGACTCCGAGTGGAGTGATGACTATGATGGGAAGCATCGGAAATGTTCGCAAAATCACACATGGTAACTATCCTGCGGCTCAATACATTTTGAGTGTAGTTCACGATGGATTGCAGGTCACAATTGACCGTGCATTGGAGATTGAAGCCCGTTATTTCACCAAAGTATTGCAGACCAAAGAATCTAAAAACATGATTCGCACAGGCTTTTTTGCTATCAGCGAAGCCAAAAAAGGCAAGGCAAAACCAAAGGGTTATGACTTCCAAAAAGTGGGCAAACTCGGTATTTTAGGTGCTGGTATGATGGGTGCTGGTATTGCTTATGTTTCTGCAAAAGCAGGTATGGAAGTGGTCTTGAAGGATGTGACGATGGAAGGAGCGGAAAAAGGTAAAAGTTATTCTACCGATTTACTGCAAAAGCAGTTGGCGAAAGGCTATACGACTCCCGAAAAAATGCAAGGTATTTTGGATAGAATCCATGCTACGGACGACCCAAATGCAGTAGAGGGTAGCGATTTGATTATTGAAGCGGTGTTTGAAAATGTGGAATTGAAGGCAAGAGTGACCAAAGAAACCGAAGCGGTTTTGGCAACAGACAAGGTCTATGCGTCGAATACTTCAACGATTCCGATTACCCTTTTGGCGAAAGCTTCCGAAAGACCCGAAAACTTCATCGGTATTCACTTCTTTTCGCCTGTCGATAAAATGCCTTTGGTGGAAATCATCGTGGGCAAAAAGACTTCTGACAAAACGATTGCACAAGCGGTTGATTATGTGACACAAATCAACAAAGTACCCATCGTGGTGAACGATAGCCGAGGTTTTTACACTTCTCGCTGTTTTGGTACATTCACTTCCGAAGGCGTTTATTTGCTGAAAGAAGGTGTGCCTGCTGCAATGATTGAAAACGTAGCAAAAAGCAAAGGAATGCCTGTTGGCCCTTTGGCAGTTTCGGATGAGGTGAGCTTGACTTTGGGCTTGCATGTCATGGAATCTGATCCTCGATTGAAAGAAAACAAAGAGCTACAAGAAATGTACGAATTGCAAAAAATGTTGGTGCATGAGTATGGTCGTGTGGGCAAAAAAGGCGGTAAAGGTTTTTACGATTACCTACCGAATCGCCAAAAACATTTGTGGCCCAAATTGGCGGAATTGTTCCACTCCAATGTCGATACGTTGGATGCCGAAACGGTTGGCAAACGCATTTTGCACCGTCAGGCTTTGGAGGCGTACCGTTGTTTGGAAGAGGGTGTGCTGAGAAGTGTGAAAGATGGTGACATTGGTTCTGTATTGGGTTGGGGTTTCCCGATTTATACAGGCGGTGCTTTGTCGTACATTGATTATGTGGGCATGAAAACTTTTATAGCGGAATGTGATGATTTTGCGGAGCGTTTTGGTGCTCGTTTTGCTGTTCCTGATGGCTTGAGAGCGATGGCGGAAGCGGGTGCTTCAATTCACGATTTTCATAAGATGCAAGAGGCTGTGGATGCGTAAATATTCGTCAGGTGTCGCCAAACCCTTCGGGTGTTTGCGAACCTTTCTCATATCAGCAAAAACTTGGCGACACCCAAATTCCCCCTTTGGAGGGGGTTAGGGGGAGGTTTTCGCAAACGTTTGAGCGGTGATGAAGCCCCAAGATTTCTTATTTGGAAGTTTTGGGGCTTTTTTGTGTTCGCTTCACATGTCGCCGAACTTTTCAAGTGTCGGCGAATGTTCGCTACCAACGTAACACTTGAAACAGAACTCCCTTTGAACCAATCCAAACCCCAAAACGTTTGAAAAGTAAAATCAAACGACAATGAACCTACAAGCAAAAAAATTAGAACTCATCAGCCAATTGGTGTATGTGGAAGATGAATCCATTATCCAACAAATTGACGGATTGATTAAAAAAGCACTTCAAAATGTATCTATTTCTCTAAAAACGAAAGAAGTATCAACGCCTATTCCTTTGAAGTTTGGGGCAGCTAAAGATATGATTCAATACATGGCAGAGGACTTCAATGAGCCGATTGACGACTTCAAAGATTATATGTGATATGAAAATTTTATTAGATACACATACTTTCTTATGGTACATTTGGGGAAGGGATGAATTGGGTGCTGAAAATCGTGCTTTGATAGAGAACCCCTCCAATGTCAAACTTTTAAGTATTGCGAGTTTGTGGGAAATTGCAGTGAAAGTGAACATTGGAAAACTGCGAATAACTGTTCCAATTACTACGCTTGTTCCTTCTGAAATTCAAATTCTCTCCATCAACTTGAATCATTTGGAGGTTTATACCCAACTGCCTCTTTTTCATAGAGACCCTTTTGATAGACTTATTATTGCTCAAGCTATGTCAGAGGACTTGCCCGTTTTATCTGTTGATAATAAGTTCGATAGATATGCGATTGCAAAGATCTGGAGATAGGGCGGCATTTCCGTTCAACTGTTGACGAGGTTTTACAACCGTCGTCAAAGTTTCGCAAACCTTGTCAACAGTCGCAGACTTTGACAACGGTTGGAACGACAACACCTGCTTCAAATCCTTCAATTTCTTCTCTTTGGACTTCAAAAATTCTTCTAAATCTTTTTGGTAAGAATCGTCTGATTGGGCTGCTTGCTATAGTTTTCAGTTTAGATGTTTGAAAATTAAAGATGTAAAAAAGATTGGTCTTTCTTGTTATTTTGAGTAGTTCTTTTGTTTTGTGTCTTTTGAGATTCAATGACTGCACCTTGTACTATTCTAAACCTTAACATAAACTTAACAGCTTTCTCTTAGCTACAAACGCATATCTTTTGATACTTTTGTGAGAATGATTGCAATATTAATTGGGCTTCTACAAATCGTTGGTTCAATTGGGGTTTTCATATACGGCATGAAAGTGATGAGTGAGGGTTTGCAGAAAGCTGCTGGACATAACCTTCGACGCATACTCAAATCCATGACCAATAACCGCCTGAGTGGAATTTTCACAGGCTTGTTAACCACTATGACAGTACAATCTTCCTCTGCGATTACGGTAATGGTGGTAAGTTTTGTAAATGCTGGGTTATTGACTTTTGTAGGGGCAATGGGAATCATTATGGGAGCCAATATAGGGACTACTATTACCGCATGGCTGACCCTTTTCAGTTTTACGCTAAAAATCCAACCCATTACAATCGCCTTAATTGGCATTTTTTTCCCTTTCTTATTTTCCTCTAATGAAAGATGGCGCAATGTAGCCGAATTCGTGATGGGATTTGGCATCTTGTTTTTGGGTTTAGAGTTACTCAAAGATAGCTTTCCCAATATTGGAGAAAACCCTGATATGCTTGCCTTCCTGAATAATTTTACGGATTCAGGCTTTCTTTCGGTGCTTTTCTTTGTAGGTGTAGGCGCACTTCTCACCATGGTTTTGCAGTCTTCTAGTGCATCTATCACACTGACAATGGTGATGGTAGCCGAAGGATGGATAGATTTTCCATTGGCAGCAGCAATGGTCCTGGGAGAAAATATCGGCACTACTATTACAGCCAATATTGCCGCAATGGTGTGCAATATTCATGCACGAAGAGCTGCACGTTTTCATTTGTTGTTCAATGTAATAGGTGTTACTTGGGTTCTGCTCATATTTCCTTTATTTTTGAGTTGGATAGGCACTTTACACTTCTACATCTTCGGCAAAGAAATTGTTAATTCTACTATGCCCAACGCTTCTGATTTGATGAATGCAACCACGGGCATCACCCTTTTCCATACCGTTTTCAATATTGCAAATGTACTATTACAAGTAGCATTTATCCCTCTACTTGCACGTCTTATTATTTACCTAATGCCTGAAAAGGGCAACACTACTTATAGCCTCAAATACATCAACAGTGGTTATATTCCTATTTCGGAATTGGCCATCAATGAAGCACTGATGGAAGTTCAAGAATTTGGAAAGCTGATTGAAAGAATGAGTGGCAATGTACAATCGCTTATGTTTCAGAAGGTGAAAAGACCTGAAAGATTGATGGAAAAACTGAAAGAAAGAGAGGAGGCTACGGATTTACTGCAAGAAAAAATCAGCGACTTTTTGGCCCAAATTGCCTCAGCAGATATTAGCAATCAGGCTTCAATGCGTATTAGAGCCATGCTAAAAGTAGTAAATGACATGGAGCGAATGGGGGATATTTTCTACCAAATGACACTGCAATTGGAGAATATGAAAAAACGAGACTTAGAGTTTCCAGAAGAATTTCTACTGAAAATCAAAGCTTTATTAGAATTGGTTCATACAGCTATCAAACAGATGAACCTCAACATGAGTGGTTCATTTCAGAAAATTCATCTGGAACAAGTATATGCCCAAGAAAAACAAATCAATCTATTGCGGGATGAATTAGTTGTAGCCTATTACAAAAGAGTCGAAAAGGCTAAATATGGGATTCGGGAAAGCATTGCTTTCCTCAACTGTGTAAACGATGCGGAGAAGGTAGGCGACCATGTAGTAAATGTGAATGAAGCCATTGCAGGATTGAAGTGATTGTAAACAGAATAGCAAACGAAAAAAGGTCCAAGCCGTGAAGCCTGAACCTTCTTTGTAAAATTCCTAAGTATTTGAATAGAATTAGAAAGGTATATCTCTGAAAGAAAAAGGAGTCCTCTCTTCAATAGCCTTAATATATGGTTCTTTACTAACTATTTATGCCAAAGGGATTGCATACTTTTCGTTTGGTTTCATCAATGCTTTTCTCACCCATTCACCATGTTCTTCCGCCCAGCGTCTGACAGCCATTCGTTCTTCATTGCAGGGACCATCGCCATTGATAACTCTATAAAACTCACTCCAATCGGGGTCGCTAAATTCCCATTCTCCTGTCTCCTCGTTTTTGCGGAAGTTGGGGTCGGGAATCGTAATGCCAAGTTCTAAGACTTTGGGAACATATTGGTCAAAAAATTGGTTTCGCATATCGTCGTTTGAAGCCATTTTCACCTTCCATTTCATCAACTTCTCGCTGTGAATAGACTGCTTATCAGGAGGACCAAAAAAGTGAATAATCGGTTTCCACCAACGATTCACTGCATCCTGCAACATGGCTCTTTGAGTCTCGCTGCCCGTAGCCAAATATACAAATGCTTCATATCCTTGCTTCAAATGAAAAGATTCTTCAGCACATATTCGCCTCAATGCCCGACTGTAAGGCCCGTAAGAACCTTTAGCATTCGCCAACTGATTCACGATAGCCGCTGCGTCAATCAAAAAACCAATCACGGCTACATCTGCCCAAGTTTCAGCAGGATAGTTGAACACATTGGAATATTTCGATTTGCCACTTAGAAGGTCATTGATCATCTGCTCACGAGGTTTTCCAAGTGTTTCAGCAGCAGAATAAAGCAACTGTGCATGACCAATTTCATCCTGTACCTTGGCTATCAAAGCCAATTTACGTTTGAAGTTAGGCGCACGGGTAATCCATGTACCTTCGGGCAAAGCTCCCATTATTTCGGAGTGAGCATGTTGCTCAATCATTCGGGTCAATTGCCGACGGTATTCGTAAGGCATCCAATCCGTTGGCTCAATTTTTTCACCACGCTCTATACATGCCTCAAACGCTGCCAACTTTTCAGGATCTTCGGGCAGGGCAGCACCTCTATTTTTTGTATCTACTTGATGGATATATCCGCCTCCGTACATAATTTTGATGATTGATTTGAATAAAAAGATTGGAGTTTGTTGAGCTTCAATCTGAACATTTATAACGACAAAAATAACATATTGTTTGCAGAATAACTAACAAACGCTAGTCTGTTGTCATTTTTATTTGAAGAAAATACGGTGAAAGGTTTTTGAAGTTTTCCTCAAATTACAATAATTACTTATTTTTCACCAATTTTGTGAGTCGAGTTTCAAACAATCTTGTTCACTTTAATTTACTTCAATTTATGCCCCCATTCCGTTGTTAGGGTGTACCAAGTTTTTAAGTAAAAAAACACTTTTAATGAAAAATATTTCCCTCTCTTTCAATGCTTTCCAGCAAGAATTTGCAGAATACATTGCTCCTTTTTACGAAGCCCATGAAAAGAGCTTTGACATTACGGGTATTCACGGTAGAAGACACATCTCAAGAACCTTGGTTTTGGGAGAATGTCTGGCAAGATACTATGCTATCACCTTCGATTTGGATGTCGATTTTGAAGCAGTACGTACTGCAATCGCTTTTCACGATACAGCTAGAGAAGGAAATGGTCAGGATTTTTGGGAGTCAGAAAGTGCTGATTTGTGTTTTCACTATTTGCAGCAAAAAGGAAAATCAGGTGATTATTGCCGAACAGTAGCCGATTTTATTTCTAAAAAAGAAGAAGCAAATAGCTGGGGACAAATTGTTTACGATGCAGATGTACTTGAAATCTTGCGTATGTTTTGCAATACTCCAGAAGGAATAGAACGGTTTCAAAAAGAAAGATTGTATTTTTTGAGTCACAAAGACATTTTGATACCGCTCTCTGCAATGAATAACAAAGACATTCGCAATCAATTGATTGAAGAAGCATGGCAATTGATTCGACTGACCGAAGATGTCGGAACGATTCAGATTAGCAATCACTATTTGAAGGATTTGGTGGAATGGATAGGCGAAAATGCCAATAAATTTCCGTTTATTTGGGGCTTGTTATCCAAAATATGAAGAAAGAAGGAAATGAATATCATTTCTAACAAAAAATTCATATTAACAAAATGAACATCACCGACCGAACAAAAGTTAAGAGAATTCCCAAGAGAGGGCAGTACGATTTAGAAACCATTTATTCCATTTTAGATGCCGAATTTGTGTGTCATATCGGATTTGTGCATCAGGGTTATCCTGTGGTCATTCCGACCTTGTATGGCAGAAAGGATGACTACCTCCTCGTTCATGGCGCAGCTACGAGCCGAATGTTGAGTGAATTGAAGAAAGAAGTAGATATATGCCTGACTGTCACGATTACCGATGGTTTGGTGTTGGCTCGTTCGGGCTTTCACCATTCTGCCAATTATCGTTCGGTGGTAGTGTTTGGTAAGGCGCAACTCATTGAAAACAAAGCCGAAAAAGAGGCAGCACTGAAGGCCGTTTCTGACCACATCATTGTAGGACGTTGGGAGGAAGTACGTCCAACGAAAGACAATGAACTGAAAGCCACGCACGTTTTCAAAATCCCAATTGAAGAGGCTTCTGCCAAAATCCGAACGGGTGGCCCTGCTGATGACAAGGAGGACTACGAATTAGATGTTTGGGCGGGAGTTTTGCCAATCAAAAAAGTATATCAAACGCCTATTTCGGATCCACTGAATAAGGAAGGAATTGAAATGAGTGAGAGCGTGCGGCAGTTTATGGAGGTGAACCAGAACCGCTAAACACATCAAAGACTTTTGAAGTTTTTAATTGAGAATAGGCTGATTTTCAAACATTCAATATCTTTCAGAATAAACTTCAAAAGTCTCCTTCTTCTAAAACCTGCGATGAACGCTAATTTTCAATGCAATCAACACCAAAAACATGAAAATCATTGATCTTTCCAAACCAATACAGTACAACAGTGGCGACCCTTTTTTCATGAAGGTCAAAATCAAGCACAAACCCCATAAAAAAGCCAAATGGTTGATTCGTTTGTTTGGTTTACCCTTCAAACTGTTTCCCAAAGGTTTTGTGGGTTGGGCAGATGATAGCATCCAGAAAATGGGTGTTCACTCTACGACTCACCTCGATGCACCGTGGCACTATGCCCCTACTTGCGAAGGCAAACCTGCCAAAACGATTGACGAAGTGCCTTTGGAGTGGTGTTTTGGAGAAGGAATGGTGATAGACATGAAGCACAAAGCCGATTTTGAAGCGATTAGCCAAAAAGACATCCAAGATTTCCTACAACAACACAACTTGACGCTGCAAAAAGGCATGATTGTCTTGATTAAAACGGGGCGGGATAAGCTGATGGGAACACAAGATTTCTTCAAAAAAGGAACAGGCATGAGCGCAGAGGCAACCGAATGGCTGATTGACCAAGGCATTAAGGTGATGGGCATTGACCAATGGGGCTGGGATTTGCCGCTTCCTCATTTGATTCAAAAAGCGAAGGAAACGAACGACCCTGACCTGTTTTGGGAGGCACATTTGGTGGGGCGTGACAAGGAATATTGCCACGTCGAGCAATTGACCAATCTAGATGCACTACCATTGACGGGCTTCAAAGTAGCGGTTTTCCCATTGAAGATTGTCGGCGCATCGGCTGCGCCCGCCAGAGTAGTGGCAATGATGGAGGATTAGGATAGTGATTTATTGATTAGAAACTGGTTATTAGGTTCTTAACACGATTATTTTCTAACAGTTAAACTTCCAAAATCTCCTTTCAAAGATACGTAATCCCTGCTTCTTTGTGTAGGTTAATCATCTTGTCTTCAATATCATACACCATGTCAATGAATCGGGGGTCGCGCTTTACTGACCGATCTCGCACCAAAGGTAAATCAACATCTAGGCGGTGAATGATTTGGGAAGGGACAGACTTCATGATGTAAATTTCGTCTGCCAAATATACTGCTTCTGCAATGTCATGTGTCACAAAAATGATGGTTGGGTGAATTTCTGCCCAGATGTCTTTGAGCATGTTTTGCATCCTCAGACGGGTGTTGATGTCCAATGCACCAAAAGGTTCGTCCATGAGCAGGATTTGGGGATTGACCAACAAACTTCGAGCAATGGCGACCCGCTGCAATTGTCCACCCGAAAGCGTAGGATATTGGGCATACTTTCCTTCATGTCCTACCAACCCCACTGTTTTGATGATTTCCATGGCTTTTTCTTCTCGTTCTTTGCGTGGTACACCCTTGTACTTCAATCCCAAAGCTACATTCTCAAGGACGGTCATCCACGGCAAGGAAGAATATTTTTGAAAGACCATTCCAATACGGTCTTTCTCACTTCTTGGTTTTCCATTTAAGAATACCTCTCCTTCTGTCGGTTTTTGCAGCCCTGCAATGTAGCGTAATATCGTAGATTTGCCACAACCTGATACTCCCAATATGCAAATGAATTGCCCTTGATTGGGCTTGTCTTCAATGAGCATATTGAAGTCTTTGATGATCCAATTCTGTCCTCCATCGTAACTTTGTCCGATGTTTCTAAGTTCGATGATGTTTGCGTTTTCTGTGTCTTTGAACATGTTTTTTTTGTTTTTTGTATTGGTTTATTAGGTTGGAGGAGTGACTTATAACTCTTGGCGTATGTATTTTAGACTTTGAACGAGAGAGCAAAGACACAAGAAGTAGGGGCTTAATTTGTTGATAGTTAGCGATTTGCATTTAACTGAATCAAAAAGTTAAGATTTTGATTATCAATTTTTTATATCTCACCTCTTGCTTCCTACTTCTTTTGTCAAAAGTCCAATTGTATTCAGAGTGATCATTTTTATGTCATAAAAAAATCAAAATCAATTCTTATGACTATGTTCTAAGTCTTCAGTTTGACTACTTAAAAATACGAACACTTCAACACAAAAAAACATTAACACATCAAGATTCTAATCCAAATACTGCTCCAATCCATCCCAAAACGACAACTCCAATTCTATTGCAGCCTCCGCCCCTTCTCGAATCAAATCTCGGTTTTCTTTGCTATCCGCATACGGCACCAGAATGTCCACCATTTCGGAATAGTGTGTTTCGTCGAGGCTGATATGCACCGTCCAAAACTCAATGTCTTCGTCCGTCAAAAAATCGTATTTCGCCAAGCCGTTTGCGATGATGCTGTATTCTTCGGAGGTAAAAAACTCTGTTCCAGGCCCTAAAGCACCCAAACTTTCGATAAAACTTCCATTGAGGCAAAGATCAAATAAGGTGGTGACACAAGCCTGTGTTGAAGCCAAAGGTTGCGCTTGCTTCAATTCGTCTGCACTCACCCCAAGCGATGCTGCAAAGCTGTTGTAAAGCGTTCGGTGCGATTTCGACATTTTGCCTTCACCATGTTCTTCCCACAGGTTTTCGATAATCGGCATTCGGGCTTCATCGTAGGGAATATTGGCAGCTGTTGCCGCTAAAAAGCGAGGAAAATAGTAGCAGTAAATGCTGTATTGTTTGGCGAAATATTGCAGTTGAGACTTGGTTAACGAGGCATCTGCAATGCGCTGCAAAAAAGGGTGTTCTAGGATTTGATTGATTCCCCCTCTTAGCGAATCTTCTAAATTTTTGAAATATTTGGTCATGAAAGGATTGTTAAATGGCTCAATTGTTTGATGGTTAAACTGATTCTTTTGTGTGTTTGTTCAAGGCTTATTTTTGAAGCAAAGCATTGTGGAGTTTTACCTATCTTTCATTTGTTTGTTTCGGCGATGTTTTGTGAAAGTGAAAATACAAAAGATTGGGGGAATGTGGTAATTTGACCAAAGGTGAGTGCAACTAAAGTTTTGAAGGTAAGGAGTGGAAAGTTTAGGTTCACTTCAATGTTTTGTAAATTAAACCACTTCATTTTCTTGTCTTCAACTAACCCAATACTTAACTTATCAACAGCTTGGTAGTCAAAAAATGATTCTTTATGTCAAAATGACAGTAAACAATCAATATTTATGCCATAATGTCATTGACATTGCTTTTTTGTCACATCAAAGAATCTATCATTTCTACGCAAAAAATTGCAGAAAAGAACATAATAATTTAATAGTCAGTTCATTAAGACAAAAAATGATTCTTTGAAGAAGAAAAAAAAATTCACTTGGTACTCTGTTTGATAATAGAGAGGTGTAAGACAAAAATTTATTTTCAAACAAACATAAATTGTAATAACCATGAGAATTAAAAGATTCATGCCCGTAACAGCAAATGCACAGTACAGTCCTACAATCAACAGATTTTTTGACGATTTCTTTAAAGGAGAATTTCCTACAACAAATGGAGTGAACGGACATACAGGTGTAAACGTTTCTGAAAGTGATGCCGATTTCTTGATTGAAGTAGCACTTCCAGGATTAGAAAAAGGCGACTTCGATGTGAATGTAGAAAAGGATTTATTGACCATTTCTGCTGAGAAAAAAACGGAAAACACAGAAGAAGGCAACAAAAACGGCAGAAAATATACCCGCAAAGAGTTTGGTTTCACCAGCTTCAAACGCTCTTTCTACCTCCCCGAAAATGTGAACAGTGACAACATTGCCGCTTCTTACAACAATGGTATCCTTTCTTTGAGTTTGCCAAAATTGGTGAAAGAAGAAGTAAAACCGAAAACGATTGAAATTTCGTAAAAAATTGATAATAAGATAAGAGTAAGTGTTTTAAAGGGTTTAATTAGGAATGATTCCAGTTTGTGGGATTGATTTAGGTTGAATTGAATGAAGGTGAAAGGCGGCTAACTGTCAAAGGTTGGTCGCCTTTCTTTTTTGTCTTTGGACGAAAGACATAAGTAGAAAGACAAAAAAAGTAAACATTTGGTTATGAGTAAATTGCATTTTCAATTGCTGATTATAACGGATTACTGTGATAAAAAAAGGCCACTGAAAATGTTTATGTTTAAAGGACAAACCAAACTCAATGGCATCTAAAATTAAGAAAAATTGTACAATTGTATTGCCCATTTTAAATACGATTCATTTTTAAAAGATCCAAAAATAGCTCACCAAATAATTAGTGAAATATGGGCAACAAGCCCTGAGTTATTTCCTGCACAAATGACTAAAGGTTATGTGCTTAACGGCAAAACTCGGCTGTCCAAAAAAATGGACATCCAAATGCGAAAAATAGAAGTATAGGGACAAAATTATCAAATACGTCCAAGTTTCATTCTGTCTTATTGCAAAGCGAAAACAGATGTAGCTTCTAAAAGCTTGTTTTTAAAGCGATTCGGTGTTCCTTTTTGGGCATTGGCATTTGTTTTTGGATACAATGCAATGTGGTGGTATCGCCTCTATAATTGTTTTAGTGATTATAGTATTGTAGGCACAACCCTACATGATCCAGAAAAATTACCTTCCGATGTTTTAGCAGATGAATACCATGTAAAAATACAAGGTAAAAAAGCTTATGTGGCTACAACTGTTGGGCAAAACTGTTTTTTGGGCATGAAAGTTTCTTCTGGCGCAGATGCAGATTCTTTGGAAGAAGCTTACGGTGTATTCAAACAAGAAGCAGAGGATGTATCATCAGACTATCAACCCAATACAGTAAACACAGATGGGTGGACAGCCACACAGAACACATGGCAAAAACTCTATCCAAATGTTCAAGTCATTGAATGTTTCTTACACGCCGTTCTAAAAATTAGAGATAGAGCTACAAAAAAAGTACAAGACTATTACAATACAGCAGCAGATAAGGTGTGGAAGGCTTATCGAACTTACTTCAAAAAGACAATTTGCACAACATATAAGAAGGCTTCGGGAATGGGCATCTAACAATGTGCCCTGCTGCCCCATCAAAGACAATATTCTTAAACTCTGTAAAAAGAAAAACAAGTGGTTAGCACATTTTGACTTTCCCAAAGCACACAAAACCTCCAACATGATAGATAGATCCATGAGGGCAATGAATAGACATGCCAACAACTCCCAAATGTTTCATGGAGATGTACTTAGCACTACCCATAATTTCAGAGTTTTTGCACTCTTCCATAATTTTTCACCCTCTTGTGTACAGGCGTGGGATGAATCAGCCCTGCGGCTAGGCTCAACAGATTTGTCTATCATCAAGACTGGTTGCAGAATTTGTTCATCGCTGCTTCTTTAGGGGGGTATCGTTATCACAGCAATCCGTTATAATCAGGAAGTTTCATTTCACAGATTTTGTCATAAATCCAAGATTGTTCTAGTGTTTGTGTTAAGTAATTCCTTGATAAACCTCCATCATTCTCCCCACGACTTCCTCCTCTCGAAATTGATCCACATGGTTCCATCCATTTGCCATTAACTGAATACGGACTGCACCATTGGTCATGGCTTCTTCAATTGCATGGGCTAATTCCTCTGCATCCAAAGGATTGACATACAATGCACCTTCACCTGCCGCTTCTCGAAAACAAGAACAATCGTTGTCAGATGTAATCACAGGAGTTCGGCTAAACAATGCTTCAATAATCGGAATGCCAAAACCTTCAAACAGTGAGGGGTAAACCATCACCAATGCCTTGCGGTAGATATTCGGCAAATGTTCATTGGGAATGTTGCTGAGGAATGTAACCGATTTTTGGAGTCCATGCTGCTGCAAGTAGTTCACAACTTGCTGTTTGTAAGCACCGCCGTCACCAACAACTACCAAATGTGGATTTAGGCTGCCTTTCATGATGTGGAGTGCTTTGGCAATGGTCAGGAGGTTTTTGCGTTCGGTGATGGAACCGACATACAAGATGTATTCTTCGGGCAAATCATAGGGAACTTCAATGTTGTCTTGTTTGAACAATCCGTGTTGCAGAAAAATAGCATCATTGTAGTCGTAAAAACTGGGGTGACAGCCTTGGTAAACGACTTCAATTTTGCTGGCTTCAATGCCCAAAAATTCGATGATGTCGCTTTTGGTTTGTTCGCTGATAGCAATGACCTTATCGGCTTGTTGACAAGCGTATTTCCATTTTTGACGATAAATGAGGCGGTCAATTTTGGAGTACAGGTCGGGATAACGTAGGAAAATGAGATCGTGAATCGTGACAATGTTTTTGGTTTGGGGGCGACTTCGGTGAATATTGCGAGGGAGTTCGTGGCTCAATCCGTGGTAAATATCCAATTGGTCGGATTTGATTTGATTGCCCAATTGCAGGCTACGCCAAACACTGCCGTCAAAGAGTTTTTGAAAACGAGTTTGGGGTATTTTGACTTCTATGTTTTTGAAGTTTTGTATTTCTGCAAAAGGAGAATTTTGAATAGATTTGGGGCTATACAATATATATTGATTGTCAGGATAATATTTGACCAAACTTTTGATGAGGGTGCGGCTGTAATTGCCGAGTCCTGTGTTGTTGAAGAATGCTCTTTTGGCATCGAAACCGATTTTCATGGACGTTTATTTTGAAGGATGAAAGCTGAATGTTGAGTGAGAAGAAAAACAAAGATAAGGTTTTGATTTTTGGGTTCTTTGACAATTTTTCTACCCCTTGTAGTGTTTTCAAAATCAAATCACCAGTCTACCTCCCGACCAATGCAAATCCTGCCCAATACAAAGGTTCTTGACCCTCTGCCATCAAATCCAATTTGGCTTTTTGAAGAGCGGCGGCATAGCTGCAATTTTCTTCCAAAACATAGCGGAAAAAATTGGGAGTCAATTGGCTGGCTGCATCGGGTACTTTGAAAAGGGAGTAAATGATGTTGCTGGCTCCTGCGTACAAAAATCCCCGATTCAATGCCAACATTCCTTCTCCTTTCTGCAATTCTCCAATTCCGCTTTCACAACTGCTTAAGACCACCAAATCTGCATTTAAAGGTAAGTGAAAAGTATCTGAAATGTAGAGCTTTCTTTCTTCTCCTGATAGTGATTGGTGATGGCTAATTGGTGATGGGGCATTGGATATTGGATGGTTTTGTACGTTTTCTGATTTCTGACTCCTCGCAAAATAAATCCCTGATAGTGAAGGATTTTCTTCGTTGTAAAAACCGTGTGACGAAAGCACAATGTATTTTTTATCTACAAGGTTTTGGATGAAGTTTTGCTTGGTGGCTTGGTCATAAAGTAGGGCAGTTGAAGGTAATTTGTGTTGGGTGAAAAGTTGGTGGATTTTTTGGATTTCAGCCTTGGAGTCGGTGAGTTCTTTTAATTTTCCGCCTGCATTGAAGTCGGATTTGAAGGTAATATTTGTGTTTTGAGATGTTTCCTCTTGGGTGATTTCGTCAAAATTGATGGGAGCGATTCCTAAAAAGCTGCCTGCTTGCCCTGTTGCTTTTTTGTTTTTTTGACCATCAAACCATAAGGTTGCAGAGTAATGGTAAGAAATTTGGAAGGATTCAATTAAATAGTGTTTATGTGTTTGTGTGTTTGAATCTTTGGGGATGTTTTGTAGAGATGTGTTACTAAAATTTCTGAATGTGTTTTCTTCCTCATCCAACGTCCATCGTGCCAAAATATCGAAAGGAAGCCTGTGCAAACAATCATCGGGAATAATCACCAATTGCTGACAATGAGGTTCTTCCTCCAAAATAGGCTCTAATAATTGCTCAAATAGCTGTTCTCCCAAATCCTTCAAATCTTCTTCGTCGCCCATTCCGATTGCATCGTGAATGTACTCAATGGTATCGTTCAAATCATCGGGTTTGGGGAGATGGTGAAAGTGAAACTGATGCTTTGAGATGGCGAAAATAAACAGGTTTTTAGCTCCTACAAAATAGTTGACAAGCGTTTTTTGGGGTTGCAGTTGTTGTTGAATATTTGCAGCGTGAGCCGTTTCGAGGTCATATTTGAGTTGGTAATATTGAGGATAATTTTGCTCGATTTCTTCAATGATTTGGTCGTATTGAAAGCTGATGTCGAAGTATTTTCCTTGCAAATAATTAACCATTTTTTGTTGCTCAGGGTTAGCTGTTTGGTTGTTAATTTGCAGTTTTAGCTGTTGGATGCGTTTGTCCAAAGCAGCCATTTCTGTTTGCAGATTTTGCTCTTTCTGAAGGATTTCTGTTGGAATGTGTGCGCTAATTTTGGCCGCTGCTTCCTTGAGTTTGCTAAACAATACATAACTTTTGCTCAGTTCTGCAAAGGCAAAAGCAGTGTGGAAATAATCGTGGTTTTGCGTCTTTTTGTACAGCAAGTAAGCCGCAAAAATGGCATACTCATACGTGCCAATCACCAATTTTGCATGAATAAGCTTGGAATCTTCAGTTTTGTACCTTCTGCGGTTTTCGTTCAATACTTGAATAGATTTTTTGAAATACGTCAAGGCAGTTATCAAATCACGGTTGGTGTCATTTTGGAGGTATTGAGCCAGAAAAATTTTGGCTTTGTAGTTCAGCGCATAGCCCAATTTGATTCCGTGATAGTATTTTTCCAAAGAAGGAACCGCATATACATCGTCCTCATTGAAGGAAGGAATGGCACTTTTCAATACAATGTGAAAGGCTTCAATTGCTTGGGTATATTGTTGGGTATCATCATAATACTTGCCGAGGGTGTTGTAAATAACGATTTTTTCGACTTGTTGCTCTGGCACTTGCTGGTGTATTTGCAGGGCTTTGGTGAGGTATTGAAAGGCAATATCTGGCTGATTCATTTCGAGGTAACAAGCTCCTAGGTTTCGATATATTTTGACCAAAGAAGGGTGGTTTTCATGCGTAACAGCACGCCTAATTTGCAGCCCTTTTTGATAGCCTTCAAGTGCCTCATTGAAGCGTTCCATTTTCATCAAGCAATAGGCAATGTTTTCAAAGCATTGAGCAACAAGTGGGTGTGTTTCTCCAAATACATCGGTTCGGAGTTGAAGTGCTTTTTCGTAGTATTGAATCGCCATTTTGAAGTCGGCTTGTTGGCTGTAGCCCAATCCTATATTGTTGTAAGCAAGAGCAGTTTGTGGATGTTTTTCACCATAAGTATTGAGCCAAATTTGCAGGGCCTTTTGGTAATAAATCAAGGCTGTATTGGTGTCACCAATGAAAATGTAACAAGCTCCCATGTTGTTGTAAGTCTGTGCGACTTCGTTGGGATATTGTTCAATGGTGTTTAGTCGAATTTTGAGAGCAGATTGATGGTAATCAAGAGATTCTGTGTACTTACCCATTTCACTTAGGCACCAACCCAAGTTGTTGTAGGTATTCGCCAATTCACGCTGATAGTTTGTCGTTTGTTGGAGAATGGTCAATGCCTTCAAAAAACATTCATTGCTCTGCTCGTATTTGTGTTCATCTCCATACACACATCCAAGCATATCATAGGTTTGAGCGATATTGAAGTTGTTTACTGAAAGGTGTTTTTCTCCTGCTTTTTGGGCTTCAAAAAGATAGGCAAACGCATTTTCATATTTAGAAAGGTATTTATGCACAATACCCAATTCGTTCTGCGCCCGCACATAGGCCTCCCAATCAGCTATTTGTTGGGCTAGTTCAGAAGCTTGCAAAAGGGCATCAATGGCCGATGGATACTTTGCTTCGTTGAAGTAGTTTTCTGCTGACAGAAAAAGGTCTTTTATCAATGGTTGTTTATTATTGATAGAATATGGCTTTTGTAAGAATACTGAAACGTTGAAATAGAGTCGCTTATTCAACCATTACCTTCAAAGCAGTGCTATTTTTATCGCCCAGCGCATTGAGTTTTTTATTGAAAGACCCCAAGAATGTTTTGCTTTGGTCTGGAGCATACACTTTTTCTTTGGTAAAATCTACCAATAACTTCAATTGGTTACTTTCACCATTGATTTTCAAAGGTTTGATTTTCCCACTTTTTTTGTCTTTGTAGGTAAGTTCAATGGTGAAGTTAGCTGCTTGAGCATAACATGGAACTTCAATTTCCCAATCAGGACTAATTTTTCCCTTTCCTTTTTTATCAAACTTGAAGGTATGCGTTTTTTTGTAAGGAGCAGTGATTTCTGCTTTGATACTACTTTGAAAACTCATGGCTTCCACTTCTTCAGCGGGAATTTTTGTGATGTCGAGATCCACAATGAGAATCCTAAAATGCGGTTTTTTGCCAGTAGAAGCTCGGTTGTGTCCACATTCTGAACCCGAATGGGTTTGTGAACCTAAAATACCAAGGTATTTGATGGTGTCTTTTTTCGCATCAAGGGGTTTGTCGTTTTTGTCTTGTGCGGCTAAATAATTGGGTAAAAACGCCATCATGCAAAAAGCAAAAAAGATGAATAACTGTTTCATTTGTAGGAGGTTTTTGGTTTAATGTATTGTTCGATAGAACTTTCTTTGTATTAGACGTATAGAATGAGGGTTTTGGAATGAAGGTGCGAATTTATTTTTTTTTTAAGGTGTGGATTTTTGAGTAATCAAGTCTTCAAAAGTACCCACAAGTCTATTTTTATTTAATAAAGATAAAAAAAATACTTGAATAGTTTTTAGCAACACTCCTGAATTCCTTTTTTGGAATCTATTGGAGGTGTTGCAAGTGCTTTTAAAGTAGTTTGATTTTATTTGGAGTAAAGAGTTTATTTGCTTCATCGAAGACTTTATAGACTCTACCAAAGTTGCCAAAAGACTGTATTTTTTAATATTTTTGGCAAGTTATAAAACTTATATCTTGCCAAAAATGTTACTTTTTAGTATTTTTTGGCGAATTATAAAATATGGAATCGAATGAAAGTCATTGGTAGAAAAGAAGAAATCTTATTATTAGAATCGCTCTTGCAAAAAGAGGAAGCAGAATTTGTAGCGGTTTATGGCAGAAGAAGGGTGGGAAAAACCTTTTTGGTGCGTGAAGTCTATAAAAAGCACATAGTGTTTGAATGTAGCGGTTTGCACAATAAAAGCTTTGGGCAACAATTGGAGAACTTTTGGCTGACTCTTCAAGAAACCAACACAAATGGGAAGCCAACCCTACCTCCTAAAACTTGGCTGCAAGCCTTTTCTCAGCTAAAACTGTACCTCAATACGCTAAAAGGAGATGGTAAAAAGGTGGTTTTTTTGGATGAAATACCTTGGTTTGAAACGCCCCGTTCAGGATTTTTGGCAGCATTGGATAACTTTTGGAATCAGTATTGTACCAAACGGGAGGATATTATTCTGGTGATTTGTGGTTCGGCAGCTTCATGGATGATAAAAAAGGTCATCAATGATACAGGAGGTTTACACAACCGTGTCACCGTCCATATTCAATTAATGCCTTTCACGCTACACGAAACGAAAATGTTGTTGGAGAGCAAAAATGTTCATTTGACGCTGAAAGATATGGCTCAACTGTATATGTGCATTGGAGGAATTCCTTTTTATTTGAGAAATGTGAAAGCGGGTAAAAGTATCCCGCAAATTTTAGATGATTTATTCTTTGTCAGACAAGCAAGTCTGAAACAAGAATTTGACAACCTCTATGCTGCCCTCTTCAAAAACAGCGAGTTGCATGAGCAAATCGTAGCTGTTTTATCGACCAAAAACAAGGGCTTGATTCGCTCTGAAATCATTGAGCAAGCCCAAATTAACAGCGGAGGGGGATTGAGTAGAGCCTTGAAAGAATTGATAGAGTGTGGTTTTGTAGAGCAGGTTTATGCGTATTATCCAAAGACAGGAAAGTCTTTGTATCGTTTGATGGATGAATACACACTTTTTTATTTTAAGTTTCTGAAAAACAACAAATTAAATAACAGTTGGTTGTATCTTTCCAATCAAAATACCTACAAAATTTGGTTGGGATATGCTTTTGAGAATCTTTGCCTTAGACACATTCAACCCATTAAGCAGGCTTTGGGGATTCATGGAATCGTCACAAATGATTTTACCTGGTCTTATAGGGGCGATGACTCAACAAAGGGAACACAAATTGACTTGGTGATTGACCGAAGCGACAATTGCATCAACATTTTTGAATTGAAATTCTACAACCAAATTTTTGAAATCAACCCATCCTATGCACTGCAATTGCAGCAAAAAGTGGAAGTTTTTAAGACACAAACCAAAACCCCAAAAAATGTATTTCTTACTTTTCTAACAACCCTAGGAGTCAAAAAGAACAAATATTATTTGAGTATCGTTACCAATCAATTACAAATTGAACATTTGTTTGAGGAAGTTCGGGTTATTAGTTGAAGCCCAAAAGAAATCGAATGGGGGAGTTTATTTTTACCGCATATTTGAGGAGATTCACCTACTCCTCTGTTGAAGTAGAAACTTCCACGCTGTAAACATTGACTGTCTCCACTTTGCCTTTCAGCAATAGATTTCCTACATGCTCAATCAAAAAACCATTATGAGATGCCAAGCAGTTCTTCAAAAATTCAGATATCAACAAGCTCTTTTCCAGTTCATTGCATTGACCTTGTATTCTGGCAGCCGTATTGATGGTATCACCGTGGTAGGCAATTTCTCGTTTAATCTCACCTACCTCTGCTACCACAATTTTGCCGCAGTTCAAACCCGCTTTGAATTGCGGAATAAGTCCATATTTCTTTTCGTAATAGGCAGAACGATCCAATAGTCTTTTTTTGAAGTCGAAATAAGCCCTCAAGCAATTGGAGTTTTCAATCCCTACCTCTTTCGACCAAGTCAATACAGCCTCATCTCCCACATATTGATAGACTTCTGCATGGTACTCTTGGACAACTTCAAGGTCTTGGAAACAATCTTGAATCATCTCACTGTAGAGCAAATGCCCCAATTTTTCTGCAATTCTGGTTGAGTCCTTCAAGTCAAGGAACATGAATATTTTTTCATCTTCCTTTGGGTGGTAAAATTCCCCTTTCAACATTCGCCAAAGATTGCCAGGTCCGAATTTTTTGTCTATCTGTTTGACAAAATCTACTATGAAGCCCACGAGAAAACAATAAAAAATGAAAAGTAGAATCTGCTTTGTAAAGACAAACTGTTTGTACGTTTCCCAGTTCAGTTCAATGCCAACGACCAACGAAATAACCCTCATTCCGAATGAAATAAACAAAATGATGGCAATCAGATAGGTAAATACTCCAAACAAAATGGCTTGACCAAATGTAGTGCGCTTTACCACGTTTTTTTCAATGAAATATGAAAGAGAACCAAAAGCAATTCCTGCAAATAGACCCATTGCTACATTGACACGCACATACTGCAAAAAACTTATTTCGGCTGGACGAATGACCTCCTGACCAAAATTTCGCAATAGATTCCAAAAAGCAAAAGCAAACGTCCAAATGAGAAAGTGGTAGAAGATGGATCGAAGGTGTTCTTTGTTCATGTTGGTACAATGATTTGTTGCTCAACTTGATTGAATTGAAGCATTTAGAAGAAAGATAAGTTGCCGTTCAATTGATTTTTTGCTGTCCTACTCCTTCACCACCCCAATCAAGCTACTATTTGGCAGATACAAATTAAAATCTGCCACCGTCACCTGACCATCCAAATTCAAATCCCCAAGTATATAGATGTTCAGTGTAGCCAATTGAGAAATATACAAATTGTAATCTGCAACAGTAATCACCGAATCTCCGTCAAAATCCCCTGCGTGTAAGGCAAAAACACCTGAACTCATTTGCTTCAATTGGTGCTGCCCCAAAGCTTGATTTGCGCCCATAGACCAATCATAAGTAGTGGCGTTAGGAATCGAAAAAGCAGTGGAGGTCATGACCGCCAAATGGTTGCGGTGACGCAATACAAAGCGATAGTCGGTTTCGGCATCCAAACCGCTGAAATACACCCCCTCCGCAACACTTGCATCCACATCCCGAATCGTACCATTTTGTAGCAAAAGGGCAGCTTTTGAAGTCAAAAAAGCATTTTCGTTGGCGGCATCTCTGGCTTCAATCAATACCCAATCCACCACATTTGAAGGGAAAAGGCTTTTGGTGGCGACCTGTTCGCTGCCTGTATAGTTCCACGGCTCGGAATTGTAGGGCTGTTGAAGTGGGAGTAAGTTGTTGTTTTGCAGTTGATTGGTCATTGAAGCAGTTTGAAGATTGTAAGCACCTTCTAAAATGGCTTTTAACTTGACAGGAATGGTTTTGGTGGTCAAGAAAAACTGACCCGATTCAGTGAGATTGCAGTCGGCATTGAAGCCAAAAGAGCCGTTTCCCATTGCAGAAAAAGTAGCGGCATTGCAGCTTTCAGACCAATCGTTTGCTTCACTGTTCTCCGACCTTTGGTAGAGCGAAATTTGCGGAGCGTTTTGCACCGATTGAAGGGCATGATTGAAGGCTGAAGGGTTGAATTGCAGATTTTGCAGGGCTGCAAAAGAGGGATTGCTGCCGTAGTTGTTTATTATCCAATGTTGCTGCAAGTTTTGACTTTGAATCGAGTTGTCATTTGGGATGGTATTGGGTAAAACATCCAAACGACTGACCACGATTTCTCCATTGGGATAAGTGGCATTTGAAGCAAAAGTAAGCTGTGTGCCTGTTTCTCCAAAATCGTAAGTACCTGCTACATTGATCATTGTGCGGTGACTGACTCCGCCTCCAAAGGGTGCGTTAGAGGGCGTAAGTTCGGCTTGTCCGACAAGGGCGGCATGGTAGGAATCGGCTCTATCCAAGATGCTTTTGGCATTGTCATTGAATTGGTAGTAGGCGATAATGTCGGGGTCGTTGATGGGGATTTGGGTGAGGTGGCGTAGTTCTCGGATTTCGTCTTGGCTCAAAGAACGGTTCCAAATACACACTTCATCTATCAAGCCCTTGTAGTTTCGTCCGCCCCAAGCCTTGTAACTGCCGATTTTGAGGCTGCCAAAATCCACTACTTCCAAGTCAGTTGTGTGGGTACTTCCAATGCCGTTCACATAGACAGTCAATGAGTTGGGTGTTGCGACCAATGCGACATGTGACCATTCATCGGCTGGCACTTCCAAACCCGAATCCCACCACCAAGCACCGCCTGGCCAATGGTAGCCAAGCGTATTATTGGATTCCCTGAAATTGAAGCCTGCTGTTGTACCATCATTCATCACAATGCCCGAATATTCAGGCTGAATCCCATTGGGTTTGACCCATGCAGTCATCGTAACGGTATTGGAGGTGAAGGGAATGTTTGGGGTTTGCACCCAATCGCCATCGTTTGAGGTTTGGAGCGCAAGACCTGTGGTTTTTTCGGCTTCGCATTGGCTCAAAACCGTGACCATGTTGGGGATGGTTTTGCTGTCAGAATTGCCGTTTCCGTCCGTTACAGTCAGCGTCACATCATAGCTTGTTTCGTTTTGAAGTAGGACTTTTGGATTGCGTTCGGTGGTAGAACTGACCCATAGCGGTTCGGGAGAAAAAGTCCATTGCCATATTGCATCTGCGTGATTCAGAATGGAATAGCAGTCAAATTGAACGGTATCTCTGCTGCAATAAACGATATCTTGACTGGTCATGGGCTGTGCTAAAGGCAGGGATGTTTCTTCAAAAGGTGCTTCCCAAATGCCCATCACGGAAGACAATCGGATTTTACTGTCTCTGTAAAAGGGCTTGAAAATGTGCTTGACATCGCCCATCACAAAGGGCAATCCTTCGTGGTAGTCTATCCATTCTGCTGCAATATCGTCCCAATAAAACAAGCCGTAAGACGACACAACATAAACTCTTGAATGTTGGCTGCCTCCTTGAAAAAAGCCATCGTTGATGCGGTGCCCGTCTAATGTAGAAGTAGTCATATTGCTCCAATTTGCGCCGCCATCTGTGGTTCTGAAAACTTTGTTTGTGTCGTTGTTGGTGTTCGCAAAAATCCACAATTCTTGGTCGTTGGCGGGATTGATGCTGATGAGTTTGCTGCCCGATGAGGGGAGATTTGCAGTGACATCCCAAGTGCGTCCGCCATCTAATGATTTGTAAATGTTGGTTTTGTTATAAACACAATAGAGTAAGTCGGGATTTTGTCGAGAGACTTCAATGCCTGTCACCTTGCCTGAGCCAAAGCTATGTAGGAGGTCAAAGGAATTGCCATTGTCGGTGGATTTCCAAAAACCGCCATCTTGTAGACCTGTCGATGCGCCCAAATAGAGGTGATGGGCATAACGTGGGTCTCGCACGATTTCGCTGTTTTCTGCATGAAAATAGGATTCATGTGGATATTTGCCGAGTTGCCCCGTATAGCTTTGTTTCCCTGCAATCGTGGGGTCAAGCAGACTCGTAGAAATATCCGAAAAATAGGTGGTCAAGGGATTCAACAAATCTACATAACCTGTTGCGGCTTCACCTCCTCCGAGTCTGCTGGAATTGCCTGTGCCATAGACTTCGTAGAGGGCTGTATTACCGTTGTGGTAGCGTCCACCGACCAATACATCTTTGTTCCAGCCTTGCCCCAAACCCCAAAAATGAGAACCCACCAATCCATTTTTGCGGGATTCATGTGTTGCAAATTCGTCATTGGAGTAGTTGATGCCGCCGTCTGTAGCTACCCAAACATCACCGCCCAAAACGTGGATGTCTTGAATGTCGGGGTGAATCCAACCTGCGTCGCTTTCGGAAGGGGTATCGTAGCCTCCAATTCTCGTCCAAGAATTGCCGCCATTGGAGGAAACGGACAGCGACAAAACGCCCAAATACAATTTCCCTGCAACGGTGTGGGAAGCGTCAAAACCAAAGTCATAGAAGGTTTGTGAAAAACCGCTTGTTCGTCCACTTGTGGCCAAATTTTGATTGGTAATGGTGTTGTAAGGTCCTCCATCTTGAATAGGATTGGTCCAAGATTCGCCTTCGTTTTCACTTCGATACACGCCTATCCATACATTGTCTTGGACCTTGTGATTGCCCATCATGCCGACATATACTTTGTTGGGTTCGAGTGGGGTAACGGCTATCAATGCACCGTAGTCTATGTGTTCATTGAAGTTGGCATTGATGGGATTGTACCAACCATTATTTACTTGTGTCCACGTTGTCCCTGTGTCTGTGGATTTCCAAAATTCGGCATACTGCAAAGTTGGATTGTGGCGAAGGGTGTAGAGAATGTTGGGTTGAATTGGGTGAAAATTGATGTCCCAAAATTTGTCGCCGTACTGTTCTGTCCATGTGTCGCCGCCATTGGTAGTTTTGTGTAGTCCATTTTGACCAACTGCAAAAACAATATCGGGATTGGTGGGATGTATGACGATTTGGTAAGTGCCATTGATGGAGTAAACGGATGCCCAAGTCGTGCCGCCATCTGTGGATTGATAGATATTGGAGTTGTCGGCGAGATAGACCAAATTTTCGTCCGTTGCGGCTACTTTGATGTCTTGAATGCCTCTGATGTCCTCATTTTTGGTGATTAAAGTCCAGTTCAAACCTTTGTCGGTGGTTTTCCATGCACCTTGTCCTTCTGTGCCTGCATACAAGACATTGGGATTGGAAACTGATTGGTCGATGCAATAGACATTGACCTGCCAAGAAACGGGAATCACGCCTAAATTGTCGTCATCAGCGTAGGTTTCAAAAGGGCCTATTGCAGCCCAAATATCGGTCTTTTTTTGAAGGGCTTCGCTTTGCCGTTTTTGCTTCAATTGGTTAATCCATTTTTCTCTTTCTGGATTTTTGGATTCAATAAAACCCTTGTCGTTTAGGTATTCTCCAATGTGGATGAGCCAAAATTTGTAGTTTTGGGTGTGGATGTTTTTTTCAAATTCATGCGTTTTGTAGAAGGCATCGTGCTGTTCTATGACCTCATACACATTGGGATTTTCGGAGTACATCAAGCTCGCCCAAGCGGGTTCAGAGCCATCCAAATAAGGAATGGCTTTGAAGAATTCGGCTTTGTTTTGGGCGTTTATTGAAGTGGTGATAAAGAGGAGGAGAAAGAGTATTTTTCGCATGATGGGAGGGTTGTTTTTTTTCTGAATCAGCGAATGTACTAAAAATCGGTTTATTTTTGATTATAAAACCATCTTGCGCTCGTTTGCAACGAGTGCAAGTCGAGAGCGTTTGTGAAAAAGAGTTGAACGTAAAATCAATAGTTCAAAATCAAAAAAATCGGTAGATGGTCGCTGTATCCTCCATAATAGTTGGGTCCACCGTAGGTTTTGTTCGGCACTTTTCCACTCTTTTTGTCGTCATACATCATCCAATCTTCTTGAAAAATAGTCACTTCTGAATTTGCCCTCACTCCCTTATTGTCGTTCAGCAATCCACCTGATACAATCATTTGGTCGAGCATGTTCCAATCCCCTCGATAGTTATACGTTCCCTTACCTGCTTTGTCGAGTGCCGCCGAAGTATTGAACAATTCGTTGTTTTTCAGGTCTTTTGAAGAAGATTTTGCGCCAAGTGTTTCCACGATACTTTTATTGTTGGGTTCGTCATTGAAGTCGCCCATGATGATGACTTTTGCATCTGGATCTGCCCGAAAAATCTCCACCAATTTTCCCTTCAATACCAAAGCGCAATTCACCCTTTTAGGTTCAGATACATCTTCCCCTCCTCGTCGAGAGGACCAATGGTTCACAAAAACGTGTAAGGGTTTGTCCGTGTCCTTGATTTGACCTTTCACATAGATGATATCACGAGTAGTCACTTCGGGATCAAAATCGAAGTGGACAGGGAGGGCTTCTTCTTCAAGCACTTTGAAAACCGAACTATCGTAAAGTAAGGCACAATCAATGCCCCTTGCATCGGGAGATTCGTGGTGAACGATTCCATAACGCTCATTGATAGACGTTTGGCGAATCAAATCCCGCAACACACTTTTGTTTTCTACCTCCGCTAAACCAATCAGCGCAGGCACATTGCCTTCCCCTTCTATGCCACTCAATACTTTATAGAGATCGTTGAGTTTTTTGATGTAGCGTTCTTCCGTCCATTTTTTTTCAGATTCTGGCATAAACTCCTCATCTATCGTATTTGGGTCATCTTTGGTGTCGAATAGGTTTTCGACATTGTAGAATGCCACTTTGATTTGGTGTGCGCCTTTGGGTTGGTTCATGTTTTTATTGCAGCCAATCAAAGTCCAGATTAAGAAAGAAATATAAAAAAATGATTTCATCTATACAATATTTAATGAGGTGAGTTTTCTGCACCAAAGCTACGGAATACTTGTGATAAGCGTATTGATTTAGTAAAAGTTGAATGTTAATTTTTTGATTTCCTTTGTATCCATTTTCTATCTTTGTTGGTGCAACCTTTGACTAAAAATCTATTCTTTTCACTAAAAGCTGGCATTCAACAAAAATCAAACTACATGACCAAGCATAATTTCGATGACGACTACTTGCTGCAATTGCTTCAAACAGATGAAACAAAGGCAATCGAAATTATATTCAAAACCTATCACGCTTCCCTCTGTTTGACAGCCCATCGTTTGTTGCAGTCCAAGGATGTATCAAAAGACGTAGTACAAGAAGTATTTATGAAATTTTGGACAAAGCGAGAAAACATCCAAATCAATACATCCCTAAAAGCCTATCTACATCGAGCAGTAGTCAATACCTCTCTGAATTATCTTCAAAAAAATCGCCGCAATCCAACAGATGATTTGAATACAGTTGAGGCACATATTTCTTCCCACAAAAATACGGCAGAAGATTATCTGCAAGCAGCCCAATTGACAAGCGATATTGATGCCGCCCTATCTACTTTGCCTCCCAAATGCAGAACCGTATTTATTCTCAGTCGTTATGAATACATGACCTACAAGCAAATCGCCGAAGAATTGCAGATTTCGGTCAATACTGTCGAAAACCACATCTCTAAAGCCTTGAAAATATTGAAGGAGCAGTTGCAGCAATATCTTTAGGAACATCCACTAAAAATACCAAAATTTCAAAAAAATGCCCTATCTTCAAGTGGAAAATTAATGATGCCTTTTCTATTTTATACTTTGGACGAAGGAGGAAAGATGCAAGAATTTAATTTACTGATAGTCAATCATTTATACCTAATTACATCAATGAATTAAGATTTTGATTATCAATTCTTTATAGCTCGCATCTTGCTTCCCACTTCTTTTGTCCAAAGTCCAATTCTATTAAAACCTATACAACTGCTTGAATTATGTACCCTATCCACTTCAATTTCCTCCCAAAGTACCCCTGCTTTTTACTATTTTTTCTATTGTCCTTCAAACTGATAGGTGCGCCTGCAACCATAGACGACCACATCAAAGTTGATCAATTTGGCTATCCACCTGATGCCCAAAAAATAGCAGTTATCAGCAATCCCATCACTGGCTTCAATGCAGGAGATAACTTCACCCCAGGCAGCACCTATCAAGTCCGAAATTGGAGTGATGATGCAGTGGTTTTCACAGGAACTGCAACTACTTGGAATAGTGGCGCGACCCATAGTCAATCAGGTGATAAAGTGTGGTGGTTTGACTTTTCGGCACTAACTGAATCGGGCAGTTATTACATCTATGATGTGACGAATCAAGTCGGTTCGGGGCGTTTTGAAATTGCAGTAGATGTATATGCCGAAGTATTGAAGGCAGCAGTCCGTACCTTTTTCTACCAACGCTGCAATTTTGCAAAAACAGCTCCGTATGCCGAAACAGGTTGGACGGATGCAGCGAGTTTTGTGGGAACACAACAAGATGGCGATTGTCGTTTGGTGACCAACACCTCGGTTTCAACCTCCAAAGACTTGACAGGTGGATGGTTTGATGCAGGTGATTACAACAAATACATCAATTTTGCCGATGGAGTTGTCCATGATTTATTATCGGCTTATGAGCAAAATCCCACGATTTGGACAGACGACTACAACCTTCCCGAATCCAACAATGGCGTTCCCGATGTTTTGGACGAATTGAAGTGGGAATTGGATTGGATGCTCAAAATGCAAGAAGAAAACGGCTCTGTTTTACACAAAATTTCCTCCACCAACTTCAATGCTTCAAGCCCTCCCAGTACCGATACCGAAGTGCGCCGATATGCCCCTGCAACGGCATCCGCCACCATTTCGGCTTGTGGCGCATTCGCCCATGCAGCCATTGTCTATCAGTCGCTTGACGATACTGAAATGCAGGCTTATGGCGATGAATTGGAGATTGCAGCCCTCAATGCTTGGAATTGGTTGCAGGCAAATTCAGGACAGATTCCTTCGTCTTACAACAATTCAGGCTTTGTGAATGTGGGTGCGGAAGACGACAACTACCAACAAACCGCCAACCAAATTGCGGCAGCCGTTTATCTGTATGCACTGACCAATGATGGAACCTACCGCACTTTTTTTGATAACAATTGGTCTCAACTCCATTTGTATCAATGGTGGTTTGCGTATGCTTTTGAAGATGAATATCAGGATGCAGCTTTGTATTATGCAGCCTTGGACGGAGCAACGACTGCAATAGCCAATGAAGTATTGAGTAGATATGGTGGCTCAGTGGAAACGAGTGGTGACAACTTACCTCGATTTACGAACAAGGACGATGCGTATAGGGCATTTCTGACAGATGGAAACCACGTTTGGGGTAGCAATGGCGTGAAATCGGTCAAAGGTTCGATGTTTTACAACATGGTCTATTATGGCATTAACACTACGAATGAAACCCACTATCGAAATGCTGCAATGGCTTATTTGAATTACCTTCATGGGGTCAATCCTTTGGGTTTGGTTTTTTTATCAAATATGGAAAATTATGGCGCAGAAAACTCAGTGACAGAGTTTTACCACTCTTGGTTCACCAACGGCAGCGCACTGTGGGACAAAGTGGGTGTTTCGACTTATGGCCCGCCTCCAGGCTTTTTGACAGGTGGGGTGAATCCTTATTTTGCGCCTGATGCTTCTTATGGCGGCACAATTTCACCACCTCAAAACCAACCTATACTCAAATCTTACAAAGATTGGAACACAAGTTATCCTGAAAATTCATGGGAAATCACCGAAAACGCAATTGGTTATCAAAGTGCTTACATTAAATTATTATCGAAGTTTGTGAGCCTACCATCAGGTGTTCGAGTGAAGGCAAAAGTTTGGTTAGAGGGAGTTTACGATCAAAACAGTGGCGAAATGAAAACCAATTTATTGGATAGGAGCTTACTTCCTTTGCAGCAACCCTTCAATGTTTCTCCGTGGAATTATGATGGATTAGAAGCATTTGACGTTTTTCCTTCAAACACAGTTGATTGGCTCTTAATAGAATTGAGAGATCTATCCAACAATACCCTAATTCTCGCTCAAAAAGCCTGTGTTTTATTGAAGGATGGAACAATTGCGGGGATGGATGGTTTGGAAGGTGTGACCTTTACGAACTTGGGTAGCGGTGATTACTATGTATCTATTAAAAGTCGACATCACCTTGCTTTATTAAGCGCAAATGTGGTATTCTTGCCGAATGAAACGGCATTTGATTTTGGAAATGCGGACAACATTGAAGGAGGGACATTGCAGTTGGCGGATTTAGGAAGTGGAGTAAGAGCATGTTTTGCAGGAGATTTTGACAGCAATGGAATTGTGAGTGTAGCAGACTTCAATCATTTTACAAACAATATGGCACAACTGAACCAATATTTGGATGCAGATTGCAATATGGACGGCAATGTGACGGTAGAGGACTACAATTTTTATAGACAAAATGCAAGTGTGATTGGCGTAGAGGCGATTAGGTATTGAGGAATGGGAATTCAGGAGGGGAAAGTTAGAGTTATAATAAAATAGCATATCTTGAAGTATGATTGAATTAGGAGGAATAGTAATATTGGGAATTTTGGGGCAATGGATAGCGTGGAAGATGAGAGTTCCTGCTATCTTACCGTTGATTTTGATGGGTTTAGGAGTCGGCCCTATTGCTGAATATTTTTTGGGTTCAAAACTCATTACCCCTATTTTTGAAGCTGAATTAAACAGAGGATTGTTTTTGTCAAACAGTTTTTTCTATTTTGTTTCCATGTCCATTGGTATCATTCTGTTTGAAGGAGGACTTACACTCAGGAAAGAAGAAGTCAAAAAAAGTGGTTCAACCATTTTGAAACTGATTACTTTTGGTTCACTCATTACCTTTGGTGGCGGCACTTTGGCGGCTCACTATGTGGTAGGTTTGACTTGGAATATGTCGTTTCTATTTGCAGCCCTGATTATTGTGACGGGACCGACAGTGATTGCACCGATTTTGAGGAATTTACCACTCAATAAAAATACTTCAACAGTATTGAAGTGGGAAGGAATTTTGATTGATCCCATTGGTGCATTGGTTGCAGTATTGGTATTTGAATTTATCTTAATAGGTGCTACGGGGCATGGAGGTGAGGCTTTTACAAGTGTAGCATTTGGTGAATTTTCCAAAATATTGGTGGTTGGAACGGGCTTGGGATTCGGTGGAGCTTACTTGCTCAATTATTTGTTAATCAATCATTTAGTTCCGCATTACCTCATCAATGTATTTACATTGGCATTGGTCTTATCGGTATTCGTTATTTCTGATTTGATAGCACATGAATCAGGCTTATTGACAGTAGTAGTTATGGGCATGGTAGTGGGCAATATGGGAATTCCGCACCTCAAAGACATTCTAAATTTTAAGGAATCCATGACCGTCTTGCTAATCTCGGTTTTGTTTATCACACTTTCTGCAAATATAAGTTTGTCTGACGTTGAGCTACTTCACCCCAATACTTTCATTCTATTCTTGATTGTGTTATTGGTATTGCGACCTCTGAGTGTTTTTGTGAGCACCTATGGGGGCATATTGAGTTTCAAAGAAAAACTGTTTATTTCGATGGTAGGTCCACGTGGAATCGTTGCAGCAGGTATTGCTTCTGTTTTTGGATTGAAACTAACCGAAAAAGGGATTGAAGGTGCAAATATGCTGACTCCATTGGTTTTTTTAATTGTATTGGGAACAGTGTTATTTACGGCTTTGACTGCCCGATTTTTTGCCAAAAAGCTGAAAATCACAATGGATCACTCAACGGGTGTCACCATCATAGGAGCAAATGCGGGGGCAAGGTTGATTGCCAAGTTTTTGCAGGAAAATGGCCGACACGTTGTCTTGATTGACAATTCTGAAATTAAAGTCCAAAGAGCCACCGATGCGGGTTTGCAAGCCTTCAAAGACAACATATTTGACGAAAACCTACCTGATCAATTTGATTTGTTGGACATGGGTTATTTGCTGGCATTGACCGAAAATGAAAGTGTGAATCTCTATGCTTGCAACAATCTTCAAAGTACTTTGGGAGAACATGGATGTTACCGCTTGATGTCGCCCACCGAAATGAAAAACACAGATGAACCTCCTTCAAGCAATGCTTTGTTTGACACAACGGTTGATTTTCTGAACTTTAGTGAAGCGGCAAGGGATTTTCCAGAAATTCATGAAATACATTATGAAGATGTAGATGAACTTCAAATGTTGCTAAAAAAATGTAGCAATACGCATGAACGCATCCCATTGTTTATTCGTCGAAAGAATGAGCAATTCGATGTGATTCCTGCCAATCGAGATGACTTCAAAGTAGATGACGGTATGTCACTGGTTTATTTGGGTAGAGAAATCACGGAGGAAGAATTGGAGGAAGAAAAGAAAGTGATGGATGAAGAATTGACTCAGAAATAGAGAATGTAGATTTTTTATGAGAGAGCCAGAAGTTTTTGTTTCATTGATATATCCAACATCAAACGCCGTTAATTATAAACCCTAAATCCTACTCAGAGAATAGGTGATTAACGAAGTTTGATATCGGATTTTTTGCCCTTGATAGTATCCCTGATGCAGCATCTATTCCATTCTTACAGCAGGCAATTTGAAACTAATCGGAAGGGTGAACTGCACTTTTACCTTTTCACCATCGTTCATGCCAGCTATCCAATTGGGCATCGCATTGACAACTCTCAAAGCCTCAGCATCACAATCAGCATTAAACCCTTTTATCACCTTTGCTTGCGTCACCTCCCCTTTTTCATTTATAACAAAAGTTACAAATGATTTCCCTTCAATTTTTGCATCAAAAGCCGACTTTGGATATTTCACATTGTCAATCATAAACTTAACCAATGCTTCAAAACCTCCTGCAAATTCAGGCATTTGATCCACTTCAAGATAGATATCCTTATCTTCAAATCCAGCCATCTTCTCTTTCACTACTTCCGAAATAGGTGTTTGTTTTTCAAGAGATTCAGCTTCGGAGCAAGAAAATAACAAAAAGCTCAATCCAAATAGAGGAACAGCCAAGAGATAAATCCAAAGCGCACGGTTTTGTGTTTTTGTGTTTTTCATCATGAGAATACGTTTTTTAATTTGATGTTTAGAAAAATGATTACTAATTGAAAGCACATTGCAATGTATAGCTTGTTGCACAATCAGTTGTGCATAATTTTTCATGCTATCGGGATAGTGCTGCAAAACCACACTATCTGCTAAATATTCGTGGACTTCCTGCAATTTTTGCTGGTACAAATACACGATTGGGTTGAACCAACAAACAATCTTCAAAACCTCCAATAACAAAATGTCATAGCTGTGCTGCTGTTGAATATGTGTTTCTTCATGCAGTAAAATCTGTTCTTTTGCCGAATCAGATATTTGTTGGGTATTGATAACCAAATATTTGAAGAAAGAAAAAGTGGGTAATTGTTGGGTTTCAATGACGAAATATCCTTTCTCTGAAACTACTCCATTTGCCCTGTGTTTGCGGACAAAATGCCCAAATGACCACAACTGCCCCAACAATCGAAGGCTGAACAACAAAACACCTGTTAAATAGATGATGCTCAAAACTTCCACCAAGCCCATATTTTGCTGCAATTGCTGACTTGCTTCTGCTTCAATCGAAATCGTTTGCAGCACATAGGACCAAGTTGGAACATCTGCAACTGATTGATAATTAATCCTAATTTGCAGCAAAGGCAAAACCAAAGCAGTGATTGAACTCAGTAACAAAAACCATCGGTTCCATTGAAGTGAAGTTTGTTTTTGCAGCAAAAAACAATAAAATAGGTAAAACAAGGTCATGCAGAGGCTGACCTCTGTTAGGTATATTAGTAAATTTTGCATAGGTATTTGTTTGATAGAAAAATAAGACTACAATCTCAATCCAAGAATTAATTCATAGAATACAAAAGGATTTTGTAATCAGTGTATTTGATTAATCTTCTTCCAATTCCTTCAATAAATCTTCAATATCCCCTTTATCCAACTTCTCTTCTTTTGCAAAAAACGAAACCATTTTTTTGAAAGAGCCGTCAAAATAGTTACTCACCATATTGTTCATCAAAAACTTTCGGTAATCGGATTTGCTGACATTGGGCGTATAGATATTCGTTCTACCAAAAGTTTCGTAAATCACAAAACCTTTGTTTACCAAGACTTTCACCATTGAAGCCACCGTTGTAGGAGGTATCTCCTCCCCTTTCGGCAAGGCTGCTCGAATATCTCCTAAAGCCGCTCTTTCGAGTGACCAAAGGGCTTGCATGATTCTTTCTTCTGCTTTGGTTAGTTTTTCCATTTGTATGCTTTTTTCTGCTGTTAAAGCAAAGATAAAACTTATTTTCCAATCATACAACTGTTTTTACAGTTATAAGACTATTTTTTTGAATTAAATCATTGTTTTGTCAAATTTTGTTAAATATTTTAGTTTATTGCTCAAATTTTGTTATATTTGAAGTGATTTATCTTCAATTTTAGAAATCTTTGAGATTCCCAAAATTTTCAACAACTCTTTATCATTCAAAAATAGAAACCATGACTTTAGACGACAACACACTTCAAGAACGCATCCATGAGCTCGAAAAAGAAATCATGGACAAAAAACAAGCCCTTGCCAAACTCCGAAAAGACCTCATTCCGCAAGAAATAAAAGACTACACGCTTATTGACAAAGATGGCAAAGAAGTGCAACTCTCTGAATTATTTGGAGATAGTAATGAAATGTTATTGGTCTTCAACATGGGAAAAACCTGTAGATGGTGCACACTTTGGGCAGATGGTTACAATGGTATCAGTCAACACCTACAAAGTCGAGCTGCTTTCATCGTTGTATCTCCTGACCCACCTGAAGTGCAGCAAGAATTTGCGGATACAAGAGAATGGGATTTTCCGATGTTGAGTTACCAAGGCTCGGATATTGGCAAAGATTTAGGCTATCAAACAGAGGATGGTTATTACATGCCTGGGGTGATTTCGTTGAGCAAATCGAAAGAAGGAAAAATTTGCTATCACAGCAAAGCCTTTTTTGGACCAAGTGACAACTATTGTGTGCAGTACGATTTTATGGATTTGCTGCCCAAAGGGGCTAAAAACTGGCAACCGCAATATGAATATTCAACAGAAATATCTAACAATTGATTTTCAATATTTTATGAATATATATGACAATATTTTTTAGATAGCACTCAATTTATTTAGACATTAGTTGGATAAATAATACTCATTCGTATCTTTGGGATTTGCTAATTCATTTGACAATCTATTCACTAGCTATAAATTCCTATTTTATGAAAAAATTATTACTATCCATTTTGTGTTTGTTCTCTTTCCATGTATTCATTGCAGCCCAAGAAGATATGGATACAACCGCTTTGGAAATGTCTGATTCATTGTTGGTTCAGCTTTTTAAACTCCAACAAGATAGCATTGAAAAAGCCTTTGTTTACCAAACAGGAAAAGTCGAACTGGGCGACGGTTTGGCTGCCATTGAAGTACCGACAGGCTACAAATTTTTAGATGCTCAACAATCCAACTATGTTTTGACCGAATTGTGGGGCAATCCTCCAAGCGAATCATTGGGGATGTTGTTGCCCGAAGACATTTCACCCATCAGCGACAATTTCTCCTATGCCATTGATGTTAGTTATTCAGATGAAGGCTACATCGAGGACAAGGATGCCAAAAGTTTGGACTACGATGATTTGCTCGAAGAAATGCAGAAAGATGCTAAAGAAATCAACGATCAGCGTAGAGAAATGGGCTACCCTGCGGTTGATTTGGTCAGATGGGCTGCACCTCCTTATTATGATGAAGCTAACAAAAAACTCCACTGGGCAAAGGAATTGGCCTTTGAAGGAGAACCTGCTAATACACTGAACTACAATATCCGCATTTTGGGGCGAGGTGGTTATCTTAATCTCAATGCCATTGGAGAAATGGATATTTTGCCGAAAGTACAAGCCGATATTGGTGACATTCTCACCAGCGTAAACTTCAATAGCGGAAACCGATACAGCGATTTCAACCCAAGTATGGATAAAGTGGCAGCTTATGGTATTGGTGGACTCATTGCAGGAAAAGTTTTGGCAAAAGCTGGCTTTTTTGCTCTTTTATTGAAGTTCTGGAAAATCATTGCAGTGGCAATAGTGGGCTTTTTCGCCTTTATCAAACGGATGTTTACAGGTGGAGGCCAATGAAAAAAATAATTTAGGATTCTTTAACACACTGAAAGGCTTTTACTTTGAACTTTGAAGGGGCAATAAGAGTTGTTTAGTTAAAACTAAGGGGAGGTGAATAAGTAGTACTTATTCACCTCCTATTTTTTATACCAAAATATACTTCATTCTAAAATATCAAGCTATGAAAGTTTTTGTTACCCTTTCGCTTATTTTATTCAGTTTTTGCAGCCAAACCCATGCTGCTAGTATCAAAGGACAATTGCAGGACGACAAAGGCGAAGCATTGATTTTTGCAGCCGTTGCTTTATATACCAGTTCTGACAGCACTTTAGCGAAAGTAGAAACTTCCAACGAAACGGGAATTTTCCACTTAAAAGGTATAAAAGCAGGCAATTATTACCTGCAAGCCACTTATGTAGGATTATCCGATTTGAAGAAAACGGGTATTGTACTAGCCGAAAACCAAGACCTCGATTTAGGCATTTTGGCTTTTGAACCAGCATCAGTCAAACTGCAAGAAACTACCGTAACAGCTTCAAGGGTAATGGTGGAAACCAAACCCGATAGAACCATCTTCAATGTTAGTGGAACTATCAACAGCACTGGCTCAGACGGTATCTCTTTGCTGCGAAAAGCTCCGGCAGTAATGGTCGACAACAACGACAATATCACTGTTTTGGGACGTTCGGGCGTACTCCTCTATGTGGACGGCAAACGGCTACCATTGGCAGGAGCAGAGCTCACCAATTATCTACAAAATCTTCCCGCTGACCAAATTGACCGCATCGAAATTGTCACCAATCCCGGTGCAAAGTACGAGGCAGAAGGCAATGCGGGTATCATTGACATACGATTGAAGAAAGACAAAAATCTAGGCGCAAATGGCTCTATCAGTGCTACTTTCAGTCAAGGACGCTATGCTAAAGGCAATCTCAACGGAAGTGGTAATTACCGCAATAAAAACTTCAACGTTTTCGGAACGATTGGTTTGGCAGACGGCAAAAGCTTCAACGATATGCACTTTGAAAGTTATCAAAATGGCATCCAATTACTCGAAAAAAATACGACCCGCCATAACTGGGACAATTACAATTACCGTCTTGGAACTGATTTTTTCCTTCACAAAAACCACACGCTTGGTTTTTTGGTGAGTGGGATGACTTCCACAGGATTAGGCTTGAATACCAACCGTATTGCGATTGGACTCGAATCCACGCCTACCCAAATAGATAGTATTTTGGTTGCCAACAACGTTTCGACAAATGATCGAACACAAAATTCGTACAATATCAACTACCGCTTTGACAATGGAGAAGGACGCAGCCTAAATGTGGATTTGGACTATGGCAAATACGGGAATGAAAGCGATCGTTATCAACCCAATCAATATTTCGATGCCAATGAAGTGGTTGTTTTAACTGAGGTAATCAATCGCTTCGATATGCCTACGGATATTGATATTTACACACTGAAAGTGGACTACGAGGAAGAAATGTTGGGCGGTACAGTCGGTATTGGTTCTAAATTAAGTCAAGTGGTTTCTGAAAATACCTTTTTGGTTTTTGACGAAGAAAATGGAGATTTTATTCAAAACAATCAACGCTCCAATTTCTTCAAATATGATGAAAAAGTATATGCGGGTTATATCAATTATGCCCGAAAACTGAATGACAAGTGGAATCTTTCGGCGGGATTGAGGGCTGAACAAACCGATGCAATGGGAAATTTGGAAGCTTTTTTACCTGAACTACAAGAGCCTCCTGTAGTATTGGACTATCTTAGCTGGTTTCCAAGTGCAGGCTTGACATGGCAAGTTGCTCCTAAGCACAGTTTGGCACTGAACTACGGTCGCCGAATCAATCGCCCCGACTATAATGTATTGAACCCCTTCAACAACCAATTGAGTCAAATCTCTTATGAAAAAGGGAATCCTTTTTTGCGTCCAGAAATTGTGAACAATTTGGAGCTGGGATATACAATGAACTACCGCTACAACTTCAAATTGGGATACAGCCGCACAATTGACCAAATCACCCGTTTGATTGGTCCAGACGAAAATGATCCGAGAGCGAACTTCATCACTTGGGACAACTTAGCCGAAAAAACAGTGGTTAGCTTCAATGCGAGTGCGCCAGCGCAAATCACCAAAAAATGGAATGCTTACTTCAATTTCAGTGCTTCTCACATTGACAATCAAGCCGATTATGGAGAAGGGGCAATAGTTGACCTACAGGCATTTACCTACTCAATTTACCAACAACATACCTTCGATTTACCCGCAGGCTTCAAAGGTGAAATATCGGGCTGGTTTTCAGGCCCTGGAATCTGGGGAGGTGTATTTGAATACGAAACAAGTTGGAGTTTGAACTTTGGTTTGCAAAAGAAATTCTTCAATGACAAACTGAATGCTCGATTGAGTTTTGACGATGTTTTTTTCGAAACGGGTTGGGACGGTATTTCTCGATTTGATGGTTTGGTATCCGCAGGGGGCGGAAATTGGGACAGTCGCCGTGGCAGCCTTAGCCTTAGCTACAACTTCGGTAATCAAAATGTAAAATCTCGTAAGCGCAAAACGGGTATTGAAGAAGAGGCAGGAAGGGTAGGAAGCGGGAATTAATTATGTGAATCACAATAAGTAATAAATAAAAAAGACACTTCAATGTCAGTTTTAGACTTTGGACGAAAGATTAAAGATATAAGGCAATTGGACAGTTCAGCGAAACCTTGTCAATCAAGGATGCCGAAGAAATCGGTATAGTTGCAAACTTTGACAACGGTTGAGCGGCACTTCCTCCTCCAACACCTACACGACTACTTCCCCTACGGCAAAACCCTACGTGAATGGTACCCCAACGAATTCGACCCACAGGAACGCTACCAAACGACTCAACACCAAAGAGACTTCGAGACCAACTTCGACCACCGAGGGGCGAGGTTGTATGATGCGGATGCTGGACGATTTTTGAGTTTGGATCCTTTGGCAAAAAAATATCCTACACTTTCAGATTATGTTTATGTAGCTAATAATCCCTTGATTTTTGTTGATCCAGAAGGAAAGTGGATTGAAGAAATTGTACAAAAGGGAGGAGGAATAAATGGACGAGACCTTGTAACTATTAAAATAACAGGAAAATTCATGAATTATTCAAGTACTGATGTAGATATGGAACAAGCACTAACAGAAATTAAAAATATGGTCGAATCTTCTTTTAGAGGTGAAGATGTTGGAGGTGTAGATATTCAGGTTGATTTTGATTTTAGTATAGTTGAAAGTATGGAAGATGTTGAGAGCAGTGATCATTTACTTGTTTTAGCTGATGGGAAATCTTGGAAAGTACCTGCAATGTCAAATAAAATTGGAGGAATGGTTGCATTTGGAGATGCGAAGTATTTTGAAGGTTGGTACGATACCAATTACGGGGAAGAAGGTGAAAGATCAATGGCTCACGAGATAGGACATTTATTTGGTTTAACACATAGATCTGGTAATTACAGAGGATCAAATTTAATGACTCAAGGATATGCGTTTTTACGTGGTAATAAAATTACTAAAAAACAGCTGATGCATACGAGAATGATGATAAGAACAGGGAGGCTAAATAGAGGTGGAAACACCTTCTATGGAGGTCCTAATACTGAAACAGATGCTATAGAAAATCAAAAAAAAGTACACGCAACTCGATTTTTTTCTTTGGCGCCTGGAATAAAGAATGGTAACAACTTAGGAACTGAGTCAAGGATAAGAAAAAATAAAGAACGATTAGACATTGATACTAACTAACAATCAAATACACCATTATTTAATTTGTCGTATAATTAAACACATATAACAAATGAAGAAATCAATTGTACTTATATTTTTTTTAGTAATTTTCCTTTTTGGAACATGGCAAATAGTTTGGGTTATGGTTGAGGGAGGTAATTTGAATATCTATGTATTAAATGAGACAGAATTGCAAGAAGGTATTTCAACAAATATTTTTCTAGATGGTAAAAAAATAATTAATAAAAAAATTGAATATAATATTTTTCCTGAAGAAGAAAATTTTCGGAAAGTAATAGGTAATTATAATCTTACCATCCAGTGTAAAGATTTAAACCTTAGTAAATCAATAGATTTTCAATTGCTTACAGTGAATTGGATTCTATTCTATATATCAGAAGACACTATTGTTATACAGAAAAATATCATTCCTCCTCTATTTCAATAATTTTCCACTTAGTAACTACAAAATAAATACTTTATGAAAACCAAAACAATAACAATACTATTATACCTATTCTTTCTTGTTTCTCAATCCCACGCCCAAACCTTCACCGAGGTCAGCCAATCCATAGGCATAGAAGTCCTACACGAAGGCAAGCAATATTTGGGAGGTGGAGTTGCCTTTTTCGACTACGATGGAGATGGATGGTTGGACATTTATGCAACAACGGGCAGGCAGTGTGAACAGGAACTCCTAGATTGAAAGGAACTGCTTACTTGGCTATGTTTTGAAAAGTGGGTTCACGTTATATGAGGTTCTTTTACATCTAGCAGTTCCTGTTCAAAACCATTAGCCAATCCATAGGCATTGAAGTCCTACACAAAGGCAAGCAATATTTGGGAGGAGGAGTTGCCTTTTTCTAAAACCATTCAACAATAAGCATTTGACCAAAAAAATCACATATCATTCTTTCAACAACTTGGACAGTTCAGCGAAACCTTGTCAATCAAGAATGCTGAAGAAATCGGTACAGTTGCAAACTTTGACAACGGTTGAGCGGAACTATGTCCTCCAACACCTACACGACTACTTCCCCTACGGCAAAACCCTCCGTGAATGGTACCCCAACGACTTCGACCCACAAGAACGCTACCAAACCACTCAACACCAAAGAGACTTCGAAACCAACTTCGACTACCGAGGGGCGAGACTCTACGATGCAGATGCTGGGCGGTTTTTGAGTTTGGATCCTTTGGCGGCGGATTATCCGAGTTGGAGTGATTACAATTATGTGTTGGGGAATCCTGTGATTTTTGTGGATCCTGATGGGAAAAGCCCAGGTGATTCTCGTTTTTATATTACTATGAAAGTAAGAATAAAACAGACGTTTTATAAGGTTGAACAATTAATATTTCCTTCTTGGATAACCACAGCTCCTTCAGAAGCAGGATTTATTTCTCCAAACTATACAGGAGAAAGTAAAGTAGTAGGTTTTGACATAAATATTCCTGTAATATTGCATGAAGATGGTAATTATGCCATTGCTGAAAAACAAATGGAGGTTGGCTCTAAACCATTCAGAGGAAGCGGAAAACTAAGTGTAACTGGATTAGGTACACTTTTTCAAATTCCAAATACAGTTTTTGAAGGGGACTTCTCGATTGGAGCAGCCCCAGGTGAAATTAATCTTGGAAAACTTGCAGCATATGTCAAATACGAAAAAGAAATTGCTGGTGGATTAAAAGGAGGAGTATCATATACAATGGATTATAACGTTGTTTTAAAGGGAGAACCTAAGATTCTAAAATTTTCTATAACGGTCAAATTGAAAGATTACGATGATTGGGGAGATGCTACACCTCATTTAGAAATAGAAGTGGAAGGATTAGAAGAAAGTTTTGAATTAGGCTCACAAGATTATGACGTTTATATAGAGTTCAAACAGTCAGACTTGGGTTATCCTGGAGCACAAAAACCGCTTGGAGTTATAGTAAAACACTCATCTGGAAGAGACATGAGTAAGTTTAGAGGTGATTAAAAACTTTTAGTTCAAAACATATTATTTAATAAAAATAATTACACTATGTTTATTAATTATAAAATAATATTAGTTATAACTGCATTAAGTCTACTTTATCTAAGTAATAGAGGTATAAAAGATAACAATAATATTCTTAATGAAAAGGAATTTTTAGATTATCACTTAGCTTTGATAGATACGATGACTGTACTAACAGATGTGAATTTAGAATCATATAAAATGGACTGGAAAAATGATTTCCCGTGTGAGTATATGCAAAACCAAGAATGGTTAAAAAGAATAAGAAATCATCTCGAAAAGTATGATTATATTGGAATGTTTAACATACAGTTTAATCCTCCAATGCTTTGTGGTCAATCTATCATATTTGATGAATATAAATTCACTAAGTCGGCTGGAGATTTTCAAAAAAATCTCTTCTATTATACTATAAACCAAAACTTAAAATTAGAAATTTACATAGCTGGATTTGATAAAGATAAGCCTTTATTAGAGAGTTTTCAAGGGGAGATAAGAATCAGTGGAGTAAAACAAAACAGTGGGTATATGTATGCAGGAAAGTATGATTTTAACGCCACTATACTAATCCCTAAGGACTTCACTGAATGGAAAGAAAAAATCCAAAGTAAAAGCATAAAAGAAATTCTTGAAGGCACAGTGAAGTTATAATTGATTATGAACACTAATTTAATTTTCACCCTAAAATTAAAAAAATGAAAACCAATACAACAACAATACTCATTTCCACCTACTTAGTGCCTGAACGGATTCTTACAAGAAGTTCACAGTCAAACTATTGGATGCAAAAAATTATTTGAACTTTTTTGGATTTTTAGGAATACCAATACCTTCAATAAATTCCTAATGAATTAGGAACAAGTTATTACAAGAATATAGAATCTTCGTGAAATATAGGCAAAAAGTTCGTTCGTTTAAACAATTAGTTATATTTTGATAGTCAAATGATTGAGGGTTTTCGTTCAAGCACTACTTACTATTCCTCTCTCTACAACTGGCACACGCCCAAACCTTCACCGAGGTCAGCCAATCCATAGGCATTGAAGTCCTACACGAAGGCAAACAATATTTGGGAGGAGGAGCAGCCTTTTTCGACTACGATGGCGACGGTTGGTTGGACATTTATGCAACAACGGGCAGCAATGGCGTTGATCACCTGTACCACAACAGAGGCGACGGCACTTTTGAAGAAGTCGGTCTATCCGCAGGATTGGGCATCACCGAACAGTTTCGCACGATGGGCGTGATTACAGGCGACCTCAATGGCGATGGATTCACCGACCTCTTTGTCAGCACTTGGGAAGATGCAAGCAGTCTGCACAGCCGCCGCAGAAACTTAGCAGGCAGCCGCAACCTATTCTTTCTGAATCAAGGCAACGGCACCTTCACCGAAGTAGGCGAACAAATCGGACTGACCCAAAACACCTTCACAATGGCAGCGAGTTTTGGCGACTACAACCTCGACGGACGACTCGATCTCTACCTCGGCAATTACATCGAACAAGCCCATTGGACAGCCGAAGAAGGCTTCCAAAACACAGGATACGCCAACCTCCTCTACCTCAATCAAGGCAACGATGCAAACGGATTGCCCCAACTCACCGAAGTAGGCGAAGCAATGGGCGTAAACAACACAGGCTGCACCCTCGCCTGCACCTTCACCGACTTCGACAATGACAACGACCTCGATATCTTGGTCGCCAACGACTTCGGCAAAAAAGGACAATCCCACGTCCTCTACCGCAACAACTACCCCGACATCAGCTTTACGGATGTCAGTCAAGCCGCTGCCATCAACACCAATAGCTATGGCATGGGCATTGCAGTGGGCGACTACAACAACGATGGTTTTTTGGATTATTCTATGAGCAATATGGGAGAGAATCCGATACATACAGCAGAAAACCGAAATTTTGGAAATTTCGGTTTTCTCGCCAAGGGAAATTCCCCCTTTGGAGGCAGGGCTAATCAGTTCTATTTTTTATGAATATGAGTGTGCTTGAAGCATACCGAAAAGTTCTTTAATTTTGTTGGCAAAAATAATATTGGCTTCCTTTATGGATTGTAAACCATTCATTCTGAATGTATTGATAACTCCATTTTTCAAAAGCGAAAGATTTTCAATTGCATATCCTCCTTTGATATTGGACTTATCTTCATTCTGAACAACATCTTTGACATAGTGTAATCTATTTTCAATATGCCAATGCGCTCTAATTCCTTGGGCTACTTGTTTTGCATCATCGGTATCTTTACTTAATATGTAATAATGATGCTCATCAAAATGTCCATCTTTTTTCTTGTCCTTTTGAGGGCGATAACCATATCGGTGTACATGAATAATGCGTTGAAGACCAATCCACTCAGGGCTTATACCTGTAATATCATCATAAATTTCAACCAGTCTATTTTCTGTGCGACCTCTATTTTTCTCTTTTGAAAAATGTGTACTTATAGGTTTGTTGGAATCTATGTTAATTTTTATTTGTTTGTATAGATTCCGTTGATTTCGTTTGACTTGTATGCAATAGCCATTTTCATCTTCTATGATGGTGGCAACTGTTTTTTTTGGCAATGTAGGGCATCTAAGGTGATAATTACTCCTTTTCCTTTCAATTGCGACAATAAATCTTGCAACATGGTCATTTCTGCTGCTTTGCCATTTTCATAGCGTTTAACAGCTAAGACTGTACCTGTTTTTTGTGCAAAGAAGCTGACCATAGAGATGAAATTTTGTTTAGAGTTATGACAATTGGTCACAGTGGAGTTGAGTCCTTTTCCATCTCCACTTACCCAATCTCCTTCTTCAAGAGGAATAAATTGGAGTGCCCAACCCGTAAATGCTTTACAAAGTGAATCGTAATCTATATCTCGCAGAATTGTCCTCGTTTGCGTATAACCTGGAACACCATGCTTTAAATTAAATAATTCAACCAATTCTTTTTGGTTGCCTTTGAAAAATTTAGCTAATTCTTGATACGCATTCCGACCACTCATAATGCCTAATGTAACCATTGTTAAAAAAGGTTGTAATGGGTGACGAAGACCACTTGAATTTCGAGTGTCTTTTACTTCTGCGAATGCTTCATATAAACTCTTTGCCATATTCTTTTTGTCAAATATACAACTTTTTCAGAACTGATTAGCCCTGCCCTTTGGAGGGGGGCAGGGGGAGGTTCGAGTGCAAAACGATATAAGCTGGGGCACCGCCTTCTTCGACTTCAACCATAATACCCACCTCGACCTATTCGTTGCCAACGGCTACATTCCCGCCATCGAACTCAAAGACAAAAACGACTACGAAATTCCCAACCGCCTCTACCAAAACAATGGCAATGGCAGTTTCACAGAAATCGGTGCAGCAGTGGGCTTAGACAATACCGACATCGCAAGAGGCATGGCAGTAGGCGACTACGACAACGATGGTGACTTAGACATTTTGGTTGCCAACATCGCCAATCACACCCAATTCAAAAGACAAGACCCACGCATTGCCCAAGACCATTTTTTGTTGTATCGAAACGATGCTGCTGATGGGAATTGGTTGAAAGTCAGTTTGGAAGGCACAGAAAGCAACAGAGATGGCTATGGCGCAAAAGTTCGGCTAACGGTCGGTGCACAGACCTTTGTGCGGGAAATAGATAGCGGCAGCAGCCATTTATCACACAGCAGCACTACGGCACATTTTGGCTTGGCGAACCATAGCGAGATAGATAAAATTGAAGTCGTATGGCCTGGCGGAAAAGTACAAACAGTATTGCCGAGCGAAGAAGGCATTTTTGACGGCAAAACCAACCAACACATTCACATTATTGAAGCATCTGAAACCACTGCATTGACGAGCGTTGAAGCCGCTTATTTTCAAGTCCAAACCTTCCCCAATCCTTTCAGCCAAAACCTTACGATTCAATACCAATTGCCAAACACCGCCAACGTTTCGGCAAAAATATACAATGCAGCAGGGATTTTGGTGGCTGATTTGCTCACTTCAAAAGAACAGTCGGCAGGGCAGCACGAATTGCAGTGGAACGGAAAAAATGCAAAAGGCTTGAGTGTTCCTTTTGGTACCTATTTTTGCCAATTGCAGGTAGAAAATCGTTTGGTTGTTCAAAAAATTGTGTATATTCGTGATTGAAATACATAATATCTCATTATCTTAAGAACTAAACCAACCAATTTATGACAACTCTTAAAACTCTTGTGATTCTATTGTTATTGATGATGGCAAGCACTTTTTGTCGCAACCAACAACTTTCTGCCCAAACTGCGGACTGCAATTCTCCTTTATCCAATCTTGAAATGCGCTCCAACAATGTCAATGCAAGGATTTACAATTCAGGCTCCTTGTTCTTTGATCCTATTTCTTTTGCTTCTGGCTATGAAGTTCCCAAAGGTTCAGGAAAACATTCTATGTATTCAATAGGCTTGTGGATAGGTGCGAAAGATTTGGGCGGAAATTTGAAGTTGGCGGCTAGCACTTACAGTGTTGAAGGGAGTGATTTTTGGGCGGGCCCCATTGACGAAACACAGGCAATGGGAGGTTTGAACACAGATGTCTGCAACGATTATGACCAATTGTTCCATGTTAAATCATTTGACATCAACAAATTCAGAGCAGACTTAGCGGATGCAGGCGGTACTTTGCCCGCTTCGTCCATTCCCACCGATGTTCTGCGATGGCCCGCTAGAAACAACCCTCATTTTGATTCATTTACTCTTCCAGCCAACAAGGACTTGGCCCCTTTTTGGGATGCAGATGGAGACAAAATTTACGACCCGACAAAAGGAGACTATCCTGTATTGGATAGCAATATTTCAGATTTTTATCCTACCGAAATGACTTGGTGGATCATGAACGATATCGGCAATGAACACACCTTCTCTGGAACAGAACCACTAGGAGTAGAAGTAAGTTGTTTGGCCTACTCTTTTGCGAGTACGACAGAGGCGGTGAACAACACTACTTTTTACAAATACAAGATTCGCGCTGCTCAAAACTCGTTCCGAGATTTCTACGTTGGCTTATATGTGGATTCCGATTTGGGACAATATGACGACGACTATCTCGGAAGCATTCCCGAATTGAATACAGGATTTTTCTACAATGCAGATTCTTTTGATGGTGACTATGGGAATACTCCACCGCTTATAGGTGTCCGTTTTCTGAATGGCTTGACAAACGAAATTGGAGAAGATTTGGGTATGACTTCCTTATTGTATATGGAGTTGAATGAAGGAATAAGGGGTTTTCCTACTCAACCGATTGGCTTCTATCGATATTTACAAGGACTTTGGAATGACGGCACTCCTTTGACCAAGGGAGGCAATGGGTATGGCGGAACTGAGGCAACAAGGTTTGCCTATGATGGCGACCCTTCGAATCCCACAGAGTGGTCGGAGTGTTCGGTCAACAGTGTTCCTTCGGATAGAAGGTTTGTGATGAGTTCGGGCCCAGTGGATTTACAGGTTGGAAAAACACAAGAAATCAATGTCGCTATTTATTGGACACGTCCACAAAACGCTTACCCTTGTCCAAGCACTGGTCACCTACAATTGGCCATTGACGCAGTAGAATCTTTGTCAAATACGGTGGATGTGCCAACGGTTTCGCTTCAAAATAAGAGCATAACCGCCTATCCAAATCCTTTTTCTGAATCCATCAGCCTTCAATATACACTACCTCAAGCCTCCAAAGTTTCTGCAAAAATATACAACACCGCAGGAATGTTGGTAGCCCATTTGGCAGCCGAAGAAAACCAATCTGCAGGGCAACACCAATTGCAGTGGGATGGCAGAAATAGACAGGGTTTAAGTGTTCCTTTTGGCACTTATTTTTGTCAATTGCAGATAGGCAATCAAGTAGTGACAGAAAAGGTGGTGTATTTGAAGGAGTGAGGTGATGGGTTTGAAGGATTGAGGAGAATGTTAATGCTGATAGAATATTACAGCAAAAACTACATAAACGGTGGCTTGTTTTTCACACAAAAAATGGACAGTTAATAGTTTTAGAAACAAGTCACCAATCACTACTAACCTCTCGGCAAGGTAAACACAAACGTACTCCCCTCTCCCACTTTTGAATCAACGCCAATAGTTCCACCGTGCCGATCCACAATCCGTTTACAAATTGCCAGTCCCACACCCGTTCCTTCGTATTCTGTGCGGTTGTGCAAACGTTGAAACACCTGAAAAATGCGTTCGTGGTATTCAGGCGCAATTCCTATACCATTGTCCGAAACCCTTATCTCATAGTTCCCATCTACTTTCTCACAAAAAACATTGATGATAGGAATCATATTTTTATCTCGGTATTTGATGGCATTCGAAATCAGGTTTTGAAAGAGTTGAATCATTTGATTGAGATCCGCTTTCACCGTTGGAAGTTTTTTGACATTTACGACCGCATTCGTTTCTTCTATATTGACCTTCAAGTTGATTTTGACCACATCCAATACCTCATTGAGATTCACCTTTTCAAAAGGTTTTTTGCGGGTATTCACACGAGAAAATGCAAGCAAATCATTGATCAAGACATCCATTCGCTGAGTACCATCCACCGCATAGTTGATAAACTCCTTCAATTCTTGGTCTTCCTTCACCTTGCCATTCAAGCGTTTTTCAATCAAGCCTAAAAAACTGCTGACCATTCGCAGAGGTTCTTTGAGGTCATGCGAAGCCACATACGCAAACTGTCGGAGGTCTTCGTTGGTATGCTGCAGTTCAACTGTACGTGCCGTTACGATGTTCTCCAATTCTTCATTTTGTTGCTTAGCAGCATCTGCCTCTTTTTCAGCTACTTCAATGAGTGCTTCTGACAAGGCAAAAATCAAATACGATACATACCCACAGCCAATCACCCCAATATTGCCAACAATATACGCTACCCACATCTCGGGCAGTACATTCGCAAAACCACCGTAGGACTTAACTACAATTACTGCAAAATGAACCCCTAATACCATCAAGGCGGCTAAAATGTAGGATCCAATGTGTTCTCTTTTGAAGGCAAACAAACCCAATAGCAGGTAAATGAGAAAAAGTTGAGAAAGAGTGACATATAAGCGCAGATAATGAAATTTTTCTGGGGAAAGATAATCATTGACAATATTGTGAATCACTATCAATATCAATGTGCTAAAAACCAATGCATAAGCAGAAATATCTACCCTTTTGTGGCGGATAAAATAAAGCGCAATAAAACCGCCAATTATTCCAACTAAATCGCCTATGTATTTGTAAATTCCGCTTGCTTCATAAATATGAAGTGGGATGGAGATTGCCATGACAACAATCATCATAATGGATGTAAAAAATATATAACGTGACTTTTTTTGTACTTCCAAAGAAAGAGACTCATAGCCCTCTAGAAAATAGTCCGGTATATTGCTTTTCCAATGACTCATATTCTTACTCGACTTTTCGCAGCATAAACACACATAACAAATTCAACAATATAGACATTTTTTGAGTAAGAGGATTGTAGGATATTAGGCAATTAGGATAAGTAGTTGTCTTTACTATTGAAGAATCATTGTTAATCGCTGCTTATTGAAGAAAACACCAAATATAAAATGGGATAAACCCGAAAACTCAATATAACAAATAACATACCTAAATTAATAAATTTAGAATGTTTTGCTAAGAAGATCAAAATTATACAAAACTTTTACAAAAAAAAGAGATTGGACCAAATAAATTGAATCCAATCTCCTTCATAGCATATTATGCACTGCATCTTATGTATTGCAATTATTACCTTGTAACTTCGAATCTATCCTTCTACTAAAATCTTCTTTCCGAACCTTTTTCTTTCGTTCTCGTCCAAATAGACTTTTCTCAAACGAATAGATTGAGGTGTAACTTCTACATATTCATCCTCCTGAATGTATTCAAGTGCTTCTTCCAATGAAAACTTAATGGCAGGAGCAATCTTGGCTTTGTCATCCGAACCCGATGCACGAACGTTGGACAATTTTTTGGTTTTGTTTACTTTCACCACCAAATCATTGCCACGTGAATGTTCGCCAACCACTTGACCCGTGTAAACATTTTCACCAGGATCTACAAAAAACTTACCTCTATCTTGCAGCTTGTCAAGCGCATAAGGAATGACCGTACCTGTTTCGCCCGAAATCATCGAACCATTGATACGAGAAGGAATATCGCCTTTCCATGGCGCATACTCTTTGAAGCGATGCGACATGATTGCCTCACCAGCTGTTGCAGTTAGCATTTCATTTCTCAATCCAATGATCCCCCTTGAAGGAATTGTAAACTCCAAAATCGTTCTATCACCTTTGAGGTTCATCGCCAACATCTCTCCTTTTCTTTGGTTCACCATGTTAATAGCAGTTCCCGATACTTTTTCGGGCAAATCAATGGTCAATTCTTCAATCGGTTCACATTTTTTGCCATCAATTTCTTTTATCAATACCTGAGGCTGACCAATCTGCAACTCATACCCTTCACGACGCATCGTTTCGATCAACACAGACAAGTGCAAAACACCTCGACCATACACCATAAAAGAGTCAGCAGAACCAGTATCTTTTACCTGCAAAGCCAAGTTTTTTTCCAGTTCTTTGTCCAATCTATCCTTGATATGTCGAGAAGTCACAAATTTACCTTCTTTACCAAAAAACGGAGAATTGTTGATGGTAAACAACATACTCATCGTAGGCTCGTCAATGGTAATCGGTGGCAATCCTTCTGGATTTTCAAAATCTGCAATGGTATCTCCAATCTCAAATCCTTCAATACCAACTACTGCGCCAATTTCACCCGCTTCAATTTTATCTGTTTTTTTCTTGCCAAGACCTTCAAAAACATACAATTCTTTGACCCTTGAACGCTGCAAACTACCATCTCGCTTCACCAAATTGATAGGCTGATTCGCTTCAATTGTTCCTCTTTCTATACGTCCAATCGCAATACGACCAATGTATGGAGAGTGGTCCAAAGAAGTAATTTGCATTTGAGTTGTTCCTTCACCCACTTTTGGGGCAGGAATATGCTCTACAATAGCATCCAACAAATAGTTGATATTGTCCGTTGGCTCCATCCAATCTTCTGCCATCCAATTGTGTTTTGCAGAACCATAAACGGTAGGAAAATCCAACTGCTCTTCTGTAGCGTCCAAATTGAACATCAATTCAAATACCGCATCATGCACCTCATCAGGACGGCAGTTTTCTTTGTCCACCTTGTTGATAACCACAATTGGCTTCAATCCCAATTCCAATGCTTTTTGTAGTACAAATCGAGTTTGCGGCATCGGCCCTTCAAAAGCATCCACCAAAAGCAAAACCCCATCTGCCATGTTCAACACACGCTCCACCTCACCTCCAAAGTCGGCGTGACCAGGTGTGTCAATAATGTTGATTTTGTAATCTTTGTAGCGTACCGAAGCGTTTTTAGAGAGAATGGTGATACCTCTTTCTCGCTCCAAATCATTGCTGTCCATAATCAGTTCGCCCACCTTTTCGTGTGCTTCAAAAAGATGCCCAGTGATAAGCATTTTATCTACGAGAGTCGTTTTCCCGTGATCTACGTGGGCAATAATCGCAATATTTCTAAGCTGCATAATGCTAATAATTTGATATTGTATTGTTTAGAAGTTGTAACTTCTGTTTTGTTACTCCAATCGGGGCGCAAAGGTACGCTTTTTTGCTTTAAAGTTGTATGGTAGTTTAAAATCAAATTGTTAAGTTTAGTTTCACACACAGAAAACGGAAGTTTTGAAAACTTCCGTTTTCTCTCCCACAAATCACGACTTTCCTCCCTCAGTCAAACCTTTTCCTGCTTCAATGCCTCCAAAGTTGAGGCAGGAATATCCTTGATAGCCAATATCATAAACCCATCCAAAACATCCGAAAAATTTGGGTCCACATTGAAGCTGATGAATCGAGCGTTTTGTTTGACATATTGCTTGAACAAAACAGGAATCTTAAAGTGTTCTGGTTCAATATCTTCTACGAAGTTATCGAGATTTTGCAGTTCGCCATTGAAGTTTCGCATCAAAGCTTTGAGGTCTATTTCCTTCGTTTTCACTTTGAAGGGTTTACGGGGTTTCAGGTATTTAGCCAATTGCTTGTTGAAGTAAAACTTCTTCACAAAAGCGACAATCAGGCTTTTAGAAATATTGGAGTAATATTTACTGATGCTCACAGGCCCATAGATATATTGATATTGAGGATTTTGAAGCAAAAAATACAAAATGCCTTTCCACAACAAAAATAAAGGCAATCGTTCTTTTTGGTATTCAGGCACAAGGTATGAACGGCCTAACTCAATAGATTTTTGTAGGATAGGGAAGAATCCTTTTTTGATTTTAAATAAACTGTGGATATAAAAGCCTTCAATGCCGAACTTTTCAAAAATGTAATCTCCTTCTCCAATTCGATAACCGCCTACAATGCGTTTATTTTTGTTGTCCCAGATAATCAACTGTTTGTAATACAAATCGTATTCATCCAAGTCACGGCTATTCCCTGTTCCCTCTCCCACCGCCCGAAAGGTAATCTCCCGCAAACGTCCGATTTCTTGGAGTACATTTGGAATATCATTGACGTTGGCAATCAACACTTCGTAATCTCCACGAGTAGTTAGCAAGCCTTTTGGTTTGATATTAGCAATGTCTTGTTCTAGTAATTTCGCTGCAATCGGAGGAACAATTTCAGCTTTGGGACTTGAGGGATCTAAAGGATTGAGATATAGCTGCTTCATCTCCAATGAAGAGCGCAAGGCAATAATTTTGGAGCGAATAAATTGCCGAAAATCTCGCCCTTTTTCAAACTTTTCCTGTTCTTTCACTTTTATCAATCTACCTATTCTCAATGACACAAGAGGTGTATTTATTTCTTCTTGCACAGATGGTTTTAGCCTCAAATGTATAGGCACGATTCCCAATTTTGCTTCTCGAATAATCTGGGTAAACCGTTTGCTTTGATGGTACTTTTTGGGGGTTTTCCATTTTTGGGTCAGCAAATCATTCACAATAACATGAGCAGTTGTACGGTCTTTTGACTGAGAAAACTGGTCTTCCAAATCCTTAACCAGAGCTTTGGCGAGAGAAGTAATTTTTATTTCTCCCTCAAAATCAGCCAACAATCGGTGAAGTACCAATATTTCGAGATGGTCAGGCAGGGCATTTACAATGGCTATAAAAGATTCATTTTTAGGCAAATGCTTGATTTCGTAGTCATTCACCTCCAATTGAAGCTGTTGAGCGATTTGAGAGGCTGCAATGTGTGTAGGTAGTTGTTTGATAGCAGTAGGGTTTTGAGAATGATTGAGTACTTTCTGGCAACAAAATAAACAATTGATAAGCACTTTTTCACAGCCCACACTCGTTTATTTTGCTGCTAATGGACAATTGTGTTTTTACTACTCTCCAAAAAATGAACTATATTTGTGTTATTCATTAGGTTTTGAAACAATAAAATTATCAACAATATATATTATGAACCAATTAAGCAAACTTCTGTTTCCTCTACTGATTGTTTTTATCTTGCTTTCTGCCTGTGGTAGTGACAATAACAGCGGCAATAACACTGGCGAAAAAGCCAATGCCAAGCTCACCGCAGCAACAGGTGGCGTTTATTACGGAGGAATTTTTCGGATGAACGAAGATGAATATTTGAGGAGTTTGTATCCGCTTAACATTGGAGAAGTTGTTGGTCATCGGATTGCGAATCAAATCTATGAAGGTTTGGTGATGCTCAATCAGGAAACCTTGACAATCGAACCTGCCATTGCAGAAAGTTGGACGGTCAATGAAGATGCTACTCAATATACTTTCACGATTCGCAAGGGAGTCAAATTCCACAATGATGAATGTTTTGAAGGTGGAAAAGGACGAGAAGTGACTGCAAGGGATGTTAAGTATTGTTTGGACCGTTTGTGCAGTTACGCAACAGATAATAAGGGTTATGACTTTGTGAAAGACCGCATCATTGGCGCAGAAAAGCAACATGAGGCTACTGAAAAAGGACAACAGCCCGAAGGAGGCGTTGAAGGGGTGAAAGTGATAGACGATTATACGATACAAATTAGCCTTCAAAAACCTTTTAGTAGTTTTTTACACATTTTGGCGATGCCTTTTGGTTATGTGTTTCCACAAGAAGCAGTAGAAAAATACGGTTTGGATATGCGGAGTAAAACGGTCGGAACGGGGCCTTTTTACCTCAAACGCCTTTCGGAAGATGAGGCAGTAATCTTATTGAAGAATCCAAACTACTGGGGTATGGATGAAAATGGCAATCAATTGCCTTATCTAGATGGCATTCGCTTTTCGTTTATCAAAGATCAGATGGCGGGCATGTTGGAGTTTAAAAACGGCAATATTGACATGGTTTACCGTTTGCCTTTGCAGCTATCGGATGAGATTGTGGATAGGAATGGAAAATTGACGGCAGAGTATTCACAGTTTCAGTTTCAAGAGAAAGCAGCTATGAGTGTGGAATATTACGGTTTTTTGAATACGGGTGAAATGTTCAAAAACAAACTGGCACGTCAAGCATTTTGTTATGCCATTGACCGTCAAAAGATTGTGGATTTCACCTTGAAGGGTGCGGGTGTTCCTGGTAATTATGGCATTGTCCCTCCTTCTTTTGCCAATTATGATGCAACGAAGGTTAAGGGTTATGAGTACAATCCCGACAAAGCGCGCCGATTGTTGGGCGAAGCAGGTTTTCCGAATGGAAAGGGATTCCCAAAGGCAACGCTTCAAATCAATAGCGGTGGAACTCGCAACGAACAAGTGGCAGAAGCAATCCAAAAGATGATTTCGGAAACGCTCAATATTGACATTGACATCATAAAAATGCCTTTTGCTCAACACTTGGAAAATACAGAAGCGGGTAAGTTCAATCTTTGGCGTGCAGGATGGATTGCAGATTATCCCGATCCTGAAAATTTCTTGAACTTATTGTGGGGTGCACACCTTCCCGAAGACCCAAGTGAAGGCACTGAATACCTCAATACGTTCCGCTACCGCAGTGAGACTTTTGACAAGCTTTTTGAAGAGGCTCTACGAACAGTCGATGATGCAAAACGAATGGAACTCTACCAACAAGCTAACCAAACGGCAATCAATGATGCGCCGCTTTTGCCTATTTATTACAACAAAGACCGCCGTTTGCTGCAACCGTATGTTCGGAATTTTCCGCAAAATGCAATGGAATACCGCAACCTAAGATCAACGCATTTTGTTCCTGATAGTGACAAAGTTGCAGCAAAGTGATTGTCAAGGATTGCCAATAAGATAATCTCCCGATTTAGATTTTTGGAGTTTATTCTGAAAGAGACGGAATGTTTGAAAATCAGTAGATTCTCAAAAGAAAACTTCAAAAGTCTTTCTGCCTTCAAGGAACTTATTTTATTGGAGTTGCTAAGTGGTTGGATTGCTATATTGTTATCTAAAAAATTCAAATTATCATCAACAAACACATTTCCCCCGAACAAGTCTTGTCCAAATTACAGCGTTATTGCGCTTATCGTGAACGTTGTGGGCAGGAAATACGCCAAAAACTGAGTAATTTGGGATGTTGGGGCGAACAAGCTGATGAGGTGATGAATCAGTTAGCGGATGAAAGATTTTGGGATGAACTTCGATTTGCCCATATCTTTGCATCCGATAAGTTTCGATTGAAGCGGTGGGGACGCATCAAAATACGGCAGGGATTGAAGCAAAAACAAGTGCCGAAAAGTTTTATTGAAGAAGCATTGAAGGAAGAAATCAAGGATGGGGATTATTGGGAAACATTGCTGTATTTAACCAAAAAGAAAATGGAAACGTTGCAGCATATTACCCATACATTGCAGTTGAAGCAGAAACTTATGCGTTTTTTGCTGCAAAAAGGCTATGAATCGGATTGGATTTGGAAGGCAATTGCACAGGTTGTGGAGGGAAAAGATTAGGTATTAGGGCTTGTCCTCAATTTTTTGGTCAATGAACAAACGGTGACTTTTCCATCACTGTGGTACTGTACGGTGTCCATGATGCTGTGCATCAACATCAAACCAAGACCTCCTTTTTTTCGGGTACGAATGTTTTCTTGTATATCCCGTCCAGATAAATCGGTTTGATTGGGGCAATAATTGCCAATGTCGTAAATATCGACTTGTATATTATGATCACCAATCTCCAATTCTACCTTCAATCTTCGCCCTTGATCACACTCATTCCCATGAATAATGGCATTGGCACATGCCTCATCTACTGCCAAAACCACCTTATTTCGATCGGTTGACGACAAATTTGTGTTGTCTAACTGCTTTGACAAAAAAGATCGTATGTGACAGAGATTATCTGTACAACACGGTGTTGAATAATTGATTTTCATTTAAATGCCAGCTTTGCATCGTTTTCATCTTTCACAATACTGAAAATGTTATGGAGACCAAGCAGTTCAAAAATGGAATAAACCTGCTTTTTCATATTGCAAAAGACAAAAGCGCCTTGATTTTTTTGAAAGTCTTCAATGTAGGAAATAAACACACCCAAACCCGCTGAAGAAATGTAGTCCAATCTTTTACAATCTACTACAATTCTAAATCGCTCATTTTCAAAAGCTTTTTTAATTGCTTCATCCATTTCAATCGCTGAGCTTGCGTCTAAATCTCCCGCAATAGATAGCCTTAAAACCTCCTCGTGATAATGTTCATTTATCTCCATAAACCTATCCTCCTAAGTATATATGTTGAATGTTATAAAAAAGTTCCAAAAAACGCACAATTTCTTAAAAAAAAAATCGTCTTTTCCAACTTTTAAGTAAAAAAATACCTTTAAATATTGTTAAATAGTTGTGAGAACCAAGGGGTTTCAACTTTTTCTTGTTCAAACCCCTTTTTTTCCCGTTTAATCCAAATTTTTCACCTTCAGTACCAACAATGCAGTATCATCTTTGTGCAACTCGCTATCGGTGAAACCCTGAAAATCTTGTAAAATAGCATTTTTTATTGCTTCTGCATTTTTTTCGTGGTTGTCTTCCAAGCATTTTTTTAGGCGTTTATAACCATATTGTTCATTTTCGTTTGAGCTACGGCCTTCGACCAAACCATCTGTGTACAATACGATTACATCTCCTTCATTCAATATTCGCTCTTTTACATCAATAAAGTTTCGATAGCTATCATTGCGGATAATACCAAGTCCCATTCCGTCACCTGTCAGATACTCAACGGTTTCTCTGTCTTTATCGAAATACAACATCGGACAATGACCGGCTCGACTGTATTCAAGCTTTCGTTCTGCAAAGTTAAGCATAATATAGAACAAGGTAATGAACCGTTTTTTTTCGAGACAATTCGAGATAGCTCGGTTTGCCATTGTCAGAAAATGATTGGGAGTAATAGATACTTGTATCAAAGACTGAAAAATACCCTTCATTTGCGCCATGTGAAAAGCCGCAGAAGTTCCTTTGCCCGACACATCTCCAATCACAATAGCCAACATGTCTTTTTTGCGCTGATTGAAGTCGTAATAGTCTCCTCCTACTTCTTTTGCAGATTCGTGAAATGCTGCGATTTCAAAATATTTGCTTTCAGGAAAAGTTTGCGGCATCAAATCTGCTTGTACTTTTTGAGCAATCTGCAATTCCTCTTTATAACGAGCCGATTCGATGGTTTCCTGCAACAATTGAATGTTTTCAAAGGCTAACTTAGATTGGTCAATATAGCCTCGCACCATGTTGATCATGTACTCATCAAACCCATCGGGAAAGGGCTTAATCAAAGAAATGGTTGCCAACAATCGTTCGTTTTTATCAAAAATTGGGAAGATAATCAGTGACTGAAACAAGGATTGTTTGTCGGTAAATACTTTGGCTTTTATCAAATCAGGAAAATGGTAGTAAGATTTCTCATCACTTTTACTCTGCAATAGGTCTTGAAAACCAATTTTTGCATTGATTAGTTCAATCTGTTCTTGGTAAATATTGGAGGTGTGAACTGTTTGTGGAACTGTTTCATTTTGAAGGATTAACCATCCTGCATTGCTCTGGGTATTTTGATAACATATATTGAACAATCGCTCAAATATTTTCTCTTCACTTTCTCGGTTTTGCAGAGCTTGACCCATTTCCTGGTAGCTGCGAATTTCGGTATTTTGTTCTTCGATGACTGATGAAATAGGTATATTGAATAGTACTGCGAACATAGACAACAATCCATAAGCTGTTGCACTCCCCGTAAGCAAAAGTATGAACGCATTGCTGTAAAAAGGATTTATCAATCCCTCTGCAATCGTACCCATTCCCATCAGTTTTTGAATAATCGCAATAGACATTAAATTAATGGTAAGCAGAAAAAATACAGATAACAATTTGACTCGTATCTTCAACTCTGCAATCCACTTGATACGAAAAACCAAAGGAAAAAATACTAAAGAGCCTGCTATCAGTATTACTTTCCATATAATTTCGGGTAGATGCAGATGTTCAATCATCGAAATCAGTGCAAGCATCAACACAATCATAAACAAACCCCACTGACGGATGACGGTATTGTCTCGTCGGTGAAAAATCAATTTGCGGTAAAGCATTATGCTGACCAAAAAATATACAATTGCGGCAGTAAGAACCACCAAATCCATAATTTGTACACTTTTTGTATCATCCAATTTGGCTATACCTAAATAAGGGAGTGCAGGCTCCGAAATAATAATTCCTAAAGAAACCATCCCTACTAAGATGATGCGGGTAAATAATTTTTCGACATTAAAAATGGTAGCATACTTGTAATACTCATTCATCGAAAAAAAGTGCATCACAATAGACACTCCATATAACGCCCCTATTGTTAATGGATTAACAAGCAAAAAATGCTCCTGAACCAGCACCCCTACAAGGGTCAGCAGAAAACATACAATGCTAATAAGCAAATAGATTTTATAGCGTTTGGCTATCATTTCGTAATTTTGACTTATGGGTAGAAAACGAAAGATAGTCAAAGAACTCGAAATAACCAAGATAGCCGCCGAAGGAAAAGGAATGGCTAGACGTGATGGAAAGGTTATTTTTGTCGAGAACGCCGTTCCAGGCGATATTGCAGATGTGTACATCACTAAGAACCGCAAAGATTTTGCCATCGGGAAGGTGTCTGAAATGAAAGAACCATCTACTGACCGAATAGATCCTTTTTGCGAATATTTCGGCGTTTGTGGGGGCTGCAAATGGCAGTATTTGCCTTACGAAAAACAAGCGCACTACAAACAAGCTATTGTAGAAGAATCTTTTCAACGAGTGGGCAAGCTCGAATTTCCGCCATTGCCTCCCATTTTGCAGGCAGAAAAATCGCAATATTACCGCAACAAAATGGAATTCACTTTCTCCAACAAGCGTTGGTTGAGTTTGGAGGAAGTCAACAGCGACACCCCTATCGAAAACCGCAATGCCTTAGGTTTGCACGTTCCTGGACTGTTTGATAAAGTAGTGGACATCGAACATTGCTACCTTCAAGGTGAACCTTCCAATGATATCCGCAACGAATTTCGGAAGTATGCTAAAGAAAATGAACTGACTTACTACGACTTGCGTGAGCATACAGGCTTTCTTCGCAACCTGATTATTCGCACTTCTACTTTGGGCGAATTGATGGTGATTGTGAGTGTGGCAGAACCCAAACAAGAGGTCATTGAAGCCATACTCGACTATATTTTGCGCCAATTTCCACAGATTACCTCTTTGCATTATGTGGTCAATCAAAAAAAGAACGATACGCTTTACGACCAAGACATCATAACTTATCACGGACGAGGCTATATTTTTGAGGCTTTTGAAGATTTGAAGTACAAAATTAGCCCTAAGTCTTTTTTCCAAACCAATCCTTATCAAGGTGTTCGTTTGTATCAAGTGGTGCGGGATTTTGCAGATTTGAAGGGCGATGAATTGGTGTATGACCTTTATACAGGTACAGGAAGTATTGCGCTGTTTTTGGCTCGCCAATGCAAACAAGTAGTGGGTATTGAAGAAGTAGAGGCTGCAATAGTGGATGCCAAATTCAATGCAGAATTGAATGAAATGGACAATACGGCTTTTTATGCAGGAGACGTAAAGGAAATGTTGGGAGGTGATTTTGTGGCTGCAAATGGTGTGCCTGATGTGTTGGTGACAGACCCGCCGAGAGCAGGAATGCACCGAGATGTGATTGAACGTATTTTAGAAATGGCTCCTGCCAAAATCGTTTATGTGAGCTGCAATCCTGTCACACAAGCGCGTGATTTGCAGTGGTTATCGGAGACTTATTCGATTGAAAAAGTACAGCCCGTAGATATGTTTCCACATACGTATCATATTGAAAATGTGGTTTTATTGAAGAAGAAATAAAGGCTCTCCCTGCAATAAAGTGCCGTTTTTTAATAGCTATATGAAGGTTTGATTTTTTCCAAAAGAAGTTGAATCACAAAAGAAATATATCCAATAGGCAACTTTTTGATTCCTTTTTGGACTTCCTTAATATCAAAGCACAAGTTCAATCAATCAAAAAGTTGTTCCATTGACCGAGTCCCAACTCATAACTGCCTGCAAAAACGGAGACCCTGCTGCCCAAAAACAATTGTACGAAAATTACAAAAGCAAGATGATGGGTGTATGCTTGCGGTATGCACAAACTCGAACTGAGGCACACGACATTTTTCAAGAGGGTTTCATCCAAATATTTCGGGATATACATCAGTACCAACCTATTGGACCTTTTGGGGGATGGATGCGGAGAGTGATTGTCAATACGGCACTCAAGCACATTCGCCGAGAAAAACGCAACCTTTTTACCCACATAGATACCAGCGAAATCGAAGATTCTTACCAAACCAATGAAAATATTTTCAGCACTTTTAGAGAAAAAGCTTTGTTGAAAATGGTTCAGCAATTGCCAGACGGTTATCGAATGGTATTCAATTTATACGTCATTGAAGGATATAGCCACAAAGAAATTGCAGAGCAGTTGGAGATTTCACAGAGTACTTCCAAAACACAGTTGCGGAAAGCAAAAATAGCTTTGCGAAAAATGATAGAAAAAGAAATACACATATAATGGAAGATAATTTACACAACGACAATTTGGAGGATTTTTTCCGAAAATCTCTGGGAAACTATGAGGATAATCCCGATGATACTACATGGGGAAACATTGCCCCTTTCATAGTGCCCACAGGAGTTTCAGAAGTAAACTCTCTCCAAAATAAAATACAAGCATTGAGCAATCAAAACGTATTGCTCAAATCGCTATTGGCTGCAATTTGTGTAGTTTTGATTGCCTTTCAACCTTTCAATTCCAACAACCAACAACAAAAAATCACCTTATTAGGGCAACAACTCGTCCAACAAAACCAAACCATTGATGCATTAAACAATAAGATAGACAGTCTTTACAGTTCTGACAATGAAAATATTGCAGCAAATGCAAGTACAAAAAAAACTACCCATCTCTCCAACTCAGCATTCAGTACTTCGAGTGAGTCACCCAACGCTCCAACCATCTTCAAACAAGATGCTTACAGCCTGAAAGAAAAGGGGATAGCATCCAACAATCCAAGCCAAAAAAAATCTCCTCGTCTCTCTGTCTCAGCGTTCAAAAATCCAACGCCAAGTGAGCAATCCAAAAATTTCAGAGCGAAAACAAACACAACTGATTATCAAACCCCAGCAACGGAAGAAAAAACGCCATTTTCCACAAATAACAATCCACAAAATCAAGCATTAAAAAAATCTCCGCATCCCTCCAACTTAGGGTTCTATAATCCAATGTCAGGTGAGCAATCCAAGCTCCAATATCCAATATCCAATATCCAACCCCTTCCATTTCTGCTGATTGAAGAAAAGGATTTGGAAATGATGGCATTGCAGCGACAAAACAGCAATGAATGGAAAAAAGATATTGAAGAAAAAGAAGAAAATAAACACCTAAAAATCCAATTGCCGAATTTGAAACCCATTATAGAAAACTTAACTGTAATAGCTTTTCTACAAACAGGTAAAACAGAAAACCACTTCAAATACGAAGACTCCTTTATTGGAGAAGAATTGGCAAAAATCAATGGTAAATTCAAAGAAGATGCAAAAATGCTGCAATACGGTTTGTTAGTAGGCTACAAGGTTCACCCACGAGTACAAATTGAAGGTGGAATAGGCAGTTTGAAATATTCCCAGAATTTGGATGGAATAGAAATTGAAGGTATTTACAAAAACCCTGACAGTGACGGTTCATTGACCTTCAACGACCAATTTTACACAAGTTACTCAGACAACCAAATTCAATTTGCCATCAACGATGTAGCACAACATTTTCCAAGCGCAAACATAGGAGACACTCTTCGTGTACCAATTAGACTTGAGCAAGAAATCTCTTACATCAGCGTTCCATTATCAGCCAAATACAACATTGGAGAAAAACGCCTCAGTTTTTACATCAAAGGTGGAGGCGCAGTTAATTTTTTGATAGAAAACGAGTTGGATATTTCAAGTTCACATACTTCTTTTAGAGAACAGGAGATGTATTCCCAAAAAGGTTTGCCTCCAATTTATCTGACCTACCAATTAGAAACAGGACTTCAATATCAAGTCAGTAAGCGAATAGGACTGCAAATAGCTCCTTACTTTATGGGCAATTTGACACAATTAACCGAAAATTTGCCTGTCATAGCCTACCCATCTACAAAGGGTTTACGATTTGGAGCAACCTATGAATTTTAAAGCAATCAAAATATTTTATAAACACGGAAACTAATTGAAAATAAGGGCAACTCTTTGGCTTCAATATGGACTACCTTAATAGTGAGCTACACCACTAAAAGACAATACAAATTATCACTTAACAAATAGCTTTGCATCATGAATAATCTAATGAATGTTATATTTCTTTGTTTTTTAAGTGCCTTTATCATAAGCTGTTCTTCCAACAATGCAGCCAATGTCAATCACGAAAAGGTAACATCCAATGCTTCAAACGAAGATGATGATAAGGATGAAAAAGAAGCTGACGATGAGAATGGCAAAGACGAAATAGATGAGAAAAAAATTGACATATCCCAACTTCCTGAATCTATCATTCAATACATTACCACCAACTATGCAGACGCTACCATTATAGAAGCAGAAGTCAGTAATACAAACTATGAAGTAGAATTGAGCAATAATGTAGAACTGGTTTTTGACAAAGAAGGAAATTTCAAAAAAATAGAAAGAGAAGAAGACGATAAGAAAGACAATGATGATGACAAATAATCAAAATAAGCATCATGAGCAAATCAACTGCAATTGTCTCAAAAACAACAAATTATATTGAGACACTTTTTAATAACAACCTTCCCATTCACTTGGTTTACCACAGTTTAGAGCATACCCAAAATGTAGCCAAAGGTGTAGACAAACTTTGTGAGCATATCCCTCTAACCAAAGAAGAAAAACTCATAGTAAGGCTGGCCGCTTGGTTTCACGACAGTGGCCATATTATAGTTTACAAAGGTCACGAAGCAGTGAGTCAAGCCATTGCTTATAAGTTTTTGAGGGATTTGGATGTAAAAATAGATGTCATTCAGCAAGTCATTGATTGCATTGAAGCAACCAAAATGCCACAAAAGCCTCAGAACTTATTGCAGCAAATCGTCTGTGATGCTGACCTTTACCATCTTTCTTTTGCAGATTACGACGACTATGAATACTTGCTTAGAGTCGAATGGGAATTAATTCTCAACAAAACTTACACGGATGAAGAGTGGCGCAATTTGAATATTCAATTTTTAACCAATCACGAGTATTTCACTCCTTATGCCCAAAAAGTATGGAGAAAACGCAAAGATTTGAATCTAAAAATTTTGCGTGAGCAAAGAGGGAAAAAAGTAAGGCAAACTTAGTAAACTCAACTTCAAAACCTATCGCAACACCATTCTAAAAACATACCCTACTATGAAATACCTCACTTTTACAATCATTTTTGTTTTATTGGGCCTCTTACATAGTTTCGCCCAAACCACCGAAAAAGGTAGGATTCAAGGCATTTTGATGGACGAAACAACAGGGGAAACGCTTGTTGGAGTTCACATTGTCATTGAAGAAACACAAACGGGAACGGTGACAGATTCCAATGGCAAATTTGTCATCGAAAATTTACCCAAAGGAAAATATACGCTGATTTTGACCTTCATCGGCTATGCCAAAAAGCGCATTGAAAATTTGGAATTGGCTGTCAATCAAACCCTTAAAGTAGGGCAAATCAAGCTTTCGGAAGAAGCTTTTTCGTTGAATCAAGTGACGGTTACCCCTGGCAGTTTTTCGATTATGGGAACAAAAATCGCTTCTCGGCAAACTTTGGCGAGCAAAGACATCAAAAATATGTCATGGGCAGAAGACATCACCCGTGCCGTGGCTCGACTGCCAGGGGTTTCATCGAGTGACTATTCTTCAAAATTCACCGTTAGAGGAGGAGAAGCAGACGAAGTATTGATTACTTTGGATGGAATGGAATTGTACGAACCCTTTCATCAGCGGGATTATTCTGGTGGATTGTTCAGTATCGTCGATATCGAAACCATTGAAGGAATCGAGTTGATGACAGGTGGATTTTCAGCTGATTATGGAAATCGCTTGAGCGGTGTTTTCAACATGCAAACCAAAAAAATCAAAGATGATGAAAAGCATACTTCGGTAGGATTGAGTGTGATGAACGCCAGAGTTTATACGGACGGAACTTTTGCAGACAACAAAGGAAGCTATATTTTTTCGGCAAGGCGAGGCATGTTGGATGCCGTTTTCAAAATCTTGGGGGAAACCGAAAGTGTGCCGACTTTTTATGATGCAATGGCAAAGGTCAGCTACCAACTCGGCGACAAACACAATCTATCGGCTTATGTACTGCAATCGGGTGACAAAACCAAAATTCGGGACATTGCAGAGGAGAACTTCGATAAAAACGATACGAAATACAGCAATACCTATGCTTGGTTGGCTTTGAATTCCTACCATACGCCCCACCTTTTTTCACGTACTTTGTTGTATTCGGGTTTGGTGAAACACGATAGAAATGGCTCGTTTTTTAAATACGAACCGACAGATAAAGGTACTTTTACACTGACCGATAAACGAGATTATTCTCTTTTTGGAGTGAAGCAAGATTGGAATTGGCAGATTTCCAATAATTTGCTGTTGAAAAGTGGTTTTGAAGCCAAACAAATCAAAGCTGATTACAACTATTTCAGAGAACTACATGAAATTCGTGTCAACTCTAATCAAGAACTTTTTGATTACGACAAGATTACCGAAATCGAACTACATCCTTCTGGTCAGCAAATTGGCATTTATTTGACGAGCCGCTTCAAAGTTTTACCCAAACTGATTGCAGAAACAGGGCTTCGGTTTGATTACACGTCTTATTCCAATGACCAAAACGTGAGTCCTCGAATCAGCTTGGCCTATGCTTTCGGCAAAAACACCTTTTTGCGAGGAGCTTGGGGCTATTATTACCAAAGTCAATTCATCAACAATTTGGATGTAAATAATGGCATCACCGACTTCAATACCGCAGAATTGGCGAAGCATTATGTGTTGAGTTTTGAACATTTGTTCAACAACGGCATCAATTTTCGGGCAGAAGCATATTATAAAGACCTGTCAAATATCAGTCCGCAATGGCAAAATATGCGAGATCATTTGGAGATTTTCCCCGAAGCACGAAATGACAATGCAAGGATTATTTACAACGGATCGGCTTCAAAGGGTATTGAGCTATTTTTGAAGTATGACAAAGGCGAGAAAATTTCTTGGTGGCTGAGTTATGCGCTGGCAAAGGCGGAGGACGATATCAAAGACATTGAATTTGATGGACTCCTGACCAAAGTGACAGGCAAAGTGCCTCGCCTCAATGACCAACGACACACCGTTTATGCGGATGTCAACTACCGCCTCAACAAAAAATGGCACTTTAATCTCTCTTGGCAATACTACAAAGGTTGGCCTCGCACTGATTATACTTACGATTACAAAATACTTCCGAATGGCCAATATCATTTTTACCAAATCCACAAAGAATTTAATGGTACATTGTACCCTGCCTATCACCGCATGGATTTGAGAATAAACCGTCATTTCAAAACCCCAAAAAACAAGAATATCACCGCTTTTTTGCATTTGGTAAATGTCTATAACCGTGAGAATTTGAAGAAGTTTGACTTGGATGTAACTGATGATGAGGGAAATCTGACCTTGAACAATGAAGGCAATTATGTTCCTTTTGAAGATAACAAATATTGGTTTGGATTTTTGCCTGTAATCGGGGCAAGTTGGGCGTTTTGAACAGAGGCATAAACAAGAAATTCTATATGAAAAAGAGCTTTCTTATTGGCTTTTTGAACTGCAATAGGCAACTTTTCCCTTCAAAAACAAAACAAATGATATGAACTACAAATTGGTTTTAATTTTTCTTTTCTTGATTTTTAACCTTCTCTTATCAGCACAAAACAATTCCCCCTACGAGTTGAACTTCAAAAGAGAAACATTGCTGTTGGGATTGGGAGGAGTGGGAAGTTTAACAGCGGTCAATTTGCAGCAAAAAAACATTGCGCCATTGACTATTGAACAAATCAATGCGGTCAATGCAAACGACATCAATGGTTTTGACCGTTCGGCTACTCGCAATTGGTCGACTCAGGCTGCAAAAGGAAGTGATTATTTCTTGTATGCTTCTGCCGCTTTGCCTTTCACTTTACTGATAGACAAGCCTATACGCAACGATGCTTTCATTGTCGGAACCATGTTTGTCGAAACCGTTTTGATCAATCTCGCCCTTACAGACTACACCAAATACATTGCCCGTCGCTATCGACCATTGGTTTACAACGATGAATCGCCTCTTACCTCAAAACAAGATTTGAGTGCGCAATTGGCTTTCTTTTCGGGGCATACTTCAGGCAGTGCAGCACTTTGTTTTTTCACTGCAAAGGTCTTGACCGACTACCATCCCAATTCCAAACTGAAACCTTTGATTTGGGGAACGGCTGCCATGATTCCTGCTATCACAGGCTATCTTCGCTACAAAGCGGGCAAACATTATCCAACAGATGTAATTGTGGGGTATCTTGTGGGGGCTTCGATTGGGTATTTGATTCCTCAATGGCACCGAAAGAAAGAAGGTGGAACGAGTTTGCAGTTTTCACCGAGTTTGGAGTATAGTGGGATGAATGTATTGGTGAAGTTTTAGGATGGTGGAATTTACAATTTCCTATACTACAATTGTGTTATCCTTCAAACGCAATTCATTCACCAAACCAAACCTTTATGCAAAGGCTGCCTCGATATTTTGCCATAGCTTTCCTATTGTTCACCGCCTTCAATCTGTCCTTTACCCTATTTTCTCCGCCTCCAACTGCCAGCAATCAAATTGGCGTAGTCAGTGCCGACAAAATGAATATACTGTATATCGGTGCAGACAATCCGATTTCAGTTGCTATGGCAGATGTTCCGATTGAACAGACCAAAGTGAGTATTTCGGAGGGTAAAGGAACGCTCTCCCAAACTGCTAAAATAGGTATTTACAATGTGGATGTAAATAGTCCAGGTAGCATAACGATTCGAGCAGAAGGTGTGACGAATCAGGGCAAAACGGTGATGAAAGAATTGGGTTTTCGGGTCAAGCGAATACCAGATCCTATTCCAAAATTGGGAGGGAAAACAGGAGGAAGATTATCCATTGATACATTGAAAGCACTAAAAGAATTGACAGTTGAATTGGAGGATTTCGACTATGATGGAACATTTCAGCTTTTAGAATTTGAATTTACGCTTGCTTATTATCAACACCTTTATATATCCAACAATGAAGGTTCCACTTTCAATGAGCGAACCCAAAACCTCATTCAAAAGGCAGAAGTCGAAAATGTGATATACTTGGACAATATTCGAGTGAAAGGTCCTGATGGAATAACAAGAAAATTACCAACTGCATCATTTATATTGTATTAAGAAACAGTTTGCTTCATTATGAAAAATATTTTCTTGTTTACCACCTCCGTTTTTCTCCTATTCACCTCCTTTCACTTCAATAACAGCTCAGAAAATATTGAAGGACTAGTTGCTATCAGCACCGACAAAGTAAATATCTTTTACATTGGCGTACTCAATCCCATTTCCGTAGCAATTTCGGGTGTTCCCATTGAAGCGACCAAAGTAAGTATCAGTAAAGGGATAGTTTCTCCAAGTCACATAAAAGGGCAATACTACGTGCGTGTTTTTGAAGTAGGAAAAGTCATGGTGTATTTGGAAGGTAAAGACAAACAGGGAAATACAGTTTGGAGTTCCAGTGAATTTCGGGTCAAACGAATTCCTGGCCCTATTGCAGTATTAGGTCGAATAGCCGGGCATCCTTTTGGTAGCTATGATAGAACAAGAACAATTGGTAGAGGGCTTTTGGCGATTTTAGAGGATTTTGACTTTGATGTCCGATTTGAAGCGCTAAGTTTTGAAGTACAGTATGTTCGACAAGGGGAAGAAATAAAAACTTTCTACAATGAAGGGTCAGCATTTTCTCCTGAAATTTTGAAAGTTGGCGATGATATCCAGATAGGCGATACTTATCATTTTGATAAACTTCGAGTAATAGGCCCTGACAGTTTGATACGAGAATTACCGAGTTTCACTTTCACCATCAAAGAATAAAATTTACCTTCAATGAAAAATTTACTTTTGTTAATTGCTTCCATTTTCCTACTATTCACCTCTTTCTTCTTCAAAGAAACATTGGAGGATAGAGAAGTTTTGGCTGTTATCAGTGCCGACAAAATGAATCTTCTTCACATTGGGGTGGACAATCCGATTTCAGTAGCTATTTCGGGCATTCCCATTGAAGCGACTAAAGTGAGCATTGACAAAGGAGAAATTACACCAAACAGTCAAAAAGGGCAATACATTGTGCGTGTTTTTGAAGTTGGGGAAGTGACTATATCATTGGAAGGAAGGGATAAGCAAGGAAATGTTGTGCAGGGCTTGGGTAGGTTTCGAGTGGAAAGGATGCCTAACCCAACTCCAATGTTGGGAAATAAAGCAGGAGGAGTGATATCTATGGGAGAGATGAAAGCACAAAGAGGGCTTCTTGCTGTTTTGTTGAATTTTGACATTGATGCTCGATACGATGTATTGCACTATAAAGTCACCCGAATCCGAACAAATGAACCTTCCATAGTTTTGGAGAACAAAGGAGCGGTCTTTTCGGAGGAGGTCAAAAGCCTTATTGAAGGTACAGCAGTTGAGGATTTGTACTTCTTTTTTGACATTGAAGTAAACGGGCCTGATGGCTTCATCAGAAAACTTCAAGAGGTAGGATTTAAGGTAGAATAAGTTGCAATGGATATTATTCAGCAGGAAAACCTCAAAGACTTATTATAGATTAAATTAACTTACTTGGTTCTTTGACAAAATCTGTGATTTGGGACTTCGGAAGTTTGCCGCTTACAAAATCAAAAAACTATTTCACTAAAAATTAACCTCTTATAAAATGAAACTTCCGAAGTCTTTATTGCTTCCACAAAAATTGTCACAGAACCACTTACTTTTCGAGGAGTAAATAATAATGTAAGATTTGTGTTTTACCTTTGTGGTTTATTTTTTGTATTTAGCAATCACAAACTCATTTTTTATCTAAAAACAATTTTAAAACATGGATCCAATCAAAATTAAATTTGGTACAGATGGCTGGCGTGCAATCATCGCCAAAGAATATACAACGGACAATGTGGCAAGAGTAGCAGTTGCAACTGCACTATGGTTGAAGGAAAGATACGATGCGCCCAAGGCGGTTTTGGGGCATGACTGTCGTTTTGGTGGGCCTATGTTTGCAGAAGTGACGGCTAAGGTGCTGTGCGAGAATGGGGTAAAAGTGTTTATGGCGGAAGGTTATGTTTCTACGCCGATGGTTTCTTTAGGTGCATTGAAGTACAATGCAGGTGTTGGTGTGGTTTTAACTGCAAGTCACAACCCTCCTACTTACAACGGCTACAAACTGAAAGCCAGTTTTGGTGGCCCCATGGTTCCTGCAAATATTGCAGAAGTGGAGGAGTTGATTCCTGATGAAGCGGTGATTCCTGATACAAGTTTGGAGGACTACAAATCACAAGGTTTGTTGGAGATTGTAGATTTGGAAGAAATGTATGTGCAAGATGTTGAAACTGCATTTGATATGGAAGCGATTCGCAATTCGGGTATCAAAGTGGGATACGATGCCATGTTTGGAGCTGGTCAGCGTGCGATGCAAAGATTATTGCCTGATGCTACTTTTTTGCACTGCGATGACAATCCTGGCTTTCACGGACGTGCGCCTGAACCGATTCATAAAAACTTGTTGGAGTTTTCAGAACTGATCAAAAACAGCGGTGATATTCAAATCGGTATTGCGAATGATGGAGATGCGGATAGAATTGGCGTGTATGACAGCAAAGGTAATTTTGTGGATTCTCACCATGTTATTTTGTTGGCAATCTATTATTTGCACAAAATCAAAGGTTGGGATGGAAAAGTGGTCATCGCTTTTTCGGTGACTGATCGGGTGAAAAAATTATGTGAGGCTTATGGATTGGAAGTGCAAGTGACACAGATTGGCTTCAAATATATTGGCGGTATCATGGTTGAAGACGATGTATTGTTGGGCGGTGAAGAATCGGGCGGTATTGCAGTAAAAGGGCATATTCCTGAACGTGACGGTATCTGGATGGGTTTGTTGTTGATTGAGTTGATGGCAAAAACGGGTAAATCGTTGGAGGAATTGATTCTCGAAATCTATGAAAAAGTAGGTGCTTTCACCTTTGAACGAGATGATTTACACATTTCCAATGAGTTGAAGTGGGAAATCATGAAAAATTGTGAGGACGGAAAATACGAGCGTTTTGGCAATAGATTGGTGGAGCGTGTGGAAACGATTGATGGCTTCAAATTTCACTTAGATGGAGGCGATTGGGTCATGATTCGACCTTCTGGTACTGAGCCTGTGTTGCGGGTGTATGCAGAGGCTGGTTCACCTACGGCGGTGAGGATTTTGTTGGACACGGTTCACCAAAGTTTGAAAGGTTAAATAATTCACAAACAAGTAGTAATATAAAAAGGGGTTGCCATTAGAATAAATGGCAACCCCTTTTTTTGTTCTGCAAAATCTAACAGTCTGTCATTTAGAATTTTGCGTCAATATTATTCATAGCCTCTTTCACCGCCTTTTTGTCCTCATTGCTGAGGCGATTGTTGCGTGCATCCAATTTTTCGAGGTCGGGTAATTGCTTGGCAATATTAGCAAAATTGTTGAATTGCAGCTCGTTATTGACACAAGAAAATTGCTTCAACGCTTTGAGTGACTCAATTCCTTTCAAGTTTTTGAGTTGATTCTTACTGCAATTAAGACTTTGTAGGTTCTTCAATTTTTCCGTTCCTCTAAGGTTGGATATTTCATGTTCTGCAATGTTTAAGGTTTGCAGATCGGTTAGTTCTCTGAGACCGGAGAGGTTGGTCAATTTGAAACTCAATTTGTTTTTACTAGTGCGGTAAAAACTCAATCGTTTGGACTTGAGCAATGTTTTAATCTGTTGATTAGTAGGTTTAGCAATAATTTCATCGTTTCCTACAACCACATTAAACGCCATTTGCCACTGTTTCTCAAGTGATTTCCACCACTTCGAATACTGCTTTTCTATATCATCCTTAGCAGTGTTCGCTACCTGTTTCTGTTTTTTAGGAAGCGGTTTAGGTGTTTGCTTTTTGGGCGACGTTTTCACCTTTTTAACAGGCTGTTTCACCTCATTCGCTCCATCAGATTTAGTAGTTTCTTCTACTTTTGGTGCATCCTTGTCAGATTTCTTCACAAACTTTGGCTTGGGTCTATCTTCCGCTTTTGCAACAGGCTGTTCTACTTTGGTAGTTTCCTCTTTTTTAGAAGATTCTTCTACTGCTGGCGCATCCTTGTCAGATTTCTTCACAAACTTCGGCTTGGATCTCTCTTCCGCTTTTGCAGCAGGTTGTTCCACTTCGGTAGTTTCCTCTTTTTTAGAAGATTCCTCTACTGCTGGCGCATCCTTGTCAGATTTCTTCACAAACTTCGGCTTGGGTCTATCTTCCACTTTTGCAGCAGGTTGTTCTATTTCAGTAGTTTCCTCTTTTTTAGAAGATTCTTCTACAGCTGGCGCATCCTTGTCAGATTTCTTCACAAACTTTGGTTTGGGTCTCTCTTCCACTTTTGCAGCAGGTTGCTCTACTTCAATCGCTTCTTCGGGCTTTTCTTCTTTAGAAACATCTGGCTCTTTCGTCGAATCAGAATTAACTTCTATTTCCGCCTTTGGCTTGTATTTCTTAGGCTTCTTGACCAACTTGGGTTTTGGCTTCTCCTGTGAGTTCACTTGATTAGCAGGAGTTTCAATCTGATTGCCATCTGATGATTTTTCCGTCAACTCTTCAACAGGTTGTTCTACATTTGGCTGAGTTGTGTCTGTCAATTCTATTTCCGATTCTGGTTTATTAGACTTTTTCAAGACTACTTTCACCTCTTTTTTAGACTGGTTTCGATTTTGTTCACCTGATTCTTCTTTCCTTCTTTCATTGCCTAATGATTTTTCTTCATTGGGTATTTCTTTAGAAGTAGGATTTTCTGGAGTGTTGTTTGAATGTTCTTTTTTACCATTCACATCTTTGCCACCTTTTTTAGGCTTGTTGCGTCTATCATCCTGCTTTTTTGGTGGTAAGTTATTCCCTGTTTTTTCCTCTTGCTTGTTGTTTTTCTGAGCAGGATTCTGAGGGGATGTATCTTTACTACGTTCAGCAGGTACAGCTTGTGTCGTATCTTGCTTCACGCGTTTCAATTCATCTTCTTTAGATCGTAGTTTATCTTCTAAGTATTTATTGCGGTCTTTGAGTAGTTTGATTTGAACATCTCGAGGATCATCGGCTTCCAATTTTATTTTCTTGGCACATTCGCCCTTGCTGTTTGTCCCTAAAACATAACTCACCCTCTGATTTTTATTTATCTTCGGAACATTTTCAGGATCATCAAAATAAGACTTATAAAAGAATAAATCTTCTCCTCCACCGCTTTCAGGCTTGATTGCACCCATTCCTCGACTTTCATCATATTGTGTAACTTTTCCTTTAATGCGTATTTCATCTACCTGCAAAAGTTCAATATTTCGAGCATATTCTCCTTTGTCAGTTTCTTCAATAACAAACTTGACTTTTTGTCCTTGTTCTACGGTTTGGGGAAGTTCAGAAGTTCTAAAATTTACCTCATCTTCTGTGTAATAGACAATTCGTCCCCAACCTTTGTGGTTGTTGACAAACTTGACATTTCCTTCAAATGTATCTCTTGATGGATATAGTATTCGGTGCAGCTTTTTATACAGCTTATTGGCATCTTCTTTTAAGACAATATTGATATCGAGGTCAAATAATATGAGGTGATCGCCACTAGGAACAGGAATCACTTCACCCATAAACAAACGCATGGGTTCTGCCTCTCGGTCTTTCCATTTGTATTTTGCGTATTTCGGATCGGAGTAGTTGTCGTTGCTAATGACAGCGGAACCATGTCTGTCGGCTAACTCCAAAATGAAATCATCTGCTCGTTTTCCACCACTGACTTGGTAAAAATAGTCTGTGTGTTCTAGTATTTTTTTGTATATTTTCTTCTCATTGTCTGGGATATAATAGCTGGTATTCGCATCGAAAATGCAGAAGAAACTTTGCTTTTTTCGTTTGATTTCGAGCAACAATTGTAGGAGTGCTTGAAGGGACATTTCTTTTCCCCAATGACAGATATTGGTTGCATCTATAAAATAGGTACTCGCTTCTGGAGCGGGGGTTACTTTTATTCTTGCCATAATGTATCTATAAGTTATTTTTTGATGGCAAGTATATGGGGCAAGAAAAACACTAGATAATATTGAGGTATTGCAGTATGAGTTTACTGTGCTGGATATTGAAGGGAAGTAAGTTAAGTCTAAATCAAAACAATTTGGTATAAAAAACTTCTAAGATTGTTTTGCAATTTTTGGATAGTTGCAATATAAGTGAATAAGGCTATTTTTTATAAAGATTAAACCACATTCATTTTAAAAAACTTGATTAATTGTTTTTTATACACGTATTTCGATGATTTATGGGTGTTACTTGGTTTTCTAAAGTTTGGAAGTAACACACTAAAATGTTGTATTTTTAACATTGCTGACTTTTATAAGAGAAGTGTTTATTTTTCTCAAAATCAGCTAATTATTTTTACATTCCTGTCAAATCTCCAACTGATTGCAAGGATTTGTTTTACTAAATAAAAAAACAATGACTGCAATCAAATCTCCTTAGTAACGAATAAAAATTAACATAAGAATTAAAATGAAAAAACCACTTCTTAAATCAGATTGTTGGAAATTTCAAATACACAACTTATTTTTTGACCGTTACTTAGTGAATTTTCTTATCTATTTATTTTTCTTTTCAAAGCTAACGCTTCTGCTTTCATATACTTGTCGAAGTGAAATTTAATTAATTTTCTGCAAAATTACACAAGTTATTCATATAAACTCCCTATTTGTATAGGTATTGTGATGGTGTAGCATATAATTTTAAACAACATTGCAGTAATTTAGTTTTTTTTAACAAATATTATGCCCAACAAATCGCCTCATTCTATTGTTTATAAAACTATTCAGGCAGTATTTTTGTAACCTTTATGGAAGGAAGATGTCAAAAAAATGGATGACATTCTCCAATAATTATCTATTTTTATTGTTTGGATACTAAACACACATTGATTAACATATCTAGCTTATGAAATTTCAATTCAAAATTCCTTTTTTGGCATTAGCTTTTTTTATGCTTTTGGCTTTTACAACTGGGTCAGATGACTCACAAAAGGATAGGATACTATTACAGGTAATTCTGCAAGGATTAAATCAAGTACACTATGAACCACATGAACTGGATGACAATTTTTCAGAAAAGGTTTACGGCTTGTATTTGAAGCGCTTAGATTATAATAAACGCTTTTTTACAAAGAAAGACATTGCTGAGTTTGATAAATATAAAGATGATCTTGACAACGAAGCTGCAAAGGCATCTTATGATTTTTTTGAACTTTCTACGAGAACACTCAATACAAGAACGACCTTGATTGAGGGATTTTACAAAGAGATTTTGGCAGAACCATTTGACTTTAGTAAAGATGAATATATTGAAGTCGATTATGAGAAAATGGATTATGCCAAAGATGAAGCGGACTTGAAAGAAAGGTGGAGACAATTACTCAAGTATCAAACACTCAGTCGTTTGTCTGAAAAATTGAAGCAACAAGAGGAAGGAGAGGAAACCTTGAAAGGAAAGTCTTACAAAGAATTGGAAAAAGATTCGAGGGAAAAGGTATTGGAAAACCAAAATCGTTTGTTCAAACGTATTGGCGAATTGGATCAACGTGATCGACTCAGCACTTACCTGAATGCGATAACCTCTGTATATGACCCACATACGGGTTATTTCCCTCCAAAAGATAAAGAAACTTTTGATATCGAAATGTCTGGTCGTTTGGAAGGTATTGGTGCAAGATTGCAGGAAAAAGATGGCCTTATTAAGGTAAGCGAAATTGTTCCTGGTAGTGCTTCTTGGAAACAAGGTGAGTTGGAAGCAGAGGATGTTATTTTGAAAGTATCTCAAGTAAATACCAAATTAGCAGAATTGAGTCCATTGGCTGCCAAAATGATGTTGAGTTATTTGGGTAAGGATGAGGAAGTGGATTACAAAGACAAGAAATACGATAAAATTGATGTGAACATAGATGTAGATGTGGTAGAGATGCGCTTGGATGATGCGGTTCAATTGATTAGAGGTAAGAAAGGTACAAATGTGAAATTAACAGTTAAAAAAGCTGATAATAGCATTAAAGAAATCGTGATTACGAGAGATATTGTAGTGATTGAAGAATCGTATGTCAAATCGGCAATCATCGAAGAAGGTGATGCGGCAGATAAATACGGTTATATCTATCTACCTAAGTTTTATGCTGATTTCAATAGCACTGAAGGACGTAGTTGCTTTCAGGATATGAAGAAAGAATTGGCAAAAATGAAGACGGAGAATGTGAATGGCATCCTATTGGACTTGAGAAACAATGGTGGTGGTTCGCTTAGAGATGTAGTAGATATGGCGGGTTTGTTTATTAAAGAAGGACCTATTGTTCAGGTCAAAGAAAAAGAAGGTAGAGCGCAGGTATTGAGAGATACGGATCCAACGGTACAATATGATGGCAAGTTGGTGATTTTGGTCAACTCTTTCAGTGCTTCGGCTTCTGAAATCATGGCAGCGGCTATGCAAGACTATGGTAGAGCAATCATTGTAGGCAGTTCTGCTACTTTTGGAAAAGGTACGGTTCAGCGTTTTATTGATTTGGACCAATCTATTAGCAGTGACTTCAATGAATTCAAACCTTTGGGTTCTATCAAATTAACCATCCAAAAATTCTATCGCATCAATGGTGGTACAAATCAATTGAAGGGTGTGATTCCTGATGTGGTTTTGCCTGATTCTTATGCTTACATTGAAGTGGGTGAAAAAGAACAAGACTATTCTATGCCGTGGGACGAAATTGCACCTGCTGACTTTGAAGTATTTGACCATCCTGTCGTGAATAGAGAGGAAGTATTGGTGAATAGTCGAAAGAGAGTAGCAAATCATCCTACTTTTCAGTTGATTGAAGAAAATGCTCAACGTTTGAAAAAACAACGTGAAGAGTCTTCTTATACTCTTTGCTTGGACAAATACAATCGCCAACAGGTAGAAATTGAGGAACAAAGTAAACGATTTGAAGACATTGAAAAATCCATTGAAGGGTTGAAAGTTGAATCTTTGAAATCGGATGCTGAGGCAATGGCTGCTGATAAAGACAAGCAAAAAACTGTTGCAGAATGGCATGAAAATTTAGGCAAAGATGTGTATTTATACGAAGCACTGCAAGTATTGAAGGATATGCACGAAGAATCGAAGTAAAAACTCAAATTGAAATCGCAAACTCAGGCTCATAAGATTTGATAAACAAACGATGGAGTTTGCTTAATAGAATGAAAAATCCCTTTGCAGAAAACTTGCAAAGGGATTTTTTTTCTTCAAATCTCTCAAAAAAGAAATCAGATGAAACTACTCACTATCATTTCGTTATTCCTACTAATCAACATTTTTCCGTTTAACATTTCTGCTAAATCACCCAATATATTGCTTATCATAGCGGACGATATTGGTCTGGGTGAAACGCCAAATTATGCCCCTGATGCGACAAAAGCCAACATGCCAAACCTCCAAAAAATGATGGAGGAAGGTTTGACTTTCGACAATGTTTGGTCTAATCCCGTTTGCGCTCCAAGTAGGGCAAACATCCTCACGGGTAAGTACGGTTTTAGAACCAATGTGCTGAATGCAGAAACATTGGCAACTCTCGACCTCAATGAAACTTCTCTCCATAAATACATTGACCAAACGAGCAATGGTTTGTATAGCAACTGTCTTATAGGGAAATGGCATTTGGGCGGCAGCGGAAACAATCCCGATTATGACTACCCAAACAAGCTGGGCATATCGTATTTTTCAGGCATTTTGGGTGGCGGAGTAGTTGATTACAACAATTATGCTTGGGTAGAAAATGGAGAAGCTGCAAATACCAATGAATACATTACTACCAAAATAACAGACACAGCCATCAACTGGATCAATGTGCAAAACCAGCCGTGGTTTTGTTGGTTGGCTTACAATGCTCCACATACTCCCTTGCATCTACCTCCTTCAAATATGCACTCACAAGGTAATTTACCAACAGACCAAGCCTCTATTGATGCCAATCCACTCCCCTATTTCTTAGCGATGGTCGAAAGTGTTGATTATGAAATGGGTAGATTATTCAGTACTATCCCTCAAAGTGAATTAGACAATACGGTTGTCATTTTTGTTGGCGATAATGGAACAGATAGGGATGTTATTCAAGCACCTTATGCAAAGTATCAGTCCAAAGGAAGTCTCTATCAAGGTGGCGTTCATGTGCCAATGATTGTTACTGGTGTAGGAGTCACACGACGCAATGAAAGAGAATCTGCTCTTGTTTCTTTCTCCGATTTATTTTCAACGATTGTGGAACTAACAGGAACACCTCTTTCACAAATACATGATAGTTATAGTTTTGCTCCCCTGTTATCCAATTCAGGAGAAGGACAAAGAGATTGTTTGTACACCGAAATTTCTTCTAACAATTCTGGCTGGGCATCTCGTGACGCAACCTTCAAATACATTGAACTGGAAAATGGAACACAAGAATTTTACAACCTCCTCAACGATCCCTATGAGAAAAATGATTTGCTACCAGATCTCAATTCAACCCAACAAGTTTCGTTTGACAAATTAAGCACTCTACGTGAGCTACTTACTTCAATTGAAGAAGTGGATTTAATGGCACAAACTGCATCTATTTTCCCGAATCCTGCACAAAATGAAATTTACTTGGATTGGCAATACCCAAACCAAGAATTTTCCATTTTTGATACTTTGGGAAATAAGCCAATATCGGGTCAATTGCTTTTTGGCAAAAACACCATCTCTATTGAAGCACTTAAAGCTGGAGTGTATTTTATACAAATAGGGCAAATGAGGAATAAGTTTGTGAAGATTTAGAGCCAATCCATATCTGACCAACAATTCTATAACATCGCCTTCATCACTACCTCATCCTTACCATACACATCCTTTTGGAAATGTGTCAAACCACTTGCATCTACCCAAGCTGTAAAATAAGCGATGTAAATAGGGATTTTTTTGTCCAAAGAAACCCGAGTATTTTTCTCACTATCCAGCACTTTCTGAATTTTCTGAGCGTCCCACTTTGGATCATCCTGCAATAAGTATTCGGCAAATTGGACGGGATTATCCAAACGGATACAACCATGACTGTAAGCACGTTCTGCCTTCACAAACAAACTTTTGGAGGGGGTATCGTGTAGGTAAATGTTGTATTTGTTGGGAAACATAAACTTCACCGTTCCAAGTGCATTTTTAGTACCTGGTTCCTGTCGAATAGTATAAGGGAACTTTCTGCTACTCAGACTTGACCAATTCACATTATAAGGATTGATGACTTTTCCGCCCGAAAAAACCTTCATATTTTGACGGTTCAGATAGCTTAGATTTTGCTTCAATTTGGGAAGGATTTCATTCGTTGCAATACTAAAAGGCACTGTCCAATACGGATTGAGGTCAAGGTAACGAATGTTGTTGCTAAAGATAGCAGTTTTGTGGTTGGGCAAACCTACCATCACCTTCTTTGTCTGATCAATTTTTCCATTTTTATACACATCCAGTTGATATGCAGGGATATTCACGAACACAAAAAAGTCACTGAATTGGTTGGGCATCCACCGCCACTGTTCCAAGGCAATGTTGATTTGTTTGATTCGGTGCTCAAGTGAGGTGTTTAGAACAGAAAGTGTATTGGGCCCGATTACCCCATCATCTCCAATTCCATGTTGCTGCTGAAAAGCCACAAGCGCATTGTGAACAGTGATATCGAAAACTTCGGGATTATAAATACTATCCATTTTGGTAAGAATCAACGAGTTCTCCAATTCCTCTATTTTTGCATACGAACCTCTGAGGGTGTCCATATTTACCTCACTTTTCAACACTTTAGTAGTCGTAGCTTTGTGATCATTTAACTTTTCTGGAAGTGCCTCTTCAAACGCCAAACGCTGACGCAGCAAAGCAACTGCTTTGTCTTTCATACCCAACTCCAATTTTTCACTTTTGAGGTCGGTCATCCATTCACCTTTCTCATTTTGAAGAGCTTGATAATAAGCCAATGCTTCCTTCAATTGGCCATATTCCTCATGCTGCGGTTTACGATCTTCAAAAAACTGATTTACATTGCGGTTAATTATTGCCTGTTGAAGAGCAGCCGCAAAATCAAATGCCCCATCTCTTTCGATGTTCCATCCAATATCCAACTTTGAAGGATTCAATTTGCCATAGTGTAAATGATAGGCGTAATGAAGAGCCGCATCGGTAATGAGGACATCTATTTTAGGCAAAAAATTGTCGTAAGGGATAAATTTTACATCATAGACCTCATTGATATCGCTGTGCCATTTGGTCAATACATCACCATGGTAATCTTTGGAGGCCAATCCTTCTTGAGATGCTTTTTCGATATGACGTATCACCTCACTCCCACGACCATATAGCGTATATCCATTGTGCCAAACAGGCTCATAGTTGCGGCTTTTGTAGAAAGAATCAATCCATGCAGGGTGGTAAAGAGCCTGATTGAAAACACTTTTTGAAGCAGGACGGCTGATTTCTTTTACCAATTTGTAGAGACTCGAATCTTTTACACTAAGAACTTTAGGCGTATTTGCAGGTTGAGCAGGAACAGTTTGGGTCACTTTCGCATCTTCAGGTGAGCCTATATCCTCGGTATTTTCTTCAAAAGCCTCGCTATCGTTATCGTCAGTAACCTTCAATGAATCAGCTACCTGAGAAGCTTCCTCAAAAGATGAGATATCGAAATCATCCAAACCTTCTTGCAATTCTTCAAAATAAATCGCCAAACTTTCACTCTTAAGCGCATTCAACAATCCGTCAATAATCAACAACCTAATCGTTTCTTCCTCCAGTTGTTTTGCCTCTGGTTTTTTCGCTACAATTTTTTCTTGAATATCATACGCATATTGCAAAGCACCATCGGTAAGCAAAATATCCAAGTCCGATAAGCTATTGTAGTCAAAAAAACCAATAGGCAATAGCTGACTTCTAATATCATTGTAGAGCAATTCAGCTTTCTTCAAATGATAATCATTTTCAATTACCGCATTTTGAAGAATACTGATGATTTCATTCGCAAAAATAAAACCCGTAACAGTATTGTACCAAATCGGGTGACAATCTTGTTCCTTGTATAATTGATTGGTCCAATCGGGCTGATAAAGTTCGATGCCATCTATCTTCAATATCATCATCCATTGCTCGAGTTGCTCACAATCATCTGCATTATAAGAACTTAATTGTGCAGACATCTTGGTCGAAGAAAACAAACTTAAAGAGAGAAATAAGATAGTGCTGATTAGAAATGAATATTTTGCTTTCATATTTTTTTAGGATTTGAAATTTTGGATGCTTTATAGGTTGCTTGGTTTAATAATTTAAAGATAGTAAAAACACCTGAAACGAATAAGCAAGCATAAAACGAAGGAAAGAAAAATATGTTTACTCTTCAATGTTTTACCAAATAACTGCAATAGGCTTTCGAGTATTGTGAATCCATAAGTTTGCAAATAGGGAAGATTAACCACCAATAGACGGTTATTTTTCACCAAGAAATCATTAGTTTTGCAGCTACTAAAAAACGCTGCTGAAAATAGTAGTAATCCAAATTTATATTAATACAGAACTACCATGTCCGAAGGAAACAAAGATATATTCGCAACCGCAAAGGATTTATTGGCGCAGATAGAAAAATTCACAACAACTGATAAACAAGAATTAGAGCAATTTCGGATTGCTTATTTGGGAACAAAAGGAAATATAAAAGCTCTTTTTGCAGGCTTCAAAGATGTACCCAATGAGCGAAAAAAAGAATTTGGACAAGTAGCCAATGCCGTAAAACAAGCAGCAGAAAACAAAGTCAATCTATTGAAGACTGCAATAGAAGAAGCTTCAACCAATACGATTGAAATACCTGATTTAACCCGCCCTATCACTACAATGCCTTTAGGGAGTCGTCACCCTATTTCCATCGTTCGCAATCAAATCAACGAAATCTTTACCCGAATCGGTTTCACCATAGCAGAAGGCCCCGAAATTGAAGACGACTGGCACAATTTCACCGCCTTAAATACCCCAGAAGACCATCCTGCTAGAGATATGCAAGATACCTTCTACATTCAAACCAATCCTGCCTCCGTATTGCGCTCACAAACTTCAACGGTGCAAGTGCATGTGATGGAAAACCAAACTCCTCCTATTCGCATTATTTCTCCAGGTCGTGTCTATCGAAACGAAACCATCTCTGCAAGAGCACATTGTCAATTCCATCAAGTAGAAGGATTGTACATTGACAAAGATGTATCATTCGCCGATCTCAAACAAACACTACTCTACTTTGCTCGTGAAATGTTCGGCAAAGAAACCAAAATTCGCCTTCGACCTTCCTTCTTCCCTTTCACCGAACCCAGCGCAGAGGTTGACATCTACTGGGGCTTGAAAGACGAAATAGATTACCGCATCACCAAAGGCACAGGCTGGCTCGAAATTTTGGGCTGTGGTATGGTCGACCCAAATGTACTCCGAAACTGCAATATTGACCCCGAAGTATATTCTGGGTATGCTTGGGGAATGGGTGTTGAGCGCATTGCGATGCTCAAATACCGCATTGGTGATATTCGCTTGATGTTTCAAAATGATGTACGCTTTTTGAAGCAGTTTGGGGCGGCACTCTAATATAATACTTTCACTTTCATACATTCTCACCCTCCAAGGCAAGAAATCTTTTCTTCCTATTGCCTTATTATGTCTATATAATTGGTAAATAGATACTTTTGAATAAAAATGACAATTTAATGACGATTTGATGCTGATTTGTTTTGCAACATCTATCCTAATGACTTCACAATTGTTACACAATAATGTTGTGAAAAGATTGATATTTTATAAAATATTGAATATGTTTAATTTATGCATGAATTCATTATAAGCAATTGAAATACAGTATTTTGCAAAATAAGACAATGAAATTTTATCATAGAGATTTTTTTTGCATATAATAAAAAACATTTTTTTTATCTGAAATTTCTGCCTACCTTTGATAAACAGCATTATAAGTTATTTTTTTTGAGAAAAGCACAAACCATAAAAATCTTTTAGGTAGTCAAATAATTGTTTAACCATTAAATTTATACCACTAATAGTTCATAATACTACAATAAATCCTCCCGTATAAATTTTATTTTTATCGTGTATTCATAATAAAGTATGAAATACGCATAAAATTATATTTCTACCTTTCTACACGTGTGCATTCGCAAGTAATACAATTGATATATTCACCATATTAATGAATAACTATTAATCAAATGGATAAGCTTTGGGCTTTATGTATTTTGATGATGTAGGGTTTTTCTATGTTCTATAAGAATGGATATTTGATGTTTTTCAAATAATAAATTAAACAACTTTTTTATTCCTAATTTTAAACTCATAATTTCTATGCAAAACAAAAATCTATTACCCAGTTCGACCAAACAGTTAGCCTTGAAGTGCTTGGCTTTCTTAGTATTTGTAAGCTGCTACAATAGCCTTAATGCAGCGACTATTCCTGTAGGGCCAGGCGAAACGTTTACTACCATTCAAGCAGCTATTGATGATGCAGGTACTCTAGATGGTGATGTTATTGAAGTACAAGCAGGGACTTATAGTGAAAGTATTACAGTGTCCAAGGAAGTCGAAATTCGAGGTCCTAATTTCGGAATCTCTCCTAACACAGGCAGTCGTGTAGCAGAAGCCATCATCGTTCCTGGAGCTACAGAGACCGACGTAATTACAATTACTGCTAGTAATGTGGTTATAGATGGATTGACCATAGATGGTGACAATACGAGTATCACTACAGGTTGGATAGGTACGAATGGTGCAGATATAGATGCCTTTGATGGAGTCGTTTATTATGATACAGGGAATACTATAGTTGTAAATTCTTTGAAAGTTAGAAATAATATTTTTCAAAACTTGTCATTTTTTGCAGTAGATATATTCGGTTGGGATAACTTCAATAATCCATCTACTTCAGATCATTTAGTAGATGATAACTTAATGAGAGACTTGGGAACTTATCAGTCTGGTGGAGTTATTGATTTTTGGGGTGGAGGAGTCCTTCTTTACAATGATAACTATACTCGAATAACGAATAATGTGATGACCAATGTAAGAATTGGGATTCAAACAGGTAACTTCCACGATGCAAACCCTGGTGATGTCATGTATCAAGTAATTGACAACAATACCATTGAAGCAAGAAGAAGAGGGATTTTTTACAATCTGCATACAGGTGGAAGCGTAGAGCCACTGACTTTTTCAAACAATGTTATTACTGGCATAGATGATGCCAACGAAACAGTGTGGGACGGCATTTTGGCTGCAAGTTTGAGTGATGCAACTGGGCAAATCCTAAACAACACTGTTGATGGCACTGGAATTTCAAATCCTTCTGAGGGATTTGAAGTTTGGAATGTCAACCCTGCAAATCCTGTAAACATACAAGGATGTACTGCAAGTAATGTAGATATAGGAATTTTTGTGAATAATTATGAAGGTTATAATTCTAATGCAGGCAATACTGGAGCATTAATAGATGGAGCAAAACTTACCAATAATGTGGGTACTGGAATTTATGTCAAGGACAGTCCTGATAATAGTAACAATGCTACTGTGGAGGCAGAAATAATAGGAAATACCGATGTAAAAACTGTGGTTACAACAAATGTCACTGATAGGGTAGGAATAAAGGTAGAAGGAATTGATGCCTCAGCAAATATTCACGATAATGTATCCACTATTTCTGGAAATTTAATTGGTATTTTAGTAGATGCAGGGGATGCTACAATTACCAATAATACGATTTCAAATAATGGTATTGGTATTCAATTCATAAATAATGGTACAGGTACAGCAAATATGAATGTGATTGCAGGGAATGGTACTTTTGGAGTAGATAACCAAACTGGAACTCTAATAGATGCTACACAGAACTGTTGGGGTGACCCATCTGGTCCAAGTGGTGAAGGACCAGGTACAGGTGATGCAGTAAGCGTGGACGTAGACTTTAGTTCTTTTATTACCGATTCAACGTGCGCTAAGGAAGTACCAATACCAACTCTCTCCGAATGGGGCTTAATCATCTTGGCATTGTCATTCATGACATTAGGTGTTCTCTACATTACAGAAGAGAAAAATAAGCTGCAGTGGAATAGCTAGAAATTGGGGAAGATTTTTCTAAAAAAAGTACAATTATTCTTGACATAAACATCGAGAGTAATTGTATTTTTTTTTAGGGTTAATTTTTCAAGGACTGAAAAATATTCTCTTTACCTTTTGTATATCAATAATTAACAAAAATATATTAATATAATACTTGGGTTGTTTTTAGTCATTTACTATGTAATATTTATACTATTTTAAAAACTTTTTTATTCCTAATTTTAAATTCATAATTTTTATGCAAAACAAAACTCTATTACCCAGTTTGACCAAAAAGATAGCCTTGAAGTGCTTGGCTTTCTTAGTATTTGTAAGCTGCTACAATAGCCTTAATGCAGCGACTCATACTGTCTGTGCCTTAGGATGTGATTTTACTACTATTCAGGCTGCTATTGATGCCGCAGCAGCAAACGATATAATAGATATACAGGATGCTAATCACACCGAGGGACATATAACGGTTTCTCAGTCTGTAACGATTCAAGGGCAAGGAAAGAATGTTACAACAGTCAGTTCAAGTTATAACACTGCATCGAGTGGACATGGCAATCCTGCATCGGCGTGGATAATAACAGCCCCTGGCACTACTGTTCATATTAAAGATATGACCTTGGACGCAACGGGTATCGACACTTATACTGCTCTTCGCTTTCAAGATGGAGGCTCAGTAGATAACGTTGCCTTCAATGAAATCAAACACTCCTCCTCACCTTATCTTGGAATCGCAATTCAAGTTCAGGATGGACATGTTGACATTACAAACTGTACGTTTACCAATATAGGACGAATAGGTGTGCATTTCCGTGCAGGAGTCATTGATCCTGCAACAATAAGTGGAACTTTCACAAACAACACTTATACTGGAAAAGGCGATGGAGATTGGCTGGATTATGCACTTGACATTTCAGGTGATGTAACTGTAACGATTACTGGTAACACGATTACTGGAAATACGGGTGAAGCTTCTTCTGATGGATCTACTTCTGCAGGCATTCTTATTACAACTTATTTTCCTGCAGGAGAAAATCTCCCCAATGACATAACTATTACTTCTAATACAATAACTGGAAATACGGTGGGAGTCTCCATAGGATTTGATCCAGCAGCAGATGTAAGTGTGGCTACGATAAATAATAACGATTTGAGCAATAACCCCTCTGGAGGAATTGTCAATGTATCCCCTTCTGCCACTGTAGATGGTTCGATGAATTGGTGGGGAGATGCTTCTGGTCCATCTGGTGAAGGTTCAGGAACAGGGGCTAGTGTCAGTCCTAATGTAACTTTCGGTTCGTGGGCAACATCGCTTGCTCAGTTGGGATTAAATCCATCTATGCCTATTCCTACCCTATCCGAATGGAGTTTAATCATCTTAGCCTTATCTTTGATGACCTTAGGCGTTCTCTATATTACCGACGAGAAAAATAAGTTGCAGTGGAATAACTAATAATAAGATTTTGATTAATCTTTAGAGAAGATTCTCTTCAATAATATTAAGTACAATTGTTCTTGACATAATTCGGGAATAGTTGTACTTTTTTTTTCACGGATAGAAGCATCTTCCCTTTACTTCCAGTTAGCTTTTTCTGTAGGATTAATAAATAGAGATTATAAAATATGACATTTTTATGTCATTTTCCACAAGAACTAATACATTGAATGTCTTTTCATTACAAAATAATTATGTAAAAATTAATATTTAATTAAATAAAAATATTTTTTAATGTTATGACAAAAAAACTCTAAAACATTAAAAATCAATGCTTTTATAATCCAAGCGATAAAATTTCCTTATAATGAAATTTTACTTATATAAGTAAAAATATTTTTTTCTATCTGATTTTCTCCGTACTTTTGATAAAGTGACAATGCACTATATCATTTCCGAGAAAAGTATAAACCGTAGAAATCTTTTAGGTAGTTGAATAGTTTTGTTTAACCATTAAATTTATATCACTAATATTTTATACTACTGCAATAATATCTTCTGTATAAATTTTATTTTTATCGTGTATTCATAATAAAGTATGAAATACGTATAAAGCTATCCCTCTGCCTTCCTACATTTTGTAAATTCGCAAGTAATATAATCGACATTTTTATCATAGCAATGAATAACTATGAATTTTAACCATTAATCAAATGGATAAACCTTGAATATTCTCTGTTTTAATAATCTATCATTTTTATACCTAATTAGATTGTTTAAAACATTGAATTTAAACAATTTTTAATTAAAAATATAAATTAATCAACTTTTATGCAAAACAAAATTCTATTACCCAAATTAATCTTAAGGTGCTTAGCTTTCTTGGTATTTATAGGCTACTGTGGTAGTCTAAGTGCAGCAGTTATCAATGTACCAGGTGATCAAGCTACTATTCAAGCTGCAGTAACTGCGGCTAGTTCAGGCGATGAAATAGTCATTGCAGCAGGAACTTACATTGAGAGTGTAATCATCCCTGCAGGAAAAAACAACCTAATCATTCGGGGTGCAACTGGAACGGCAGCGGATGTCACCATAGATGGGAATAATACCTTAACTGATGCAGGTATTCAGATTTCGAATGGGGTAACAGGTACAACTATTCGAGATTTATCTATTGAAAATTTTGTAGGCTATGCTGCTTCTGAAGCTGCTATCTATGGAATTGGAGGAAATAATTCTACTACGATTGATAATGTTGAAATAAACAATATTACTTGTAATGCGGGAACCAATGGCGGAGGGATTTATTTCAATGGGCCTGTTAATGCGCTTACTTTCAATAATATATCTGTCACAGACATCAATACTGCGGCTGGTGGTTTCCCTAGAGGAATTGTCGTTTGGAATGGTTTGAAAGAAAACATTACCATTACCAACTGTACAGTTTCTGATAATGAAGGTTGTTGTGGAATTGAACTGCAAGATGGTACAGCTACTGGAGTTACGATAACAGGAAATAATGTGTCTGATGTTGTAGATAGTGGTATGGGGCTGACAGGCATACAAGGCCCTGGTGTGAATGTAATTAGCGGAAATACGATTACTGATTGTGGTCGTTTTGGTATGGAGATTAAAAACCCTGACGGTTCGGGCGAGACTTCTGGGGCAGGTAGTATTGTAGTGGAAAACAACAATGTCACATTTACAGCTACTGTGGGAATGAATATTCGGGATCATGCAGGTATTGCTGTATTTCGTAGAGGTGTTTTAGCAGGGAATGTAGATGTTCCTACTGGCGTTGTGGTACAGAACAATACAGTATCAGGCTATGAACAGCAGAATGCAGGTGCTACTACAAGTGAAGGTTTTGGTATTGTCATTGAAGGAACGAATCATACTGTCACTGGAAATACGGTATCCAACAACGATATTGGAATACAAGAACAAGGAGGAGGACACCCTACTCCTAATTATCCTGGCGATGGAGGTCAAAATGATGGCCAATCTGATGATTACTTCGGTAGAGGAAACGCCCAAATTGCTTGTGGTAATACCGTAAGTGGAAATACCTTTAATACAAATGGAACAGATTTTAGACAAGTAGGTGCAGGACTTTCTACGACTTCAGGCGTTGTTCAAAATACCGATACAGGCGCAACTTTTTGTACCATTCAATCTGCCATTGATGCTACTGCAACGGATGCTGGGGATGTCATTGAAGTAAGTGAAGGAACTTATGATGAACAAGTGTTGGTTAACAAAGAAGTAACTATCAATGGAATCGGCGCTTCACAACCCATTATCAATTTTACAGGAACTGTTAGTGGAAAAGCTACGCTTTTTGATGTAAGTGCAGACAATGTGACCATCAACAACCTTCAGTTTGAAGTAGATTTCGTGAAACTAAGTAGTGCTATTATTGTAAGTGGAGCAGCAATTGACAATATTGATGTGACCAACAATACAATCAACCCGTATGGTTCTTCTGGTGCGGGTTCATTTGGTTCTTATGGCAATAGAAATGCTGTAAGTATTAATTATGGTGGTAGTACAAATTATCGAGTGGCTACTGGAGGGATTGATAATGTAGTATTCAATAATAATACAGTAACAGGATTGCCAAGTTCCGACGGAAATTCTGGAGGTGTAGATCGCTTTTTTCGTTCAGGGTTGTCATTAGATGAAGGAGGTGGAACTTTTAATGGAAACACAGGCCAAACGATAAATCACGATATATTGATTCGTTTTGGTAGTAATGGAAATATTACGATTCAAAACAACAACTTCAATGGAGGAGGATTGCAGCTTTCTGACCACAATGCAGGTGCAGGAACGATAGATATATCCAACAATGTTTTTGATGGTACTTTTGGAAATACTTATACTTCCTCTCTACGCTTGCAAAACAACCAACAGAACAAAGCCACAAACATTGCAGGAAACACCTTTACAGGACATAGGTGGGCTATTAGTTTGGAAAACTATCCTACTGCAACTATTGACAACAATGTATTCACTCCACTGGCGGGATTAACGGATTTTCGTCACATCACGGTCAATACCAAATCTATTTCTTCTAATTCAAACACTATTGTCCAAACAACCATTGATGCCAACATCATCAACAATACCTTCAATGGCAACGCAGCAACAGGAGGTATAGGCATTGGTTTTTATGACCACGATTCAGATAATGCCGCTTTCGGCACTTTCACCATTGGTACAGCAGGAAATGAAAATACCTTCAATATCAATTTGGAAACTTTTATTCTATTGGATAATACAACGGGTTCTACCGATGGAGCAGACGCTTTCTTTGGGTACGGATCAGGCGGAGGTTGGACAACGACAATGGCTTGTTGGACGACTGACATCAATGTAGAAGAAAACAACTTCAACACGCAAAATCTATCCACATTAGAAGGTGCCTTATTTCACCAACCTGACGATGCATGTACGGGCTTGCTTACCTTTGCAAATGCAACCATTGTTCAGGAAGTGCCTACCCTCTCCGAATGGGGCTTAATCATCTTGGCATTGTCACTGATGACATTAGGTGTTCTCTACATTACAGAAGAGAAAAATAAGTTGCAGTGGAATAGCTAAAATTGTCAATTAGATAAGATTATTCTTTCATAATAAAAGTCCAACTATCCTTAAAATAAAAATTTGAGAGTAGTTGGACTTCTTTTTATTTCACTTCTGCCTAATCCTAATATCATCAATCAGTTTCTTGATTTCTTGTGAATTAACCTGTCTCATTTCAGCAAGTTTAAGCGTATATTCTGCTACTTTCATCGCCATATCATAATCCCCCTTTCTATAATAAACATAAGCCAGTGTATAATTGCAGGGGTACTCATTTTCAATCTTTACAGATGTCTCAGCCCACTTTAGGGCATTTTCTAAGTAGCGGCTATCATCCAGATGTAGCGCAACCTTAGCTGCCAATTCAATGAGGAGTATGGGGTCGGTGATGTTTTTGGAGTCAATATATTCAATAGCAGTTTCGGCAAAAGCTTTCCAGTCAGCAACACCTTCGTAATACTGTTTTTTCATATCAAATTCAAAGGCATCCTGAAAGGGTAGGTCGGTTTGGTGTATGATGTCAATTGCATTTTTGAAGATGATTTTGTCGTGTTCTTTTATGGCAGTTTGGATGCTATTGTAGATAGCGGTTTTGATTTTTTGGTTGATTTTTTCACTGCCTTGAGTCGCTTTGAAGTATTGAATATCATTTATCAGCAGCTTAATCGCCTCATTTTCTATTGTTTCAGAAAAATCATACAAAAACTGACGGTTGGTGTTATTTTGCAGTTTTCCCCTTTGTGTTTTTAAATACTCATTGACAATTGAATGGTAAGATTGGCGGTTTTTTCTTAGCCAATAAGCATATTGAAGTAGTTCTTGTTCTCCAATAGTTTTATTGTAGTAGGATTTTTGCCATTCTTTTACCTGCTCTTCCATGTTCAGCATTTTAGTAGGGATGGATTGATTAGGCTGAGATTTTTGGGGTGTATTGTCGGAGGAGGAAGCATTGTAATCGGGAGAAGGAACGATAAGTTTATCATCGAACTTGCTTGTACTGTTGGAAGAAATACCTTCTATTACTGGTAAACTGTTCGATGTATCATGGATATTTTCGAGCAACTTTAAATAATCCATTGCAGACAATTTTTGAGGGGTATTGTATAAAAGTTGTCCTTTTTCACTAAAGAATAAAAAGGATGGAAAGGCAGTTACTTGAAAATGGGCTACAAAACTTTGACTAATATCTATTTTTCCGTCAATTTTGTAGTTAATAAAATTGCGGTTGTGGTAGGCTGCAATTTGAGAATCTTTAAATAAGTAGTTTTCAATTTGAGCGCAGGTCGGAGAATTGGCTTCAAAAACATAAATGAAAATCAGTTTGTGTTCCTTTTTTGCTTGTAGAACCAACTGTTCCATAGTCATCGGCGTATTTAAAAAATAAACCTCTTGATTTTGAGTAGTTGCTTTTGTAGAAATGAAAAACAAGAGAATACCTATACATATTCCGAAACGTTTGGTATATCCCCAACTATTCTTTTTTGTCTTGTGCGGCAATTGATTTGCATGCTTATTCATGATGGTAGTAGATAGTGGTTAAATAGATTATTTTTTTACCTTTACAGACACAAGTATAAGTTATATTTTATATGATTCAACTAATTGATACCCATGCTCATCTTTATGTAGAGCAATTTGACGAAGACCGAGTAACCATGCTTCAACGGGCGTATGATGCTGGCGTTCAAAAAATTTTTTTACCAAATATAGACAGCCGCTATATTGATTCGCTAAATAAATTGGCCGAACAATATCCACAACAATGCTATCCGATGATGGGCGTACATCCCTGCTCTATCAAAGGTGACTATAAAGTCGAACTTGACGGTGCTTACCAAGCACTGAAGGCAAATCCTACCCGTTTTGCAGCTATTGGTGAAATAGGACTTGATTTTTATTGGGATCTCACTTATAAAAGTGAACAAATTGAAGCCCTAAAAACACAAATAAGCTGGGCAAAAGAATTTGGCTTGCCAATTGTGCTACATTCTCGCGATTCCTTCAATGAGACCTTCGAAATCGTTCAATCTATGAACGATGAAAATCTCACAGGTATTTTCCATTGTTTTTCTGGCTCAACTGCTGATGCAGAAAAAGTAATTAGTTTGAATGGATTTTATATGGGGCTTGGAGGAGTGGTTACTTACAAAAATAGCAAAGAATTGTCAGAAACTATCGAAAATATCCCCCTAAAATATTTTGTATTGGAAACAGATGCACCTTATTTAGTGCCACATACCTATCGAAAGAAAAAACATAAAAGAAATGAAAGTGCATTCATTGTAGCGGTTGCAGAAAAAGTGGCGGAGATAAAAAAAGTATCCTTGGAAGAAGTTGCAGCTATTACTACCCAAAATGCAATAGAAATTTTTTGTAATTGATGGGGCAAAGGTTTTGATAATTATTTTTTTTTTTGAATTTTTGTCTATCAATTGGGATTTTGCGTATATTGGTGGCAAGTATGTGGCAAAATTGCGAAAATGAAGTTTTTTTGCATCTTTTGTTTCAGACTTTGTTCTAAACAAAAAATAGATTTTTTTGATTGAAGTATTTTTTTTGGCCTAAAAATCAGATATTTACTTCAATGTACACAATTCTTTGATAAACTTTTAGCTTTAGAGAGGTGACCGAGTGGCTGAAGGTGCACGCCTGGAAAGCGTGTGTACTCGAGAGAGTACCGAGGGTTCGAATCCCTTCCTCTCTGCAAATTTTTGGTTCTAACTAACTATTTTAATCATAAAAGGAATGAATATGAAAAAATTGTTTACGCTATTACTGATGTGTACACTCGCTGTATTCGGTGGTAGTACTGTTTCCGCACAGAACAACGATGTAACTACAAATGTGCAAAATGTTGTTGTTGATCAAATGACTTCAACGACAGTGGTTCCTCTTTCGAGTACAGACGAAGGAGAAGAGACAATGCAAGAGCTTTTAAAGCGTTACTTCATTGATGGTGACTGGCGTTTTATGAGTGTTGTATTGATTTGTTTAATTTTGGGTTTGGCTCTTTGTATTGAGCGTATTTTGGCGTTGAACTTGGCGACAACTAACACAAACAAGTTGTTGCAGAATGTAGAAGGTGCATTGCAAGAAGGTGATATTGAGAAGGCTAAAGAAATAGCTCGCTCTACAAGAGGCCCTGTTGCTAGTATTTTCTATCAAGGTCTGGATCGAGTAGATGATGGTATTGACATCGTTGAAAAATCAATCGTATCGTACGGTTCTGTTCAAATGGGACTGTTGGAAAGAGGTCTGGTTTGGATTTCTCTTTTCATTGCACTGGCTCCGATGTTGGGATTCATGGGTACAGTAATTGGTATGATTTCGGCGTTTGACTCTATCCAACAGGCGGGTGATATCTCTCCAAGTTTGGTAGCGGGTGGTATCAAAGTAGCACTTTTGACTACGGTATTTGGTCTTGTTGTAGCGATTATCCTACAAATCTTTTACAATTACATCATCTCTAAATTGGATGGTATTGTAAACAGCATGGAAGACGCTTCTATTTCATTGGTTGATTTATTGGTGAAATACAATGTTGCAAAAAGAAATCCATCTTTAGCTGATGGATAATTAGAATAGTTAGTTAAGAAGTTCAAACAGAAGGGGTTTTATTCCAAGAGTTTTATTTTGGTTGATAAATAATAAATTTCGGAAATTTTCTCCTTCTGTTGACCCTCTATCTAATCTATTGATAATTAATTATTTTTGAACATTATTTTCATTAAAACAACCTAAAAATTTAATAGATATGCAAGATTTTATGGTAAATTATGGCATACCTTTATCGCAACTTTTAGTGTTGGTTGCTTTGGTATTAGCCGTTGTGTTTCCAGTAGTTTACACATTGCGTAACCCCAAAGAGTCTGGGAAAACAATTGCAGGCATTGGTATTTTTGCAGTGATTTTGTTGCTTATTTGGGTAACAGCTTCAAGCGAAATTGCAGGAAGGTTTGCATCTGCTACTTACAGCTATGTTACTCCAGGAATTATGAAACTGGTTAGTTTCTCTATTACTGCGGGTATTCTGTTTACGGTAGGAGCATTCATATTGACAGTTGTTCTCGAAATTGTAAACGCCGTTAAATAACCCAATAACTATCATTCAGTATGGCAAAACGAAAAAAGAGGAAGTTAGAAGAAATTAATGCGAGTTCGATGGCAGATATTGCCTTCTTGCTACTCATTTTTTTCCTTGTAACGACCACAATGGATGTTGATAAGGGGCTTTTAGTGCTTTTGCCACCTTATTCTGAGGAACCACCACCCGAAACAAAAGAGAACCAACGAAATGTGTTGGATATCTTGGTGAACTCTAGAGACCAACTGTTGGTCAAAGGAGAACTAACAGAGGTGCGTGAACTCAAAGACCTCGCTGTAAAGCATGTTAATAACCGAGGAGCGAATCCGAAATATTCTGATAGTCCACAAGAGGCAGTTGTATCGTTGAAAAGCGATAGAGGTACTTCTTATGATATTTACATCACTGTTCAAAATGAATTGAAAGCAGCTTACAATAAGATGCGGAATGATTATGCCAAACAAAAGTTTGGACTTTTGTACGATGATTTGAGTAAAGATGATCAAAAGACTGTTCGAGAAGAATATCCTTTGAAGATTTCGGAGGCAGAGCCAGAAGATTTTACAGGAGAAGGAGGATAAACCTTGTTTTTTAGATTCAGGTTTTTATGTGTTTTTTATTCTCTAACTCTTAAACAAATTTTATTATGGCAGCGATTAGAAAAAAAGAAGGGAAGTCACTTCCCGCTATTTCCACAGCTTCTTTGCCCGATATTATCTTTATTCTTTTGTTCTTCTTCATGGTTGCTACTGTGATGAGAGAAACAGAACTAAAGGTACAAGTAAGGTATCCGCAAGCTACAGAGCTTCAAAAATTGGAGAAAAAATCTTTGGTAAGTTATATCTACATTGGTGCACCTACTGGCAACTATAGAGAGCAGTATGGTACAGCCCCTATTATTCAGTTGAACGATGAGTTTGTGAATAGAGAGGAGTACAAAAGTGCTATTGCCGTTTTTATTCAGAACGAACGTGCTAAGGTAGAGGAAACGTTGATTCCTCAAATGACTACTTCTCTTCGTGTAGATAAAGAAGTGAAAATGGGTATCATTACAGATGTGAAGCAGGAACTTCGCAAAGTAAGTGCCTTGAAAATTAACTATTCTGCTACACAGAGAACGAGTGATTTGTAAAAATCACCCAGTATCATTTCAACAAATGAAGCTAATATAAAAAGGTTACCTCGTATGAGAGGTAGCCTTTTTTGCTTTCATATATCGCACCACCGACTATAGCAATTAATTAATTCGAGGCTGGTTTTAACAATTGATATTTACTCCAAATTCACCTCCAAATCATACTCTCCCTCCCCTCTAAACGAATTTACCAACAAAAAATATTCTCCTGCTTCCAAGTTTTCCAACTCTAATTTTTCATTAGACGTTTCGGTAATCGAACGTTTGTCATAGTCATTTTTGCTGGGAATTGTTCCTTTTTTGAGGTAGAGGTCAAAATCGGTTTCCTCCGATTTGCTTTTCATTTGAATGGTCAATTTCTTTCCCACTTTGATTTTGTAGATTTTGCTATCGTTGTTGCCCTCCATTTTTCCTTTCACAAGGGTACGCAGTTTGAGCATCAATACACCATCCTCCAAAACAGCAGGTTCATCTACGAGAGGTATTTCTTCAATTGGAGTAGTATCCGCATCTTCGTTGTTTTCATCTACAGGTAGAAGCGCAGCTGCTTGTTGGACAGCCTTAAAGGCATTTATCTTGCCATGGCCAAACCATTCAGAATGACCACTGCCGTCGTAATTCCCTTTGCTCTGATTGAGCAATATGTCAGGGGTATTGTCTTCAATTTTATCCGCAGTTTCACTGAGTATTTGCTTCACCTCCTTAGCCGTTAGATTGGGATTAGCAGACAAAATCAAACCTGCTACACCTGCTACCAAAGGCGTAGCACTGGAAGTACCTCCAAAAAGATTGGTATAGCGACTATTGGGTGAAAAATATGCCCCCAATCGAAAATTATCAGTTGTGGTGATACCTCTACCTTTCAGTTTTTTGCTAAAATCTAAGGGATGGTAATTGTTGCTCGGAGCGCAAACTGTCACCTCTTTGCCCCAATTGCTGTAAGCGGCTTTTTCATTGAGGCTAGTAGAAGCAGAAACGGTAATCACATCGGGATGCGTAGCATTACCATTCCAAATAGGATCTCGATGTTCATATATTCGATTCCCTGCCAAGTATTTAACCCCGCTCACATTTTTTAAGTCCTTCAAAGGCGCATTGAAGTTGTGGGCTGCAAATAGAATCACACAGCCTTTCCCTCTCGGCCCACCTGTTGCAGCAAGTTGGGTGAGTTTGTCATACACCAACTGGTGCAAAGGTGCATAGACAGGAGGAGGCCCCCAACTGCAAGAAATAACATCGGCGTATTTGCCTACATAATCAAATATTTCATACAACAAATTGGCATCTGCCCCAAAAGGAATCCGAACGGGCATAAACGCACATCCTGGTGCTGCACCAACTACTCCTTCCCCATTGTCTTCTGCAATGGCTACTCCCGCACAAGGGGTGCCATGAAAATCGGAGGGTCCTGGATTCGGCAACATATCTCCCTCCACAAAGTCTTTGGGATAGACTATCTTCCCAACTCCCTGAAAATCGGGGTGCGACATATCAAAACCATCATCCAATACCGCCACTACAATGTTTCGATTTCCTTTGGTAATGTCCCAAGCTTGAGTGACCGAAATATCGGCATCTGCAACAAGTTCAGGCCCCGCTTTACTTAGCAAGTGCCATTGTTGTTGAAACTGTTCGTCAGTTGGAATGTATGCGGCAGAAAATCGGCTAATTAAATTGGGTTCACAATATGCTGTTTCGTTTTTTTCGTGCAGATAGTTGGCTACTTTTACGGGGTTGGTTCCTGTTGAAGTAGTGATTTGCAGTAGAAAAGTTCGATCATTGTAGCTTTTGACATAACGTAGATGGTATTCTTCCATGTAGTCGTTGATAACTCCAACATCTACTCCTTCCTTGAACTTGACCGTTATTTTGTCTGTAATGTAATAGCGGGTTTGATTTGTACCTACAGGCTTATAAGCATGATGGCACACCAGATCAAAGGCTTGTGAACGCAAAGATGCCATAATCTGTTCGAGGCGGGTATTGTCCACCATCAAACGATAGACTTCATTGAAAACATTTTTGATGTCCAATACTCCATCCAACTTCTGAATCAACTCTAGTTTGCGAGGATCATAAATATAGACTGTGATGCAATCTGGCTCTTTCTCAAGATTTATTTTTTTACCATTTTGCCAGAGATACGTGCCAATCATTGGAGATTCAGAACTCATATTGGATAGCGTTTTTGAAGTATGAAGGGTAAATTAATTGTCAAATTGATCGTTGTAGTCATAGTTGTCCTCCGTTTTGGTAGAACTCGTATCTTCTGGTGAGCCAGGATCTGCTACGCTGGGTAGTGCTTCTGCGTATTTGCTGCAATCTGTTTCGATGCTCATACGATAGGGCTTCTCAAAACGTGCTGTTTGAAGAATGTTGAGAGAACTATCTGCATATACTCGGGTCATGAATTCTGCAAAAATGGGCAATGCCATATTGGAACCTGCCCCCAATCGGGTGCTACGGAAGCGAATTTGTTTCTCATCTCCTCCACTCCAAGTACCTCCAACGATATTGGGCGTGAAACCCATAAACCAACCGTCTGAGTTGTCATTGGTTGTACCCGTTTTTCCTGCTATTTCTCCTTCAAATTTGTATTTCCAGCGCAAACGACGAGCCGTACCAATATCTACTACTCCTTTTAGAAGAGAAATCATGGCATAAGCCGTTTGCTCACTCATCACCTCTTCAACGTGAGGAACCCATAATTTGAGTGGCGTACCACTTTTGTCTTCAATGCGAATAATTGGGTAAGGTTGGGTATAAAAACCCTTGTTGGCGTAGGTACTATAAGCCCCCGTCATTTCAAAAACAGAAATATCGGGCGTACCCAAGCAGAGGGAAGGGTAGGGATCCATGTGGCTTTCGATGCCCATTTTTCGAGCCAATTGAATCACCGCATCAGGACTTGTCATGTATTTCATCAAATAAGCACTAATTCGATTGATGGAATGTGCCAGTCCTGTTTTGAGGGTAATCATGCGCCCATTGTAGAGCGTTCCTGCATTTTTGGGTGTCCAGTTATTGAAGTTCTCAAAGGTGACAGGAACATTGGGTACTTTACGACAGGGGGACCAACCGCTCTGAACTGCAAGGGTATAGACAAACGGTTTGAAAGTTGAACCTACTTGACGCTTTGAAGTGATTCGCACATTGTCGTATTTGAAATGTTTATGGTTGATACCGCCCACCCAAGCCAAAATATGCCCACTTTGCGGGTCTGTCACCATCATACCCGAATGTAAAAACATTTTATAGTATTTGATGGAGTCAATGGGTGTGAGTGTGGTATCAATATCGTAGTAATAGTAGGTGCTATCTACTCCTGGTAATGGATAAGTAATGTGGTGATTGGGGCGATCTTTTTTGCCTGTCCACGAAAATATCTCCATTTCAGTAGGTGTATTGAAGGTAATTTCTATTTCTTTTTCCGATAATTCCGTATCGTTTTTCAATCTTTTGTAGCGGTCACAGTTTTTGATAGCTCTGTAAATCAATTCATTTGTTCCATGCCAAGGTTCACCTTCTTTCACCTTGATAGCTTGCATTTTTGCACCATCTAAGGTGTAATCCCATGGACGGCTATCGCCCCAGTGATCGTAAAATTCTTGTTGAAGTTGACGCATGTGAACACCCATCGCTACCTCCGCATAACCCTGCATTTTGGAGTTAATGGTCGTATAAATTTTCAAACCATCTCTGAACACATCGTAGCTTGTACCATCTACTTTCACTTGGTTTTTAGACCAATCTTTCATAGTTGCTTTGATGTATTCCCTGAAATAAGTCGCCAATCCTTCATTGTGATCTTGTTGTCGGTACTCTGTAACCAACGGAAGAAGTGAAATAGAATCGGCATCTTCTGTAGAAATCTTGTTGTACTTGGCCATCTGTCCAATGACTACGTTTCGACGGCGTTTAGAAAGTTCAGGATTTCGTATTGGATTGAACTTCGTACTTGCTTTGAGCATTCCAACCAAAACAGCCGCTTCTTGCACATCAAGTTCAGAAGGTTGTTTGTTGAAGTACACCTTTGAAGCAGATTTGATACCATGAGCATTGTTGCTAAAAGGTACAGTATTGAGGTACATCGTAATGATTTCTTCTTTGGTATAACCTTTTTCCAAACGCACCGCAATCACCCATTCCTTCAATTTTTGTTGGATTCGCTCTATCTTACTAGAGGTTTGTACACCGTGAAATAAATTTTTGGCAAGCTGTTGGGTAATCGTACTTGCCCCTCCGTCCTTTCCCATCCTAACAATGGCCCGTACCAATGAGCGAAAGTCAATACCTGAATGTTCTTCAAAACGTACATCTTCTGTGGCAATAAGGGCTTTGGTGAGGTTGGACGAAATTTCATCGTAAGATACATTGGAGCGATTTTCTATATAGAATTTGCCCAACAATACCGAGTCGGCAGAATAAACTTCTGACGCTAAAGAGTTTTTGGGACTTTCCAAATCAACGAAGCTAGGCAGTTTTCCGAACATACCATTTGAAATTCCCCAAAACAACAAGAAAAAAGAGAGAATACCTACAAAAAAAGCTGCCCAAAACAAATAAATAAATGTTCGGATAAAACTTCTTTTTTTCTTGCTATTTGCTTTAGGCTCAGAGGATGTTGGCTGTTTATTGGAATTCATTGGTGGTTTTTATTATTGAAGTCGTTGTTTTTCTCTTAACAGACAAAAATAAAGATTTTTTGTTATTTTTTAGTAGTTTTCTTTTTCCACTGTTTCTCCCACTTCCTTAGCCTCAGCCTTCTTCTTTGCTTCCTCCTCAGCTTTTTTCTTCGCCTCCTTCTCAGCCTTTTTCTTACCGCCGCCAATAGAAATCAAAGAAAAACTGACATAATCCTTTGGGTTTTGCTGAAAATCAACCAACAAGCGATTCAAACTTTCGGCAGTATCTTCCAAGTTGTTGTACAGATTTTCATCCTTCAATACTTTCCCAACAGTGCCTTCTCCCGCTTCAATACTTGCCATCATAGAATTCACCTGTGCCAAAGCAGTTTGAGTTTGTGCCACCATTTTCTCTAATTCTATATCCGCAAATTTTTGGGTAATGGTATTTGTATTGTCCAACACCTTGTCAAACTTCACTTTAGTTCCATTCAAGCCAGCAGTCAATTGCTTCAAATCACCACTTGCAGATTGAAAATTACTCAAACTCACACTGATTTTGTCAAGGTCTGAAGCTGCAAAATCGTTGAGGCTACCAGTCAATTCATTCATGTTGTCCAAAGTTCCCTTCAAATCGTTCACCACTTCACCTAAATTGTTGAAAGCAGCCTTAAATTCATTGGAACGCATCAATAATTTGACTTCAATCAGCGTAGAATCCAAAGAAGTTAGCATGTTTTCTACCTTGTCTTTGATAGGCATTAGCTCTTCTAAGGCAAGTTCGGTGATACCCAATTCAATAATACCCTGTAGTGTATCTCCAGATTCGGCATATTGCAGCCCCTTCAAAGTGCGGGCTTTTCCCAAATCTACTTCAACAGCTTTGTCGCCCAACAAACCAGAACTCACAATTTTCACTTTGGCATCTTTCGGAAGATTCACTTCCTTGTCAATCGTAAATTTGACCACAAGTTTGCCCGAACGGTCAGGCTTCAGATAAATATCTTCTACCATACCTATCTGAAAACCATTTATTTGAACAGGATTAGAAGTAGCTAAACCATCTATTCTGTCGTAAATAGCAAAAAAGGTAGCATCCGTGGAAAAAAGATCTTTGCCTTTCAAGTAATTATAACCAAAAATGAGAATGATGATAGCGACAATGGCTAAAATACCTACTTTGGTTTCGTTGGAAATCTTCAAAATGTGTTGGGTTTTATAGTTATTTAATTGACAATGCGCTTACCATTGTTGTACAATACAATTTGAGCATGTTTAAAACCTGCTTTTTTCATGTCGTTGAGTGCGGTCAAAGCATGATCATAGTCATAAAACTTAGTTGCCAAGACGTATTGTTTAATGCCTCTTTGGTTTTCTTCAATGTCGATTTTGCCCACCCGCTCGAAATCAGGATTTCCCAAATCTAAAGATTGATAGGCATTGTATAGTTGTACTTTATAAATCAAAGTCGAAGCATCACCATTTGACATAGCCGTATGTCCCATCTCTACTCTTTTGATTTTACTTGCTTGTGGCAACGCTACTCCTTCTAATTTTGTTTTGTATGCCTTGAAAGCTCGGTAAATAGCCGATGCAATATATGTTTGACCTTCGGCTGATTTTAGGTAGGTTTCTTCGGCAGAATTGGTTAAAAAACCCGCTTCAACCAAAACACTCGGCATCGTTGTTTTGTAAAGTACCAAAAAACTTTCTTGCTTTACGCCTCGACTGTACCTTTTAGTTTGATTTTTAAATTCATTTTCAATTGATGAAGCAAAGTCAATACTTTGATTGAGAAAAGCATTTTGATAGAGTGAAAAAATGATGTTGCTCTCGTAATCATTCAAATCAAAACCATCGTAATTGTGTTCATAATTATTTTCGAGCAAAATCACCGAGTTTTCACGCCTCGAAACATCCAAATTTTCTGCTGATTTATCCAACCCCATTATGTAAGTTTCAGTTCCATGCACATTTGGATGATTTTTTGCTGCATTGCAGTGAATCGAAATAAATAAGTCTGCTTGATTGTGATTGGCTATGGCAGCTCTTTCGTGTAATTCAATGAATACGTCCGTTTTACGAGTATATATCACCTTCACACCAGGAACATTTTGCTCAATATAACTACCCAATTTTAAGGCAATGTTCAAGGCTATATCTTTTTCTCGACTGTGTGCGCCCGAACAACCAGTGTCTTTTCCTCCATGCCCTGCATCAATCACTACAGTTTTGATGGAATAAAGAGGAGCATTCAAAAAAGCTGAATTTATCATTAAACACACTAACAAAACAATTGAAGTAAGTAACAGTTTATTTTTCATGGCAGTTAATTTTTTGCTTTTCAAATTAGGGCATCTTTATCATAGAAAATAACGTTCTGTATTAGAAGAAATGAGGATTAAAGATAAGTTTCCAATGAAAACTCTACTTTTGCAGTTTGCAAATATAAAATAATTCGGGCTTAAAATTCATAAACATCATTGGTCATACGAACTCAAATATATCTACTGCTTTTCATTTTTGTAAACACCATTGCTTTTGCTCAGACTGATACTACTGCCACAAGTTTAAATATCCTTGCAGATAGCATCTTACAGCAAAAAGCAGACACGTTGTTTGTAGATACGCTTACACAAACGAAAGATAGTCTGAAGGTACAGACTGCTGTAAGCTATGATTTGAAAATGGCAAAAGATACGCTGGAAGCTCCTGTCAAATACAGTGCTTCTGATTCAATGGTATATGACATTGCGAATGAAAAAATATACCTCTACGGCTCTGCACATATTGAACAAGACAAACTTAACTTAGACGCAGAAAGAATTACCTTCAACTATACAGCTAAAACTGTCAATGCTATTGGAGTAGAAGACTCTCTGGGTAACTGGAAAGGTAAACCTTTGTTCAAAGATTCGGGACAAGAATTTGAGTCGGACGAGATTACCTACAATTTTGATACAAAGAAAGGGAAGATACGACAATTGGTGACGCAGCAAGGTGACGGAATTTTGATAGGTGAACAGGTGAAAAAAAATGAAAACGACGAAATGTTTGTCCAAGATGCCTACTATACAACCTGTAATTTGGAGCATCCACACTACAAAATCAAGGTCAACAAATTGAAGGTCATCCCCAAAAAACTTATCGTTTCGGGGCCCGCCCAATTGGAGATTGCAGATATTCCAACTCCCTTGATTCTCCCTTTTGGCATTTTCCCATTGATGGAAGAACAAACATCTGGTGTAATTTTTCCTTCTTACGGCTATGCACCTGCCAACGGGTATTATTTGCAGCGTGGTGGATGGTACTTTGCTATGGGAGAGTACATTGACCTCGCACTCACTGGCGATATTTATTCGCAGGGTAGATGGAGGCTCAACGCAGCAAGCCGTTATAAAAAACGTTACCACTACACAGGTAATTTCAATTTGGAATATGGAGTCGTACCGTCAGGGCGTTCCTTTACGAGTTCTTTTCAAAAAAGCCGCCAATTTTCGGTCAGATGGTCACACAATCAAGACCCTAAATCCATCCCAAACAGCACTTTTTCGAGCAGTGTCAACTTTGGGACGAGCAGCTACAACCGAGAATTTGAAACCTCCAATGAGCAAGTTTTGACAAATACCTTGTCTTCGAGTATCAACTATACCAAATCTTTTGTGGGTTCACCTTTTAGAATGACCCTCAATGCTACCCACAGCCAAAACACGAATACCAACCTTGTGGACATTACGCTCCCCAATTTCAGTCTCGACATGAGCCGAATCAATCCATTGAAACGCAAAAAACAAATTGGCAAACAAAAATGGTACGAACAGATTTACCTCACCTACAATATGGATGCAAAAGCCCGTGTGAATGCACCAGATTCGGTGATATTTACCAACAAAATTTGGGATGAAGTGCGATCTGGTATGCAGCAAAGTGCTTCTACAGGACTGAATTTCAAAGTGTTCAAATATGTCAATGTTTCTCCGAATGTCAACTACCGAGAAATTTGGTCTTTGAGAACTACCCGAAAGGAATGGGTAGGGGAAGAAACGTATGTACTAAATCCTGAAACAGATGAGATTGATACACTTCCGCCATATTTAAATGAGTTTTTGGTAGATGGTTTCACCGCAGGGCGACAATTAAACGGAGGGGTAAGTCTAACTACTAAGATATTCGGCATGAAAGAGTTTCGCAAGGGAAGCATCAAAGCGATTCGACACGAAATGACTCCAAATGTGGGATTTACCTTCACACCCGATTTGAGTGGGGATGCTTATAGAATGGTGCAACGAAACGAGGCGGGAGATTCTACGACTTATTCTATTTTTGAAGGGGGAATTTACAGCGGTCCCAATCGTGCTCGCTCGGCTTCACTAAGTTTTGGAGTTAACAACAACTTTCAAATGAAAGTGGTTTCAAGGAAAGATACGACTGAGGACTTCAAAAAAATCAGGATCTTAGACAGGCTGAATTTCAGTAGTAGCTACAATTTTTTGGCAGACAGTCTTCATTTGGCCCCTATTAACTTCAATGGTGGAACAAATCTTTTCAACAAATTGCGCTTGGATTTTGGAGGCAGTTGGTCGGCTTACGATTGGGATGCGGACGGGGGCAGCCTCAAAGATTTCATTTGGACGACTTCGAATCACAAACAATTCCTCCGCCTCAATAGCTTTCGTCTGAGTCTCAATACATCACTTAGTTCCAAAGAAATACAAAAACTGACCAGCAAGAGGGGATCGAGTGGAGAACGAGAGGAAATTCAAAACAATCCAAATGAATTTGAAAACTTCAATATTCCGTGGAATTTTACAGTCAATTATACCGTCAACCTCCGAAAAACCCGACAAGATAGCATAGAAACCAATCAAGTCACTCAAACTCTCAACTTCAATGGCAACCTCAATTTGACTGAAAAATGGCGTTTGGGCTTCAATTCGGGCTATGACTTCACCAACAAAGCTCTTTCTCGAACGACCCTCAATGTGAGTCGTGATTTGCACTGTTGGTCTATGAGTTTCTTCATCTCCCCCATCGGCACATACAAAAACTACAACTTTACGCTGGCGGTCAATTCGGCGGTTTTGCAGGATTTGAAGTTGACGAGAAGGAGGAATTGGAGGGATTTTTGAGGGCAAACATAGCATTTTGTTGTCCAATCAACTCAAGATATTCTTCTAATTTAAACTCCTCGGGAGTAAAACTTTTAACACGTATTTTAGCTTGTTCCTGCCGCTTGATACTCCTCACAAAACGCCTAATGCTGTCTTCTGTATCCAACACAAGCCCAGGAACAGGCACGCTTTTACCTTCCTTGTCTTTGGCAACCATCGTAAAGTAGGAAGAATTGCAATGTTTGACCACGCCTGTTTGGATGTTTTCAGATTCTACCCGTAGGCCCACGACCATAGAGGTGCGTCCAGTATAATTGACCGATGCTTTGAATATCACCAATTCTCCTACTTCAATGGGGTTCAGAAAATCTACTTTATTCACCGATGCTGTTACACAATAATATCCTGAATGTTTGGAAGCACAGGCAAAAGCCACTTGATCCATGATGTTTAGAATATACCCACCGTGAATTTTTCCGCTAAAATTGGAGTGAGAGGGCAACATCAATTGCGTCATCGTTATTTGAGATTCTTGTATATGTTTGTACTCCATGTTTCTATTTGGTTATGGGTTCTAAAGATAATTAAAAAATAATCGATAGAAATACATACATACGAGATAACTTCATCCCTATTTTTGCAGAAATAATATTACACTTGCGCTCGTTTGTAACGAGTGCTTACCCTACCAACCGCCTAACTCCATTCTTTTGATAATAATATCCCCCCTACTCATACGCCTCTTTTCGACTAAAAAAATTATCTTTGAGCCAACAAACAAAACTTATCTAAACCAATAAATTATTAAACAGCTATGTACAACTACAAACAATTATTGTTATTATTCACCATTTTAGGTTTACTCATTGTTTCTTCTTGTGACAAAGATGACGACAATCCAGAGGACGACAAAACATTGAAGATTGAAGCAGGTGCAACAGCAGATGTAGATGCCGTTGCAGCTTTTATCAACGTAGAAGACGGCGGAACGATTGAGTTTGGTGAAGGTACTTTTACCATCGATCAAGCACTCATTATGTCTGACAAAAACAATGTATTGATCAAAGGTCAAGGCAGAGCTAAAACCATTTTGGATTTTTCAGGACAAAATTCGGGTGGAGAAAGTATAAAAATTTCGGATGGTACAAACATTACTCTATGTGGCTTTACCCTTCAAAATGGCGTTTCAGATGCCATCAAAACCCAAAGCATTGACGGAATTCGTTTCTCTGATATTTCGACTACATGGGTAGGTGATGTCCTTCAAAACAATGGAAACTACGGTATTTACCCCGTTCTTTGTAACAACGTAGAAATTGAAGGATGTTATGCTCGTGGCGCATCAGATGCAGGTATTTATGTCGGTCAATCTACCAACATTGTGGTGAAAAACAACACGATGGAAGAAAATGTGGCGGGAGTAGAAATTGAAAACTGCATCAATGCCGATGTACACGACAACAACATTCAGAACAACAGTGCAGGGATATTGGTATATGATTTGGGCAACATCACTTCTATCCGCAATGGTAGCAAATGCCGAGTTTTTGACAACAACATCTTGAACAACAACCACCAAAACTATGCTCCCAATCCAAACGGTCTGATTGGAAGATTGCCAGTTGGTTCAGGCATTGTATTGTTGGCCACGGATTCTGTTGAAGTATTTGGCAACAACTTGGTAAGCAATAATTTGGCATCTATTTCTATGGCAAGTTATGAGTTTACAGGTGAAGAATTTGACCCTTCAACAGGTTACAACCCACGCCTTCGTTATATAAACATTCACGACAACATCATAATGAGAGACAATACCTTCCCTACAACACTCAATCAAGCAGCCCAAGAGATTCAGTTTATCTTGTCCTTTTTTGCTGCCGACATTCCAGAAATCGTCTATGATGGAATCTCAGGTGCAGGTAGTACCGCCGACCAAAACTTTAGAATCGTAAACAATGGGAATATCAACATGGTCAACTTCAATCTGCAGACAGACCCCAATGGAACAAGTCCAACACCTGTGGACATGACTCAATTTGAAGGAACTGCTGCACTTACCTTAGATGGAGTGACCTTGCCTGCTCTTTTGGAGTGTAACTAAGTTTTTTAATGGCGTAAAAACTTCGGAAGTTTTATTTTACGAAATAAACTTCCGAAGTTTCATTTTTATACTTTTTAAAATTCCTGCAATGTTTCGTACAAGTTCTATTTTCGTTGGCATCATTTTGAGCATTTGCCTATTGATGGTCAATTGCAGCAAAGAAGACGATACTTCGCCTGATAGTGTAAAGGCAGACCTCAATGTAATTCCTTATACAAACCTTTCTGAGTACAATTTCTTCAAAGGAAACATGGCCGATTTGGTAGGAAACGAAGGCGTTCTTCCTTACGATTTGATTACCCCATTGTTCACTGACTATGCCATCAAAGACCGATTTATATGGATACCCGAAGGTGTAAGCGGCAAATATATGAACGATGAAAGTGTGGTGGATTTCCCTGTCGGAACCGTCATCATCAAAAACTTCAAATACGAAAATGTGCAGCCCGACAATACCACCCGAATACTAGAAACAAGGCTTTTGGTCAGAAAAACAAGCAAATGGGAAGCCTACACCTACGAATGGAATCAAACACAAACTGAAGCTACTTTCCTTCAAATTGGGAAAAAAATCCCCATAACATGGAATCAAAACGGCACCCAATTTTCGACAACTTACAAAATTCCAACGCAAGAAGAATGTAAAACGTGCCACCGATTCAAGGGCGACATCTCCCCTATCGGTCCAAAGCCTCAAAATTTGTTTAAAAACTTCAATTATTCGACAGGCAGTATGAATCAATTGATGAAATGGAAAGAAGAAGGTTATCTCGATGCTGTTCCCTCCAATACCACCACCATTACAGATTGGTCAGACGTTTCTGCGCCTTTGGCAAACAGAGCAAGGGCGTACTTAGATGTCAATTGTGCCCACTGCCACAACCAATTTGGCTCAGCAACAAACACTTCTTTATTCTACAATATTGCCATTGAAGACATTGACCTTTTGGGTTACTGCAAAACACCTATTTCGGCAGGCGGTGATGCCACAGGCGGCAACAAATACGACATTGTTCCTGGAGATGCCGATGCCTCTATTCTCGTCTATCGTTTGTCTTCCACAGTCGACGAAATCGCCATGCCAGAACTGGGCCGCACTACCAACCATCTCGAAGGAATCCAACTAATTAGGGACTGGATCAATAGTTTGCCAGAAGACGATCGGTGTCATTGATGTCCATTCTTAATTCTTACAAATTTTCTAAACTTGCGCTCGTTTGTAATGAGTGCTTCCACTACCCACTACTGCTATTTACCTTCAATGACAGCACTCTTTCCACATTTGCAGTGGCGTTACAAACGCTGGTGGTAGTCTGCTCTCGTTACAAACGAGCGCAAGGTGGATTATTTTATTGCCGACAAAACTTCAAAAAAGCTATTATTTCAAGAAAGGATAATCCGTATACCCTTCTTTGCCTTGCGTATAAAAAGTTTTGCTATCCCAACGATTTAATTCTGCGTGGGCTTCAAAACGTTTCGGCAAATCGGGATTGGCAATGAACAATTTTCCGTAAGCAACCATATCCGCATGATTTTCTGCAATGATGGCATTGCCACTCGCTTGATTGAAGCCGTTGTTGGTCATCAATATACCTTTGAATAATGGGCGAAAATGTTGGGTAACATTGGTGATAGCGTGTGAAACTTCACTCACATCTCCAAAAGGTTGCATGATGTGTAAATAAGCTAAAGATGCTCCATTGATGGTCAGTTCTCCTAATTTTTTTACGATGTATTCAAAAATCGGCAGCGTTTCTTCGTCAATGCTCATACCCGAAAACCCATGCGCCATTGGATTCAAGCGAATACCGACTCGGTTCAAGGGAATTTCGGTGGCTACTGCCTCCAACAATTCAAACAAAAAACGGCTGCGGTTTTCGATGCTGCCACCATATTCATCGGTGCGGTGATTCGCACATTTGGCAATAAATTGATGAACCAAATAACCATTTGCTGCATGGATTTCAACGCCATCAAAACCCGCTTCTATGGCATTTGCAGCTCCTTGCCGAAATTCATCAATAGCAGTTTTGATTTCTTCTGTACTCATGGCTTTGGGCGTGACAGTATCAGTAAAACCATTTTGGGTGTAAGCCTGTGCTTTGGGGTTGATGGCAGAAGGTGCTAAGGGCAGTTCTCCGTTGTGAAAATCGGGATGTGAAATGCGTCCAACGTGCCACAATTGACAAAAAATGTGTCCTTCCTTGTTATGCACCGCCTTGGTCACTTTTTTCCAACCTTCAATTTGGGCTGCGTTGTGAATACCCGCCGTATAGATGTAGCCTACACCTCGCTCCGAAACCTGCGAACCTTCCGAAATAATCAAACCTGCGCCTGCTCTTTGACTGTAATATTCGACATGCAAATCGGTTGGCGCACTATCGGGGTTGTCTGCACGATTGCGGGTAAGTGGTGCCATCGCCATTCGATTGGACAGTAGTAAATCGCCCATCTGAATTGGGGCAAGTAAGGGTTGTGTTGTTGTATTGGTACTCATTGTATTTTTAGATAAAAAAAAATTGAAATAAAGCGTATTGATGTTGCTTAAAAGACAAATATCAAAAGTCTTAGTGTTTGGTTGCGTTTTTTTGTATATTTTAGCAGCTAATATTTTTTTAGATTTTGGAGGAGAGAGTAGAGAAACGAGAAAATACATTTCAATCAATTGATAATAAATAATTTGTTCTTATAAATTACAAAGAGGCGAATCATTTTTTATACATAGTATTATTACCTCCACTTCTTTTATTCAAAGTTCAAAACCTTCGACAGATGAAAAAAACAACACTCCTACTGCTTACTTGTTTACTTTTTGGTAATTCTTTCTGCTTCAATGTGGAGGCGCAAAGTACTGGTGAACAGGTTTACACTATTTTTCAAACCCATTGCAGCGATGCTGGATGTCACAACAATTCGGATGCCATATCTGGTCTGGACTTGCAAGGCGCAGGTGTCAATGCGATGTTGGATGTTTACAACGAAATTTACCGACAACAACCCAACAATACGGCGGCAAAGGAAGCAGATTTCCAACTTATTTATCCAGGTGACCCTTATCGTAGTAGCATTTTTCGGTACATCAATAATGGTATGGCAGGAGATGTAGCGTTGTTGGATTTGGAGGATATCTTAGATATTCATGCAAATATTGAAATGTCGGATGTAGAAAAAGAAACGATTCGGCAATGGATTGTTTTTGGCGCACCGAGCAGTGGAGAGGTGATTGACCCAAATCTCATTGAAGAATTTTATGCAGGAGGAGGCATTTGGGCAAGTGACCCCCAAAATCCTCCTGCTAAACCTGACCCAAGTGAAGGTTTTCAAATTCATTTAGGCCCTATATTTTTGAAGCCATCAGACTTGTCTTCTGGTTTGCTGGAAGACGTTGAATACTTGTCTAAATACTATCTACCTGATTATCTTGGTAATGTAGAAGTCAAAGAGATAGAAACACACATTGGCAGTTCACATCACTTCATCATTTACGAATTTACCGATCAAAACGCCGCCAATAATATGCCTTATGGTTTGCGAGATGTTAACCACGACAATGTAGTGCTGGTAGATGCTTACCAAGAAAGCCGCTCGACTGTATTGCCGAAAGGGACGGCTTTTCGTTGGCCAAAAGGATCCGCTTTGGATCTCAATGCCCATGTGATCAATTATACCAATACTGCAATCACTGCTACTGATGTTTTTATCAATGTTTATACGCAAGAATACGGCACTGCTGCTCAAGAAATGAATGTGCAATTGTTGCCCAATTTTGGGATTTCGATTCCCAATGATGGACAATTGGATGAAGAAGAAGCACCCTATTTTTTGAGTTTTTTGCCCCAACAAATTCATATCTGGCAAATAACCTCGCATACCCACAAATACGGCAAAAGTTTTGATGTGTGGCTTCGCAATTCCAACGGTACGAAGGGTGAACACATTTTTAGTGCCAACAAATACAATGGAATTCCTGAATGTGAAACCATTGAATACGACTACCTTCATCCACCTACTCGAACATTTAGTCCCTTCTTACCCATACGTTTGTCGGAAGGTTTGATTCACCGAGCTACTTATATGAACGATGGGCCAAGCGGTGTTTTTTGGGGAGCAACTGCAGATGACGAAATGATGATTACGGTTATTTCTTATGTCACAAGCCTTGATGGGGTAGAAATACCCGATCCTTCTGTTTGTTTTATAGATGAAATAACCGATGTTGAAGAAATCCCTGTAAGCACTTCACCTTATATTCAGTTGTCATTACAGCCCAATCCTGCAAGCCAATTCACGACATTGCACATTAGCAGTCCCATGGCTTCAAAGGGAAATTTAGCAATTTATGATATGGTTGGCAGAAAAGTACAGTTGCATGAAAATATTTCTTTTGAAAGAGGCATGAACAATGAGTTACAATTGGATGTCAGCAGCTTGGACAGTGGTGTTTATTTGCTGCAATTGGAGGATGCAAACGGGAAAAAATCTGGGTTGAAGATGATAGTACAATAAAAATTAAATAAATGGTAGCTGTTTAGTGATTTACACCATAATCACTAAACAGCTACCATTTATAATCTATCAGGGTGTATCCCAAATTGTCGCAAGTTAGTGTCGGTACGCTGTACCTTTTATTTACTCCTACAATAATATCCTACAAACAGGGTCGGAACTACGCTCCGTAATACACAATTTTTTAGAAGCATAAATTCAAGAAACAAGAATTAAATTGTCTGATAATCAATTACTTGTATCCAATCACATCAATAGGTTAAGATTTTGATAATCAATCCTTTATATCTCACATCTTACTTGCTACTTCTTTGTCCAAGATTCAAATTACATGACGTATGGGTTTTGTAATCAAATGGCAATAATTCATGAACTTCTTTTGCCTTTGCTTGTAGTTACCTTTGTTTCCTCAAATTTCTTTCACCTACCAACCTACAAATGACCAAACACCGCCTACTGTCTTTCAGTCTATTTGCCCTCACCATCCTTGCTTTGTTCGGTATTTCCAAACTGCGAATATTCCACGATTTAGATGGATTTTTCCCTGAAGAAGATGCTGATTTGGATTTTTACAACGAACATAGAGCCTATTTTCCTGCCGACGACAACTTTGTGTATATCGCCCTTGTCAATGAATCGGGAATTTTTGATTCTGTATTTCTGCAAAAATCCAATGCGTTTACCAAGGCCTGTGATTCAATTCCTCACATTGAAGGAGTTACCTCGCTTACTACTCTTCAAAGCATCATCAAAACGCCTTTTGGAACAGTGCCTGTATCGGTTTTGCACTTCAATGAACCCGAAAAATATGCGGTTGATAGCACACATATTTTGCAGGACGAACGTGTGGTAGGGCGGTATATATCAGAGGATGCAACTGTTTTTTCGATTGTAATTGTCCATAAGGAACATACAAATGCGGATGAAATTGAAGCAATTAGCGGGGCAACGAATGCTATTGTAGAGCGGTTTGAAGGTGAGTTTGACGACATTCGGGTAGCAGGGCGAGCAGTCACACTTTCTGCAATTGTGGGAAAGATTGGCCAAGAGTTTGTTTTTTATGCCTTTGTTGCCACTATCTTGGCTGTTTTGGTTATGTCGCTTTTGTTGCGGCGATTCTGGGGTGTTGTGATCGCTTGTGTGAGTGTAGCAATTGGATTGGTCTGGTTTATGGGTTTTTTGGGTTTGACAGGCAAGACTTTAGATATTATGAGTACACTGTTTCCGACTTTGGCGGTAATGGTGGGTTTGTCGGATGTAATCCACATTTTGACAAAGTATATGGACGAAATCCATAAAGGATTGAGGCAAAAAGATGCGCTTAAAATTGCCATTAAAGAAATCGGCTGGGCTACTTTATTGACTTCACTTACGACTGCGGTGGGATTTTTGTCGCTTTATACGGCCAATATCAGTGCCTTGAAAATCTTTGGTTTGTATGCGGCTGCGGGGGTAATACTGACCTATATTGCAGTGTTGGGGGTGATGGTAGTTTTGCTACCTTTGATCCCTCCCGAAAAATTGGTGAATCAACAAACGGGGGATTTTTGGTATCGGAGTATGGACTGGATTTTTCGCACGGTGAAGACTCGTAGGAAGTTGATTGCAGGGATTAGCATAGGGGTGTTTGCAGTGTGTTTGGTGGGTATTTCCAAGATTTCGACCAATGCGTTTTTGTTGGACGATTTGCCGAGAAGCAACACGATTCGAAAAGATTTTTTGTTTTTTGAAGAAAAGCTATCAGGGGCAAGACCTTTTGAAATGGCGGTGATACCGCAAAAAGATTACAAAATCAATGATTTGAAGGTTTTGCAGCAAATAGATACGTTGGTTTCCTATCTTCAAAATTTGAATGAAATTGGCGTATTGACCTCCCCTGCAATGATTTACAAAAGCCTTCATCAGTCCAACAATGGCAACAACCTGCAATACTACCGACTGCCTCCCGATGAACTTACGCTGCAGAAATACGAGCTTCAATTGAAGCAACTTGACCGCAAAAATGCAACTGCATCGGTGATGACCAAAGACCGCAAATATGCACGCATTAACGGGAATATGCTGGATTTGGGTTCTGAACCGATTGCAGAATTGAATCAACAAATCAAAGAGTGGATTACCGAAAATACGGATGCGGGTGTAGTGCAGTTTCGCTTGACGGGTAGCGGAGTGGTGTTAGACAAGAATCATCAATATTTGCGGCAGAGTTTGTTTACGGGTTTGGGAGTGGCATTTTTGGTAGTGAGTTTGTTGATGGCTTTGCTGTTTCGTGATTTACAAATGTCCTTGATTGCGCTGATTCCCAATATTTTCCCTTTGTTGATTACAGGGGCTGTAATGGGATATTTTGGGATAAGTTTGAAAGCTTCTACGTCTATTATTTTCACCCTTGCCTTTGGCATTGCAGTGGATGATACGATTCATTTTTTGAGTAAATTGAAACTGCAATTTCAGAAAGGACTAGATTTGGATACGGCAATTCGCAATACTTTTTTGGAAACAGGTAAGGCTTTGTGTATTACCACGTTTATTCTGTTTTGTGGTTTTGGATCTTTGGCGTTTTCCGATTTTGCAGCCACGTTTTACATTGGTTTATTGCTGAGTATTACGCTGTTGAGCGCCTTGGTTGCAGATTTATTTTTGTTGCCTGTTGTGATCTATTGGTGGAAGAAGAGGAGTACGAAGACAAAGTGATACAACGTATTTTGATGTAGAAACTTGAATTGTTTAAGGCGGTTTTTGGGCTTTGGACGAAAGAAGTAGAAAGCAAGATGTGAGATATAAAAGATTGATAATCAAACCCTTAACTCATCAATACGATTGCACACAAACAATTGTTTATCAATTAATTAAATCCCTCCTCCTTGCATCTTTGCTCCTTCGTCCAAATTGTAAAATACTAACCCAAAATAATTCTTAAGAGTGTTTCTGAAAAAAAGACAATAGAGTGCATACCTTTTGTTTTAGGTGGGTATTAAGAATCAAATAAGTTGCGGTTTTATAGGTTTGCACATTGAGAAGTAACATTATGGATTCTGCATAATTCACTCAAAATAAGTAACTGGTGATATGGATATATTCCTATATGAAACATCAAATTCAACTTGCAAATTCAAAAACCTTTATTCTTATGCCTTTAATCCTGTTTCTAAAAACACCCTTTTATCATGAAAACACTTTTGCAGATGACCTTCGTTTTTTTGACCTTCTTCACTTCAATGAACAGTTCGGCACAGTCGCTTGTAGGTTTGTGGACGGAGCCAACGTATCAAATGCAGTTGCAACTCAATGCAGATGGCACGTACCAACTGCAATATGCACAGGGAAATAGCTATGGGCAGTATGCGCTGCAAGGAAACCAATTTTGGCTTCAAGATGCGTATGGCAATGCGCTGGCTTATACGACACATCAATTGACGACTACCAATTTTCAAATCAGTGATGCGAATGGGATAGTGATGAATTTTGTGAACCAAAATACCGCAACTACCTACCAATCCACTCCAACTAATTCTCATTCAACGGTTGCTGCACCGTGGGAACAGGCAAAGTATGACCAACAATTGGCGCAAAATGGCTCGCAGGTACTGAAGGAAAGAGAGGTGCGAATCTACGCAGCTTTGTTGGAGTTTTTGATCGAAGCAAATTTGAAGCCCTATCAAATCGCTCAATTGCAGCAAGAAGCAGTCGCTGATTTTGAAGCGAATCCGAGTGCCTTATTGCAGGATGCAGCGCAAGTAGGGGAGGCAATGAAAACGATTTATGCCTTAAAGGATGTGGCTAAAATTGGGGCTGCTCGCCAAGAATTGTTCACGACTTTACACGCTTTTGCCCAACAAAATGCGGCTTCGCAACAAAGTGCTTTTTTCAAAATTTTGTATGAACATTTAAAGGTCTTGGCTTTTGATGCGGCTAATAAATTGGTGTTGACGGACAAGGACGTGGCGGCTTATATTCGTTATGTGGAGTTTACGAATCAATTGGCGGGAACGAATCAGGTGTTTTCGGCACAGGAAAAACGGGATTTTGAGCAGCAGTTGATAGGAGGTTTTCCTCAATTGTCTTTGGAGCAGAAACAGGTTTTTTGTTCGGCTCGTTTGTTGTGGCAATTGGTAGATGCGAATTGGCGGCAACTGAGTGCTGCTCAACAGCAACAGGTGAAGGCGCAAGTGATGGCGAATGTGGCGAATCCGAATGCTGCGGTAGGAAATAATGGGAGCTATAATGAAGGGGTGAAGGATTACAGTACGATGTCGGGAGAGGAGGTAATGGCGGATATCAATGCAGATTTGAAGCGTTGGGCGGATGAAAAAGGCATGACCGTGGAGGAGTATTTGGAGTACCGTCAGGGCTTTAATGCGACTTTTCAGACTTTGCAGCGAATGTCTATGGAATCACATGCTTCGATGATGAATGTGATCAATCACATGGGGGGAAGTGATGACTATTGGACGGTTCGGGATGTGGATTCGGCTGGGAATATTATTTGGTAGGGGTATCGAAAATTAGAAAACGAATCTACCTATTCACACGTTCTACAAACAAAAAAGAGGAAATGATGAAATCATTCAAATTTTGGAAACGCTACCAAGTACAAGAAGCATTTGGTTTGAAAAAAGTAGAAAAATTAGATAGACTAATCGATTGGCTGAATGTCGATGTTTCTGTTATCACCTCTATTGAAATATAGCGCATCGAAGAACTGCAAAAACTGTTGATAAAGAATATCTTGAATTGGAATAAAGCAGAATTAAAATTCAATTTTTTAGGCCCATTGATGCTTATTTCAATACAAACACCGATGAAAAGCGGGATGTCGCTATTGCTCAACTATCACGCTCTTTAAAAAACCGATAACAATCGTATTGATTTTCTCAAACTCGACCAAAAAACCATCGTGACCATAAAAAGATTCAATCTCATAATAGTCACTGTTCGGAATGTGTTGATGCAAAAAACGCTGTTCGGAAGGTGGAAACAACCAATCCGAACTGATACTTACCACTAAAGTACGGGCTTTCACTTTTTGAAGGACTTCTTCAGCAGGCCCTCTATTCCGAGCAATGTTGTGACTATCCATTGTTTTAGAAAGTGACCAATAAGAGTAAGCGTCAAAACGTTTGACCAATTTATCGCCTTGATAAATCTGGTAACTAGATGCTTTGAAATCATCTATTTTATTGTCTTCATCCTGTTGGCTTTGCAAAAAAGCATCGTAATGCCGGTAAGATAAAATGCCAATACTTCGGGCTGCCTTCAATCCCTTTGCACCCGCATCGAGGTGAGGCTCACCAAAAGTGCTGTCAGCTTCAATGGCCAATCGTTGACTCTCATTGAAGGCAATACCCCACGGTGAGTGACGGTGATTACCTGCTACCAAAAAAATACTTTCAAATAAATTCGGTTCTATAATCGCCCATTCCAACAACTGCTGACACCCCATCGAACCGCCGCCTCCAAAGTAGATTTTTTCGATGCCCAGATGTTTTCGCAACAAAATATGTGCATTGACCATATCTCGCACCGTAATCATAGGAAAATCACGGAAATAAGGCTCGTCAGTTTGCGGATTAATACTTGTCGGACCAGTGCTGCCATAACACGACCCAAGCATATTGGCACATACAATAAAATATTTATTGGGATCCAAAACTTTTCCTTCACCAAACAAACCATACCACCAATCTTCCACTTCGGAATTGGCAGTTAGTGCATGACAAATCCATACAACATTGCTGCCATCTTCATTCATCCTCCCATACGTATGATAACCAATTTGGAGTTCGGGTAAGGATTTACCAGATTCTAAGGGGAACTCGTAAGAATAGCGAAAGGTTTTTAAAGACATTTAATTAAAAATATTGGAAGTTAGATATTTGATATTATCACTCAGAGATAAAATTGATTGAACAGATTTCGACCGATAAGCTAAATACGAATTCCAATCTGTTCAATCAGTTTTCTATTAATCCTAAGCCTCTACAAGCAAAATTGATTCTACCGCTGCAAAAGCTCCTTCAAAGTCTTCAATAATATCGTCAATGTGTTCTGTGCCTACTGCAATGCGGACTTGACCAGGAGCAACACCTGAAGCCAATTGTGCTTCAGGTGACATTTGTTCGTGTGTCGTAGAAGCGGGGTGAATCGCCAAAGTTTTAGCATCCCCGACATTGGCCAAGTGACTCACCAATTTGAGGTTGTTGATAAATGCTTTTGCTCCTTCAATATCCCCTTTTACTTCAAAATTCAAGACTGCGCCGAAACCATTTTGAAGGTATTTTTTTGCTAAATGGTGGTATGGACTGCTCTCCAAACCCGTATAAGTCACCTTTGTCACCAATTCATGGCCTTCCAACCATTTTGCCAAAGTCATGGCATTTGATACGTGTCTTTCCATTCGTAGCGACAATGTTTCCAGACCCTGCAAAAACAAAAATGCATTGAAAGGACTCATTGCATTTCCATAATCACGCAAACCTTCTACCCTTGCTCGAATAATGAAAGCAATGTTGCCAAAAGGGCCATTTGCGCCAAAAATATCCCAAAATACCATACCATGATAGCCTTCTGATGGTTCGGTAAATTGTGGGTATTTTCCATTTCCCCAATTATAATTCCCGCCGTCGATGATGACTCCGCCAATGCTCGTGCCATGTCCGCCAATCCATTTGGTAGCCGAATGAACCACGATATTGGCACCATGTTTCAATGGATTGAAGAGGTATCCGCCTGCACCAAAAGTATTGTCGACAATCAAAGGAATGTCATGTTTTTTGGCAACTGCTGCAATCTTGTCCCAATCTGGAATATTGCCTTCTGGGTTGCCGATTGCCTCTAGGTAAATGGCTTTGGTTTTGTCATCAATTAAGGACTCCATGCTATCGGCGTTGTCGCCTTCTGCAAATCGTGCTTCAATACCCAAACGCTTGAAAGATACTTTGAATTGATTGTACGTACCACCATACAAAAAGGAAGTCGACACAAAATTGTCACCTGCTTCTAAGATATTGGTCAATGCCAAGAACTGTGCAGACTGCCCCGAAGAAGTTGCCAAAGCTGCAACACCTCCTTCTAAAGCTGCCATGCGCTGCTCAAATACATCCGTTGTTGGGTTCATAATACGGGTGTAAATATTTCCGAATTCCTGCAAGCCAAATAACTTTGCAGCATGATCGGTGTCTTTGAAATTGAAGGAGGTTGTTTGGTAAATCGGTACTGCTCTTGCACCAGTAGTGGGGTCAGGCGTTTGCCCTGCATGAAGCTGAAGTGTTTCAAAACGATAATTCTCGCTCATTTTTTCTGAATTTTTAAGAGTTATAATTAATGAATAAAGATTGTGTTGTTAACATAATCCACCTCTCTTGATGATTTCTGAGTAGAGTTTTGGAAAATAATGCCAAAAAAAAGCCTTTCTTCGTTTTTATATGGAAGAAAGGCTTTTTGGGGGTTAGTTGTTGTCTTGTTTTTTATGACACTAAAATTCATATTGAAGACCAAAGACCTTTCACATAGGTACAGCAACAACAACAGCAGTTTGTGCTTGTAGTAGTTAGCGAAAATGTATATGTGAATTTATTGGACATTGAATTTTAAATATTGTTAGTGTTAGTTTGTCAAAATTAGCATATTTTCAATAATACTACAATTTTTTAATGCCTTATTCAAAAAATCAAACCAAAATCGCAGAATGTGTTAAAAATACGACAGTTTGGAAAACGCTTCCTTTCTTGATAAGCATCTATAAAATACAAACCCCCTATCTTACTAAAAAGATAGGGGGTTTATTTTGTTTAGTGCATTAAGCACATCGGATAACTATTTGATTAGTATCTTCTTCTGTTTTCGCCGCCGCCGCTATTTCTATCGCCGCCACCGCTTCTGTCACCCCAGCCGCCTCGGCTTCCGCCACCGCCGCCACGGTTGTTGTTTCTTCCGCCGCCGCCACGGTTAAATCCGCCGCCTCTGCTGTCTCTGTTTTCTCTTGGTTCTGCTTTTTTAACCACGATAGTACGGTGATCAAATTCACATTCGTTCAATTCTTCAATAGCTGCACCTGCTTCTTCGTCGTTAGGCATTTCAACAAATCCAAATCCTTTAGATTTGCCTGTGTCGCGATTCATTACAATTTTCACAGAATCAACTGCGCCAAATTCTTCAAAAAGATCGCGTAAATCTTCTTCGGTAGTGTCAAAGTTCAACTTTGCTACAAAAATGTTCATCTTATAAAAAATTTAAAAAGAAAAAAAATAAAAATATAACGATTTTCTGAGTAGCAAAGAATTCTAAAAGACCTTGAAGCTATCCAAAAAAATACAATCATTCCATAATGAAACAAAGATACAACTAATACTTGGTGTTATAGTGTTTTTCTCAAAAAATAAACTTCGTTTTGTGAAATTATTTTAACACCTAATATCTTTGGAATAAATCGAGTGTGATATACTAATTGAAAGGAGAGTAATAATCTGATTGTCAATTAAATAAATTCTTGAAGATTCCGCTTGTGCCTGTGTTTTTCTATTCTATAAAGGACGATTAGTCCGATTTTACTATACGCTGCAAAGGTAAATAAATCATTGCAGTATTTTCAGTTTTTATTTGTAGCTGTATTAGATACAAACTTTTTGCAAGGTGTTTGTTGAGCCTATATTGAAGCTCAATATGTCCTGCGCTGAAATATTGAAGTGGTGAAACTTCTTCTTTTTGACCTACCAAATTCAATAAAGTCACGCCTACTTTTGCATTTTGTTTTAAATAAAATGAAACGGTAAATGTTTCTTCAAAAGGATTGGGATAGACCGATTTTATTTCAATAAATTGGTGAAAGACATTTTGTTCGTCAATATTCACCAATATATTTGAAGCATTTGGAGAAGGAATAGACAATATGGTGAAATCTCCTTCGCCATCTATTGTCAAGCCATACGCCACATCTCTTTCTAAGTTTTGATAAGAAAGCATATCTATTGCCGTAAATCCATTTGCCTCTGAATCAAATAGACCAATGGACTCGTCCTCTTTATTTAACTTAAAAGAGGCGTGAAAAGTTCCCTGTTCGGGTTGATTATCTGCCCATATTAATACGAAATCTTGTGGAGATAGCGTCATATCAGGCAGTTGCCACTTATCGGGATTGCTCAAATTATCTGTCAAAAATTTATCTCCCAAATAAATAGGCGTGTTTCCTGCGTTGTAGAGTTCTATCCAATCATCGTATTCTTCAAATTCATCTGCAATGGTTTGACTGTTGCTGACCATAAATTCATTGATTCGCAAATTGGCACGTTCGCCACCTAACTGCAAGGTGAAATCACCTGCGAGTGGCTCTCGATTGTTGGCAACCAAGTTATCCGAAGCCGTAATGTAATAGTGAATCAATGTATGAGGAGGAATATTGAAGGATTGAAGTACATAACCATAAATGCCATCATTGGAAGATTTGTCATTTTGACTGCCATCATCGAGCATAGTTACATGTGTCCATTCTCCATCTGCTATTTTATAGTTCAAAACTACATAGGGGCTATCGTCATTATCGTCTTCAATCGTTGCCGAAAAGTTTATAGGCGAATTGGTTAGCGGTATTTTGGGTGTGTGATGTATCCTACGAATGATTGGAGGAATATTTTTGATTTGCAATTGATTTAGGATGCTGTTGCGGCGAGTTGTGATGTAATCTTTGATGCCATATTTGACATGACCCGACAAAGCCTGTTCGTAAGAATCGTGAAAGTCTTGAATCGTGTAACCATAATCAAACGTTCGGTAATTGTCTGCTTCTGCAAAAGGAGTGATTTGGTCGTGTAAACAATCAATGATCGGAAAAAAATGATTGGGATGTGCGTAACCATTCACCAATTGCTGCAAATAATAGGTGTAGCGATTCTTAAACTCAGGCACTTCCAAAATACGGTTTGTCAATACATTGTTGTGTGATTCCGAAGTCCAGTTGTAAATATTGCGTGTTGCCCAGTCGATGTTGAACCAATCAATGCCAAAGGTATTGTCGAGATCATAGGCGATGTATTCAAATTTGTCGGTTGAAGGATTGTGGTAAAGGTAAAAGTTATTGATATTGAAGGAATAACCATCCCAATTGCCCATAAATACATCTGCCGCCAAGGTTCGCAAAAATACATCTACATCCATGACTTCACTAATTGCCACCTTAAAGTCAGCCGTTGGAGTTTCGTTCAAAACGGTGATAAAATTCACAAAATCAGTGTAATCATCAGTAATTGTATTGGTCTTCAAATCGTATTTTCGCCGCCCATTTTGTTCTTCCTTGTAGTTTTCTGGAGAATTGCCTTCAAAATTCAAATCGGCAGGGTAAAGGCATCTATACAAATTGCCTCCATCGTTGCCTGTATATCTATCCTTCAAAAATTCTTCGTCAATGTGTTCTACGTTGATATATAGTCCATAATAATCCCCATTGATGTACAACGCCACGTGATTTGCCCTTGATGCTATGACATCCATCTGCCCCAAAATATCCCAACACAATTTGGAGCGGATAATCGAGGGGTCATTGTGTTCTCCATTGAGGTTCATTTTCTCCAAACCGTGAAATTTTCGCCCCGATTCAAAAGTATTGAAGGATACTTTGAAGGATTTTTTAGCTGCATTTCGAGAAGTATTGCCTCGCAATCGAAAACCAATATTTTCGATTACTGTTTCTTCCATTTTATTGGTGTAAGTGAAAGTAGCGGAGAACTCATCATCGCTTTGTGGAAACTCCAGTATCGTTTGCAAATCAATAGGCTCAATACCAATATCAATTCTTGGAATGGTAGAATCGTCAAAAAGTGGGTGATAGGCTTGTATGGGTGCAAGTTCGGTGCAGTCTTCTTGAGCTGCAATGGATAATGGCAAAAAAAATAATTGAAGTAAAAAGAAAGTAGTTAAAAATCGCTGCATTTAGAAAAGGGTTTCCATTGTAAAACTATCTGAATCAAAGGTATGATTGAATTTTGAGTTTGAAGCCTGTATTTGAATTTTCTTTAGTCTTTTTTGACAAAAAAACCTGCAATAGCAGAAACTGCTAAACCCACAAAAGCATACCAAAGAACAGTGAAAGGAATGGAAAACATGGGATGGGAAAATTTTCGCATCATACTGATGGCCTTTTCAATTTGGTCATCACTCATACCTTGTTCGATGAATTTTTCTTCTTGAATAAGGATGACTTGTTCCATCATTTCGGGATTGATGTATTGCATATAGATAATCGAAAAAAGACCGAGGATAAAAGCCGCTATTACTGCAATCAATACACCGACACTGATGACTTGACCATGATTGATAAATCCTTGATTGGCTTGGTCTCTATACTCCAAAATACCTGCAAGCATACCGCCAATTAGCACCAAATATCCCAGCACTTGAGCCAATGAGGAAGTATCCATTTCTAAAAGAAACAAAATGATGGTAAACAGGATGCCAATGCCAGCTACAATCACTCCATATCGAAGGGCAATTGGAAAAATTGGAGCTTTGGGAATGTTGAATGGTTCACTCATAGTTGCTATTTTTTGAATTTGAGTAAAAGGAATGGCAAGATAACAAAAAGAGCACAAGAATAATTCCCTACTCAATATAAAACTTCCCTGCCATTTTTCCTTCATCTGATCGCAAATTCCAGTAATACAGCCCTTTAGGAAACTTACTGCGAGGAGTAAAATTCACCGTAAAGCGATTCGTGCCAGCTTTCATTGTACCAATATAGACATCCCCCAAATCGTTCACCTGCGTTTCAATCACAATCTCCGCATCCTCTTTGAGGTTGTCTTTTAGTACCAAAGTCAGCATATTTCCCACAATCGCATTTTTGGCGGGAGACAGTATTTCCGTAAAACCATTGCCATTGTAGGTTTTTTTCACACGCAGTTCCCGCTTCAAAATCACCTGTCCAGACGATTCCTCCTTGATTTTGTCCAAGCGGCTTTCATTGATATTGGCAACCTCTTTATCTTCCTTGTCTTTATCCTTGTTTTTTCCAAACAAACCTCCTCCTTTATCCTCCTTTTCATCTTCTTCTTCTTCCTCATCCGCATATCGACTGCTACCAGTCCCATTGTAATTCGCAAATTCAACCGAACTTGTTTGTTCTTTCAATTCTTCACGAAGCTGCTTCACCTCTTCTCCCAGTTGCTTCAAATCTTCCAATTCCTCCTTATGAGCTGCAATCTGCTTGCTCACCTCCCAAAAAACATCCTTCTGCAAATCATTGCGTGCATCCGACCGAATACTTGCCCTATCCCGTTCCGAAAGATTCACCTGCACCAACTTCAACATAGACTCCTCCAACTTAGGCATTTTGTGCATCGCCTCCTGCAAATTCATCACCGTATCCTCCGTGATATTTGCGCCCACCACATAGACCTTCAATTCGTGAACATCTGCTTCTTCCACTTCTTCCCAATCAATCACCTCTCTATCCTCATCTACCACCCTGCTTTCCACAAACTTATTGATAGACACATTTCGTCGGATGTGGTCAATTGTATCCAAGAGAATGAAAATACTTGGAATCGTAATCAAAACCACAAAAACACCAATCATCCAATTCGTTTTGCGACCTTCCTCTGCGCTAATCGGCTGCAATACAGGAAACTTCATAATCCGCACAAATACAAAAGTCGTGGTCGAAATAATCACCGCATTGATAAAAAACAAATAAAATGCTCCTCCTGCAATGATAGGGTCTGCAATCGCCAAGCCAAAACCCACCGTACAAAGCGGCGGCATCAAAGCCGTAGCAATAGCCACGCCTGGCAGTGCATTCGTTTTGTCCTTGTGCGAACCCGCCACAATACCTGCAATACCTCCAAAAAGAGCTACCCCAACATCCAACAAAGTCGGTTTGGTTCGAGCCATCAACTGATCAGTTGGCACACCCAAAGGGGTAATCAAAAAATACAAATAGCTCACCAAAATACTGGCAACCATTGCAATAAGCAAACTCCGAGTTGATAACACAAAAGTTTCTCTGTCATTAATGCCAATCGACAAGCCAATACCCAATATAGGCGACATCAAGGGTGAGATTAACATCGCTCCAATAATGACAGCAGGAGAATTTTGGTCGAGACCAATAGATGCAAGCATTGCAGCCGCAATTAAAATCCAAACATTGTAGCCCTTCAATTGAGTATATTGCCGAATCGAGTCAATCGTGCCTTGTTTATCGGTTTCTTGGCGAATGTCGAAGAGTTCAATGAGTCTTTGTCGCAAAAAGACAAAAGGGGAATCCTTGAAGTTTGAATTGGTAGAGTTGCCCATAGTAGTAGTAATTTTGGGAGTTTAGTGAATCACCTTCCAATTTAGTCATTAATAACAAAAGAAACAAAAGTGTAAGCAGCGAAAACAGTCAAAAATAGTTTTTTAATTTCACTTATTTTACCGTAGTTTGTTTACATTCTATTCCTGATAGTCATTAATAGAAATAAACCATTTTTATGTTATCTCAAAACCTATTGAACCATGAAAAATTTCCAATCCTTTTTATTTTGTTTGACCATTTTCACATTTGCTTTGTTATCGTCTCATTCTTTGTTTGCCCATCAAAATTTTGAAAAGGGTGATAAAGTCGAAATCAAGTTGAAGGTCAATAACCAAGAGGTCTGGATTGCAGGCACTTACTTCAAATTCAAGAAAGGAAAACACTTGGTCGACTACACCTACGATATTGACGGTTGGAGAGGCGGTGGAGAATTGCAGCCCTTCAATGACGATGCTATCCGACCTTTTACAGGCAACATTACCACTACTTTCAAAACCGAAACCGAAACTGCAAAAAAAGAAACGGAGTCAGAAGAGAAAAAAACACCTTATGAAAAAGGGGAAAAGGTGGAAATCAATATCCCTGTGAATGGTCAAGATGTTTGGATTGAAGGCACTTATATGATTTTCAATAAGGGAGAACATCGAGTTTCGTATCAATACGATATTGACGGTTGGAATGGATATGGACAATTGAAGCCCTTTGATGATGAACACATCCGACCTTTTACAGGCGATATCACCACTACTTTTTATGCAGATGCGCTCCAAAAATCTTTTGCAGTAGGGGAAAAAGTTGAAGTTCTTTTGACGGTCAATGAAAAACCTGTTTGGGTAAAAGGCATTTACAGTCAAGTGTATGAAGGCAAACACCGAGTGTCGTATCAATACAATATTGAAGGAAAAAAAGGAAATGGCAACAATATGCCTTTTGACGATGACCACATCAGAGCTATTCCAGAGGATGATGGGTTGAAAACGAATGAATAGTACTCAATAAAGCCTTAGCTTTCATAGCTAAAGCCCATTTTACAGGATTTGTGAAATGGGCTTTTTCTGTGCATTTCCTTCAATAAATCCAAATTTCACCGTATTTTTAAAAATCGCTTCCATTCTATCAAAATTACACAACCATGAACCTATCCAAAACCTGGCTCGGCGATTTTATCAACCTACTTTACCCCGAAGTTTGTGCCGCTTGCAACCGCAGTCTGCAAACACACGAAGATGTGATTTGTATGCACTGCCGTCACAGTTTGCCGCAAACCAACTTTCACCACGAACCCGACAACCATGTAGCCAAGCATTTTTGGGGTAAACTGCCGATACAAAATGCAGCCGCTTTCTACTATTTCAGCAAAGGCTCAAGAGTCCAACAACTGATTCACCATTTGAAGTACCATGGACGGTCTGAGATTGGAGTGAAAATAGGTAAAATGTATGGAACAAAACTATTGGAAGCCGCTGCTTTTCAGGACATAGATTTGATTGTACCCGTTCCGTTACATCCCAAAAAGCAGCAAAGAAGGGGCTACAACCAAAGTGATGTTTTTGCAGAAGGTTTATCTGTGTCTATGAATGTTCCCTGGAGTGCAGATGCCTTAAAAAGGGCAGTTTTCAGCAATACCCAAACCCGTAAAGACCATTTGGAGCGTTGGGAAAATGTCGAAAATATCTTTGAAGTAGCGCATCCCGAGCAGCTTCAAAATAAACACATTTTATTGGTCGATGATGTGGTGACAACTGGCTCAACTTTGGAAGCTTGCGCTCGGCTTATTTTGGAGGCTGAAAATACCCGATTGAGTATAGTGACTTTGGCTTGTGCAAGTCATTTGTAGTACAATGTCTTACCAACAATTTTCAATTTTGGCAGCGGTTGAGAAGTATTTGAATTTTGTCCCGATAAGCCTTCAAAAAAGTATTTGCGGAAAATCGCAACATATCGCTATTTTTGCAGTTCAAATTTGGAACACAGGTTTTGCATTGCAGATAAGCTTGATTTCATAGATAACTTGGATTCTTTGCAGAAAGGAGCGGAATTATTTTTGACAAAAAAAGCATCTGCGCCATTTCTGTGTGTTCAGAGTCATCTGAGGTTAATTTTCACTCTATGTTTACAATATTTCTCAAAGAAATCAACATTTTTTTCAGTTCGCTCACAGGTTACATTGCCTTAGCGGTCTTTTTCGTCATCACAGGACTGTTCTTGTGGATATTTCCCGACACCAGTTTATTAGATTACGGGTATGCCACTTTAGACTACTTGTTTATCCTTGCACCGTGGATATTCATGTTTTTGATCCCAGCCATTACGATGCGTTCCTTTGCCGAAGAAATCAAAAGTGGAACGATAGAACTCTTGGCTACTCGACCAATTACCGACCTACAAATCATTCTGGGTAAATACTTTTCCTCTTTTGTGCTGGTCATTTTTGCATTGTTGCCTACACTCTTGTACTTCTACACGATTTACAGTTTGGGTTCACCCGTTGGCAATATTGACACAGGGGCAGTATGGGGTTCTTACATCGGTTTGTTCTTATTAGCAGCCTGTTTTGTGGCCATTGGCATCTTTGCATCTGCGATTACCTCCAATCAAATTGTCGCCTTTATTCTGGCGGTATTTCTCTGCTTCTTTTTCTTTCAAGCCTTCGAATACCTCAGTCGACTCAACATATTTTACGCTACCTTCGACAATCTTGTAGAACTCATTGGCATCAATGCGCACTATACTTCCATCAGTCGAGGAGTGGTAGACACGAGAGATGTGGTGTATTTTTTCTCGTTTATTTCTATTTTTATTCTGCTGACCAAAACGGTTTTGGAGAGTAGGAAGTGGTGAATGGTTACATGGCTGTATGGCTAAATGGTTACATGGCTGTATGGCTAAATGGTTGAAAAGTAAAATGAAACAATTCAACAATGAAACAATGAAGCAATGAAACAATTCAACAATGAAGCAATTAAACAATAAATACCAAGCCATACTCCAAGTCGTCCTTTTACTCGCAATACTCATTGCAGTAAATGTATTGGCTTCAACGGTTTACCAACGAATAGACCTCACCAAAGAGGGGCGTTTCACTTTGACAGAAGCGACCCAAAATTTGCTGTTGGATTTAGACGATGTGGTGTATGTGCGGATATATTTGGAGGGTGAACTCAATCCTGGATTTCGGCGATTGCGGAATGGAACTTTGGATATGCTCAACGAATTTCGGGCGTATGCAGGGAATGATTTGGAATATGAATTTATTGACCCCATTGGAGGAACATCCGTTGAGGAGCGAAAAGCTATCATAGATCAATTGTCTGAAAAAGGGCTGCAACCCACAAGAGTTTTTGAGCCAGATGGTTCAGAAAGTATTTTGTTTCCAGGCCTAATCGTTGCCTACAAAGGGCGAGAATTGGCCGTACCCTTGTTGTTGGAGCAACTCAACCGTCCGCCACAAGAAACACTCAACAATTCCATTGCACTGATAGAGTACAACATAGCCAATGCCATTCAAAAATTGCGGCGCCCCACCAAGCCTGCCATTGCTTTCCTTGAAGGACATGGTGAACTCCCTGCCCCCGAAGTAGGTGACATGACCGCAACACTTGAAAACTACTATGTTGTCAATCGTTTCGACATTACCAAAGAACTCTATATTCCGCCTCGCTACAATGCCGTTATCATTGCCCGACCGACCAAAACATTTGAGGAGGTCAACAAATTCAAGATTGACCAATACATCATGAATGGTGGAAGGGTGCTTTGGCTACTCGAAAACATGGCAACAAGTTTGGACAGTATGCAGCGAGATGGAGGCAAATTTATTGCATTGGACTATGGATTAGACATTGAAGATCAACTGTTTCGTTATGGAGTACGGATCAATTTCGATTTGATTCAAGACCTTCAATGTACCCAAATACCGCTGACCGTTGGCACAGATCAGTTCGGCAATGCCCGACAAATGCGTTTGTTTCCGTGGCCCTATTTTCCTGTCATTAACTTGGCCAACAACGAACATCCTGTCACCAAAAACCTCAATGCAGTTCTTGGTCAATTTGTAGCTACTGTGGACACGATTCAAACCAAAGCTGCTATTGAAAAAACGATTTTGCTGACTACCAGCTCTCGAACCCGTGTGATGCCTGCGCCAATTATGGTGGATGTGAACGATGTACGACAAAATCGACAGGTGGACGACGCTCGCTTCAATGCTGGCCCGCAACCCATTGCAGTAGCGTTGGAAGGTGTGTTTCCTTCTCCCTTCAAAAACCGCTTGGCTCCCGAAACCATTGCCATGATTGACACCATTGAAGGTGTAGATTTCAGAGAGGAAAGTAAACCGACTCGAATGGTGGTCATTTCGGATGGCGACATGATTCGCAACGATTATGACCCTATCAACAACCGCATTAGTCCTTTGGGATATTACAAATTCACCAAAGAAAACTTTGCCAACAAAGCTTTGATCCAAAATGCGGTAGAATGGCTAACCGATGAAAATGGTATCATTGCAGCTCGATCCAAAGACATCAAATTGCGGCTATTGGATGCCCCAAAAGTGAAAGCCGAAAAAACGACTTGGCAATTGGTGAATCTTGGGATTCCCTTGTTGGCACTATTGGTATTTGGGATTGGGTACAATTATGTGCGGAAGCGGAAATATGCTTCGTAATACTTCAAAACAAAAAAAAACATGAATAAGACTGCAATATATTTACTTCTTTTCTTTGCCATAGCTCTTGCTGCATGGTTCGGAATCAACAGTATAGACACGAATACGCTCAATAAAACGACCGCAGCTTTTGCGCTCACTGACACCGCAGCCGTCACCAAAATTATCATTGAAGACAACGAAGGCAGAAAGCTGCAATTGGATAGAAAAAATGGCTGGTGGCAGGTCAATCGTGGCTACAAAGCCCGTCCCGATGCAGTGGAGCGTGTTTTGATGACCTTGATCAAATTGCAGGTGAAATACCCTATTGGAAAAGATGCGTATGAAAGTACAATGAAGAATTTTGAAGATCCCATTAGACGGGTTTCTATCTTCAAAGAGGACAGTACACAAGCTTCAAAAGTGTATTTACTCGGTGGCGCACCACACACCCGCAAAGGCACTTACATGATGCTCGAAGGTACGGAGGATCCGTATGTGGTACATTTGTTGGGGCATGATGGACACTTGATGACCCGATTTTTTACGATTCCCGAAACTTGGCGGGACCGAATGTTGATGAACTACAAGGCATCAGACATTGCAGGTGTAAAAGTGGAATATCCTCATTTTGAAGAATCTTCTTTTGAGTTGAAAGCCATTGCAGATTCTTTTGAAGTAGAGTCTTTGGGCGGCAAAGTGGCGATTGCAGCCAGTGAAAAACTGAACAAACCTGTTACCATACAATTTCTCAAAAGTTTTGAAAATGTATATTTGGAAGGCTTTGAAAATAGCTATCCGCATATTGACTCTGTTCGGGCATCCAAACCTTTTGCCATTCTGACCATCACTCCCAAAAAAGGCAAAGAACAAAAATTGACCGTTCACTACATGCCTATCAACCGTCGCAGCAAATTGCAGGTAGATGAAAATGGGCGAGATGTGCCTTTTGATGTAGATCGCTTTTTTGCATTTATCAATGACGGTAAAGACTTTGTGTTGATTCAACGAAGGAGTTTTGAAGGGATTTTCAAACGGTTGGAACATTTTTACTACACGCCTGTCGTGGAATAAATTGAAGCCAAAACTTCCGAAATATATCTCCAAAAAATGATTGGGTTTTATCGTTATTTCTCTTTTCTTCAAAGCGAAAATTTCGGAAGTCTATTTCACAAAATCTCAAAATAGTTTTTCAATGAAAAAAAGATTTACCCTTTCTTTATTGATTCTCAGCAGTATTTTTTGGTTCCTTGCCTGCAATGAACCTTCTGCTACTACTTCAACGACTGAGCAGACAGTAGAAAAAACGATTCAAAAAGTAATGGTTGATACCAGCACTTTTGCCATTGAAGGTATTGACTACCTGCCTTACAAATATGTGGCACGAACTGCCATCCCTCCTAAACCTCGCACCCGAAACATCACAGGCGGCGAAGCGATTGCAATAGCTGAACAATGGGCTGCCAATCAAGGCTATATGACCAAGCGTGTGACCAAAAAAGGAATTGTATTGGAACAAGGTGAATTTGCCACCGACACAAACGATATCATCCGAAACCGCTACAATACCTTGCAACCCTACGCCTTTGGAGTGCGGCAATATGGTGGTGACCAACCTAAATGGGCAGTTGGATTCCAATATGTGCATCCTGAGAACAATATCGGTCGTGCTGTTTCGCTTGATATGCGTGGAGATACTGCCATCATGCAGCCAACGGAGGTGAGGCAGGATTGGATATTTGGGGAGGATTGATAGGTAAGTTCAAATGCAAAAAGCCAAGTAATTTACGATAAATTACTTGGCTTCAATTATTTGTGGAGAATAGCGGAGTCGAACCGCTGACCTTTTGACTGCCAGTCAAACGCCATCCTTGTATAATCTCCTCAAAGTCAAGATGTATTCTTTTAATTTGCTGTTTGGTACAAACTATTTACAAACATTTAGCTTGATTAGGAAATTGAGTTGTATCATTCTCTTCGTCAAATATAGGAATAATTCAATGAATAGGATTGTATTCTTGTAAGATAAATGAGGTATAAATGTTCTCTAAGCTCTTTTAGGTAGTTTACTAATCAGTATTAGACTTTGGACGAAAAGTTGTTCAAAAAAAATAGGCAAAACTATTGCATAGTATATTGTGTGAAAAACATACCTATAGCAGAACAGTTTTGCCATGATATTTTAAATTCAAACATAAAGCGTGCCAAGGCTTTAGTGAATATATTCATGGCATTGGGTAGTGAGAGAACTGCCCCCAAACCGACACATCTGAGTTTGAGTCCATTTTTTCAATATCATTACTCGATACTGGGAAAAGTAATGGCATCATTTGGCGAAGAACTCAATGCAGAGGACAATTTACAGCTAAAATCAGAATTGCAGCAAATATTTTTCAAAAAAAAGTCTCTGCAATCAGAGTATAAACTCTCTACTGATTTTACAACGATACGAAAACCTGAGTCTGCAACATTAGAAAATCGTGGGTTCGTCAATATACCTAATAGCCGTATTTACGGAAACAAACCCATAGACATTGGGTACTATATTTCGTGTCTCAATCTGCATCTGTATGATGCTAACCACCCTTCTGCTTGGAGTATTCCACTTGATAATCTTCGGGTAGATGTTCAGGAAGATAAAATATCAGTTGTGGTTCAACAACTATGCAATTTATTGGAAGATGAAAATCTACCCTTTGCTGAAAGTGAAAAAGTTGTCAATACTTCCGATACAGGTTACAGCGTTCCTGAATTTATCAGTCCACTTATTGAAAAATTCGATAACCTACTTTTAATCAGTAGATTGCGATACGGAATAAAAGTTTACAAGCCTTACATTGGCGAACAAAAAAACGGAGGACGAGACAAAGCGTACGAAGATGACCCTTATTATTTGCAAACCGAGCGGGAGCGTATGTTTAAGCACCCTAAGACAAAGAAATATTTTTGTAAAGCCCAACGTCCCATTTTTGATTTGCCCATGGATGATGAAGTAGAATACGAAACCACTTTGGCAAAAGGACGCAAAATCATTGTTCATATTTATCGTTGGAATGATGTGCTTTTACGTGGTAAAAATGACTATAAAATGGAGGATAAACCATTTGATTTAGTCTGCATTCGTTTCATAGACAAACAAACAGGGGCTTGTTTGTTCAATAGGGATATGTTTGTTGGTGTATGGGGCAAAAATCGTAGCACACATACCACACGTGAAATTCAAACCGATTATAGACATCGCTATGACATTGAGGCACATAATCGATTTAGCAAACAGCAGTTATTAGCCGATAAATACCAAACATCCAACGTTGAGTCTTTGGATGCTTGGATATGGACAGTACAACTTACTTATTGGCTTTTGTACTTTGCCTCCACAAACACTGAAGTTTGTGTTAATCCATGGGAAAAGTATCTGCCAAAAGTAAAAAGGGCACAGCAGACGTGTGAAAGAAAGTCTGTTGCGATGACCCGAAAAGGGGCAAAAAGACTTTTTTCTACTTTTGATACTCGCCCCTTCAAGCCTCAAGAGTCTAAAAATGGACAAGGGCGTAAAAAAAATACTGTTTTACCAAAGAAAACAAAGCACAAGCCAAGACGAAAACTCAAAAATGAGCAAAATTGCAAGCAAAACATTGAACAAATCAGATAAAATATAAGAAAATATCACTATGTCACTCTCTCAGCCAACGGTTGAATGGAATTCTTTTGTCCAAAGTCTAATAATCAGTATAAGTATTGAGATTTATAGTTATCTTTGTTTGTAACGTAAATAACAGCAAAAAATATTTATTTGATGGAACATACCTACCCATTAGTGATATTTCCAGAAGGCTTGAAATATATAGCAGACGCTAAGCCTCCTTTACCTTCTCGCCCGCAAGAACCAAAAGAACCTACTTTACATAAACCTCAAGAACCAAAAGAACCTACTAAACCAGATGAACCAATGAACTCGCTTGGCTGTGGGCTCTCAATTATTGGATTCTATGTATTGGTATATTATTTTTTAAAGTCCCTATCTGAGTTTAATAGAAACCATACCATAGATACTATTGCAGAATTCTTTCCCTTTAATATATTGTTTTTTGCTGGACCTTTTTTAGGTGTATTTTTAATTTATGGTCATTTTAAATATAGAGATACAGAAAAAGAAACGCACTATAGAAAGTTAAAAAAATATGAAGAAAACAAAAGGATTTATAAAAACAAGTTAAAAAAATATGAATATGACTTAGCTAACTATAAATTAGATTACCAAAATAGAATGGAGTCCTATCAAAAAAATGAATACAATGACTTCTTGAGTAAAGTATCAAAGTTTGAAGAACATAAAAAATATTTATACTCTCATGAGTATTTATATAAGTATAGGAAAAAACTACTAAATGATTTTTTTGAAGAGGCTACGAAGCCATCTAATGCAGAAAATAAATACTTAGAGGGGGCATCTGAAAGAAAAATTTTTCAATTCCTTAAAGGTAAATCAAAAAAGTTTTACCAAAATTTAGCAATAATTGAGTACGAAGAGATAGAGGATTTTTATATGCCTGATATTGTTTATTATGATAAAAAAAATGAGCTTCTAATTGATATAGAGATTGATGAACCCTACTTAACTTCTGACGGCTCGCCAATTCACTGTATTGGTTCCGATGATTCTCGCAATGATTTTTTTATTAATCATTCATGGATAGTTATTCGGTTTGCAGAAGAACAAGTGGTTAAGTACCCCAATCAGTCTTATCGCTTCATTAAAAAGGTAATAAAAAAAGTTAAAGAAGTAGATTTTTCAGAAACAGAGTTTAGGTATAGGGTAGATATGTGGACAAAAAATGAAGCTTATAAGATGGCTTATAATCGATTTCGACAAAGCTACCTTAGGAGTAATTTATCTAACAGATTTAATGAAGAAACTTCTATCAATAAAAGACTTGATGAAGGTTTTGATGATACGAGGGATTTAGCAATCGAAATGTATGAAAAAAATATAACATATAATGATATTTTATTTGACGCAAGTATTGTAAAAGAAGATTCCTCTATTGTTCATGAAGAGCATGATAGTTTAAGCTTCTTGCAACCTAAAACAGGAGGTGGCTTTAAATTGTATACATACGCAAAAAAATATTATGATTTAGGCTTAAATGTTACTTGTATCCATGAAGAAGAAAATGAGTATAACAAACATACACAAAGTAAACTGAAGCATCCTGCACATAAATACATACATTTACATAACCAAAAACAAACAATATTAGAATTAATTTCTTACAATTGGACTAAAAGTGTTGGAGTGGGAACTGTATCTGGGTTTAATAGTTTAACAATTATAGACATTGATGGCTGCACAAATAGAGGATTTATTAAATTCCTACTAAAAAAACTATCATTACCTAAAAATTATGAATGGGTAACTTTAACTGGCAGTAAAAAGGGTTTCCATATAATTATTGAATCACCTAAGCCAACTAATTTAGATGAAAATCAAGCTGTGATGACATATGAGCCTGCAGGTTCAGTTAATCACCTATTTGAAAAAATTGAGTTACTTTGGAGAACCCATGTCGTCTTACCCCCATCAAAACATAAATCTAATGGTGAGTACTCTTTTGTTAACTCTTTTCCTAAATCAAAACCAAGAAAAGTTGATACAGCCAAACTAATGTCCGTTATATCGACTGTGGTAGAAGATGAAACTAAGATAATTGGGCTAACTTATCGTTATAATTTATAGGTTGTACAAATCAAAACCCTACCTCCTCCACAATCATCCCAAACTTTTGAGACAACTATAAGGAGGTACAGGCTCTTAAAATTTTGCTACGTCTTTTCAGTGGTTTTATATTTCTTCCCCGAAAAATAGCCGACTGTTGAGGAAAAGGAAAAACCGTCTCAAAAAACAATGCCTAAAAATACAGCATAAAACCTTTTTGTGTTCAATTATGTGTTGATTTGTGCATAAAATGACCTTTGAAGGTCGAAATAGACCTTGTAAGAGAGAATAATTGAGTTTTAATGCACTAAAAATGAGGCTTTTATTCAGTAAAATAAAGACCTCCAAGGACAAAAAGCGTTATATTTATATAAGGAGCGGCAAACAATTGAAGGTCAAAAACAGGCTAAAAGGGGGTTTTAGAGTAAGAGCAGGTGAATAAATCCATTTATCAATCCTTTTTCCCTAATGGGAATCAGATAAACTTCCTCACTCAACCTGCCTTTCACATACAATAAACAGTAATCAAGGTGTACACCTCATTTGTAACTTACTGTTGTTCTTTGTGCTTCAACTCAAAAACCAAAAGTCAGATTCTTCTTTGAGATTGGTAGCCAAATTCCTAATGAAACTCATAGCATTCACTCCTCTATCCAAAAAGGTATCAATGTAGCTGCTCTTATTCGCTCCTGTAAATAGTGCTTGAACGATAAGGCACAAATATTTGATATTGATTAAAATAAAGAGCTTTTTTTGCTTGAATTTTATAGTAGAAATTATTATCTTAGCAATTGCAATATTTGTATAATGTTAATTACGAATCAAATGATGATTTGTCTGTCTATGAGATTCGTGTAAAAAAGTATTACTATCTGATGCGTAAAGAATTTGAAGCACAATTACAATTGGATTCGATTCCTATTGGAGAGGTAGAAATAGATATGCGAAGCCGTCATGAGCTACCTCAACTATTAGCAGGATTACAGCATATTTTCACGAATGAAGCACTTCGAACAGCCGTTCTGAAAGTTTTATCTGAGGCTATTTTGTCAGAAAAAAAAGCGACGGGTCGTTTGGGAATGAGTTTATGGGAATTATTTGTTTTGGGTTGTTGCCGTCTAAATTTAAATATAGATTATGATAATCTACATGATTTATCGAATAATCACCATTCACTTCGAGGGATATTAGGTGTAGCAACGAGAGGTTATCTACCGAATGTAAAACATTATTGTTTGCAAACAATTAAAGATAATGTTGGTTTACTTACTGAAGATAACCTTAATGAAATCAATAAAATAATAGTTAATGAAGGTCATCAATTAAAAAAAAAGGAAGGTAAAATTTTAGAGTTGAATCTCAAAGCAGATTCGTTTGTAGTAGAACGTCATATTCATTTTCCAACCGATATCCGTTTATTGTGGGATTGTGTACATAAATGTATTGGTTTTATAAAGCTGTTAAAAAGCGTAGTAGACATATCAGGATTACGTAATTATAAATCAATACGTAAAAAAATAAAAAGATTATATACGCTTACAGCAAGAATACATAAACGAAAAGGTAATAATTATATAAAACGCCTTCAAGATTCGACAGAGGAGTATTTGGCAGCAACCTATCCTTTATTAAAGAAAGTGAATGATTTAGTAGAAGCTTTGAGTGAAATAATTGATTCAAAACCTCACTTAGCAACAAAGTTAGAAAGCTTGAAATATTATCGAGATATGTTAAAAAAACATATCGATTTGGTGGATAGACGTATTCTACAAGGCGAACAAATTCCTCATTCGGAAAAGGTATTTTCCATTTTTGAACCTGAAACGGAGTGGTTGAAGAAGGGCAAGGTGCACCCAAATGTAGAATTGGGGCATAATGTGTTGATTGTAACTGACCAATTTCACTTTATTGTTTATCACAAAGTAGCTGTAAAAGAACAAGATAAGGATTTAGTGATTCCATTAGGGAAGGAATTACAGGAACGCTTCAAAGAAAAGTGCAAATTGTATAGTATTAGTTTTGATAAAGGTTTCTGGCTGAAATCAAATAAGGAAGCGATGGAAAAAATATTCGATATAGTTGTGATGCCTAAAAAAGGAAAACCAACTATTGCTGAGAAAGAGGCGTACCAGGCAGATAACTACAAAACTTATAAGCGTAAACATAGTGCAGTAGAATCAAATATTAATGAATTGGAACAGGGTGGTTTGGATAAAGTAGCGGATAAGGGCTTGGATGGCTTCAAGAAATATGTGGCATGGGGAGTATTGGCTTACAATTTAAAGCGATTGGGCAGATTGTGCATGGAGCAGCAAAAAGCGAAAGCCAAGAAACTGCAAAAAGCGAAAAAACGAAAGCTCAAAAAAGCCTCTTGAGTTTCAAAATAGGCTTTTCTTTATAAATTGTTGATAAATAAGATTTTAACGTATTTCATAGGGGATTGTCTGCTCCGAAATGAGCGCAATGCAATGTATATCAGTAATTTAGAAAGAAATTGCCTCAAAACTCAAAAAAACATTCTCATAGATGTTTTTTTTTAATCTGTTTTTAATAAAAAAGCCTGTTTTCGTTCAGGCACTAAATAGATTGTAGAGATTCCACAAATGAATACTGCCATTCTCTCGTCTGCTGAAATTATCATCGTTGTAATACTGCCTCGCTATCGTAGTCACTTGGGAGTCATTCATCAGTAGTACAGGCAGATTGCTTTTCTCCTTGTGGGGTAATAGGTTGTATAACCTTGCTCGTCCTACCAATTGTGCAAACTGCTTTTCGGTGATAGAGAGGTCACACCAATCAAAGAAATGAACCAATTGCTGCATGGCATTAAAGCTTTTGAATAAGTCCAATATCTGTTGATACAGTTGTTCGATGCTGCGTACTTTCAAATCTCCTTTGAAGCCATCTGTGGAAATGGACAAGTTGGTACATACCGTATTCTTGTAGCCAATGAAAATCTTGAAGTGTTCGTAACTGCCTTTGGTGCTATATAGATTGTCTTGATTGTAGGCTTTTACACCTCCAATAGTCAATGTTAGATTTTGACCATTTACGACTTCTCGCATCTGTGGAAATTCCACCATAAACGCCATACGCTCGTAATACAGCGTCTTTTCCCATTCTTCCAACTCTTTGGCAGGTTTTCCTTTAGCGTCTGGTATTTGCCCTTTAATTGGGTGAGAAACGCTGACAGGATTCCTTACCTAAATCTAATCAAAAGAACCGATAATATAAATATCTTTGCTGCTGGGCATTGAAAGGGAAGCCTGATAAGGGAGCAATTGCTTTGAGAGATTTTGGGTCTAAATGTAGGTAGTCGCACTATCAAACATTTCCTTGCCAAGCTTTATATCGGAAGTCAAAACCTATTATAGCTCAAAATACAGAGGAGAATGGGCGGTTATCAGCCAGAATAATTATTTTTTCATCAATTAAATATTAATAATAATGAGTGAAGTAACTATGACTATCGTTATGAAAAAATATTTGTAATGACCTTTTACTTATTAGTATTTGCTATATAGTCCAAGATTAGAGTAGGTTCAGATTACAGGAGTGATGCAGACGTACAAAAAAATCCTAAAAATCAATTAATTTCTGTAAAAGTTGAACTTATAGGGTAATCAGTAAATCACTATCACAAACTCATTTTAACTAAACTTAAACTTCTTGTATCATGAATAGAATTCTCAAAGATTCAGATGTAACGATTAGTAAAATTAATGGTAATCCAAATTACCTATATCGAATAGTACATAATGATGGTAGTGCCTTCTTAGCTAAACGTTATCAGCCTGTAAACAAAGCTGTTTCAAGTAGTAATGATTTAACCACTAAAAATGAAGTATTGTTAGAGTTTATTGATGTGAAGCTAGAATAATCTCTAAATCAATATACTAAACTCACATTTTATCACCAATAAATAAACATTCGTCATGAAAAAAGTTCTTTATGACATTGACAACAAGGGTGAATCACCTTATTATTTAACTCTTAAATTAATTGAACGATGGTAACTAAATGGCTAATTGAATTTACAACTGATGAACAGTACAATGAATATCTTGATGATACATTGAAGAGAACATGGTACACATTGAATGATAAAGGTTCATCTGTTACATTGCACAGAGGTCATGCAACTAAAAGACACTGTGGAGGTATGAGTAAATACCCTAATGGTGAAGCAAGTCACATGACTCACAAGAAGATTGCAGCTGTAAGTGAAAAAATCCTTAAACAACACTGGGTAGATGTCTTAGGTCGTGATTGGAAAGAAGTTGAACGCTGTGAACTATGTTGCATGTAATGTAAATCTTATAATCACTACACTCACTTATTCCCTAAGTGGCTTAGTCTGGTCAAAATACTGCTTTGATTCGTGACAATAATTGAACCAAAAGCTTACAAAACCACCCACCAAAACCAAAACAGCCACAAACTTCTTTCTAAAACTTCCACATCATTCTTGTAGGGCTTTCCAAAGGAAGCCTAACAACTAACGCCATCTCTACCCCTCAAACACCTCCTTCAAAACCGCCTGCATCAACTGTTCTGCATGAACCCGACTTCCTTCAATTTCCTCCGCCAAAGCATCACATTTTCCTAAAAGAGCCTCTACTTTTTCAACGATGATTTTTTGTTCTTCGAGTGGAGGTAAAAAACTATACCGATTAAAAAATTACTTCAAATTAGCCTGTGCAAATTTTTCAAGTAGAACTTTACTGGGTTTATTGGCAAGAGAAACCATCCTATTTACTAACGCTACTGGAATAAGTGAATTATCATACATATCACACTTAATACTATCCAACGTATCAAGTATAGTGTCAAGTTTTAAATAATGGTTTTTATGAGGATTTACTATATCCTCCTTATTGAGAATAGGCAAGCTCGCTACATATACATTTCCACTTTTTGACTTATGGATTATCTTTCCACTATAATAAGAAGTTCCTCCATATAACGTTTTTGATGAATCCCCAGGTATAATATACTTGTAAATATAACTATTAGAAGCTAAAAGTGTATGCCCAGATTTAAGTTTACTTCCTGTTATTGGTTTCTCAAGAGCTAAACCTGTCTTACCAGAAGGAATTAGAATATTACTTGTTATTTCATGAGCATGGTCAACAAAATTTCCACTCTTTTCCAATCCTACTAAAAAAATATCATAGTTTGCATTTAGAAAATTAATTAATTTCCTCATAGGACGATGTAAACGAGCAGTTTGCCCAAAAAATGCTAAACTTCCATCTCTAATAAAAAGTATTTTACTTAGGAGTGTAGGTTGTATTTTAAGTATATATCGTATATAGTGTATAATGATTAATTGTTCCACAATTGAAGTAATATATCCTAACGCTCCACCAGCTCCCAACTCTTCATCAATTATTTCATGAATTCTGAATATATCAGTGAGATAAACTTTACCATCCTTAAAATCAAAGGTAAAATCAATATTCATATCTGTTTTATTAAGATTTAAAGATTTAATCTCTCCTTCATAAGGATTTTTTAATTCATAAATTTCAGCAGAAGATTTTGTATCATACTCTTCAAAAATTAACCATGAAAGTGTTTCTATCAACATAGCTCCTGCATCGTCCTTTTGCATAAAAAAGTCATATAAGGTTTTTCTAACAGAATCAACAAAGTTCTTCGATTTACTATAAGTAATATGCTTAGAGGGAAGCACCAGTTTTATTCTTTCTAAATCATTATATTTCGCAATGTCTTCAGGTGCAATAAACGGTTTTTCCGCTCCCAATTTTTTCCAATCATCTAAATCTAACCAAAATGCTCCAAATTGATAAAATGCAATACGTGATGAGGGAAAAGATTTTTTAACTTCAACATCGGTATAACCTCCATCTACTGTTATTATTATACTAATAGGGTTATTTTCCAATTCTTCTTGTTTTATGATAACTCCGTCATTTACTAAATCTATATTTTCATTTTCTTTTGGTAATTCACATGACTTTAAAAAAGCCTTAACATCCTTGTCATTAATTACTTGAGAATGATTTGACTTATGAGCATATTCATTTGGACGATTGCTTCTACTTGTATAAGACATTATTTAATTATTTACTTTCCTTATTTGCTAAAAATCTATCTATCTGTACAGGCACGACAAACGGATTCGTATAGGTTTTCATTTTTACAAAACCCTTATCATTGGTAGCACTAAAACGCACCAGAGAATCAGTGAAATCGCTGAAATCATAGTATTTTCTAATCTCTTTTAATTCATCTTCATTATTTAAATGTGCAATAAACCAGTTTTGAGTGTTTTTAAGAATATTACTACTAATTGAACTTGGTTCTTGAGTAGCATAAGTCATTCCTAAGTTCAGTTTTGCTCCCTCTTTTGCAATTCTATTGTAAATTTGACTTAAATCTTTATCATCTTTTTTAGGAAATAAGTTATGTGCTTCTTCAAAATAAAATTGAATGAAATTATTTGGTTGTGTCTTTATAAATCTCTTCATAGAGTCTTCAAAAATTTTCTGACTTATTTTTTCTGAATAGACACTCTGAGTATTAGAAGGTCCTTGAGATAAATCTATAATTATTATTTTCCCATCTCTTAAATTATCTACTATATTTTCTTCAAAAGATTTATCTTCTAAAGTATCTGTATGATAATCTACAAGAGGTCTAAATCGAAGATAACCGTTGTTATCTCTTGCTCCACCTGATTTTCTTTTTTGACTTAATAAAACTAATAATGCTTTTAAGTCATTGTCAGCCCATTCTTTAAGTTTTTTACTTTTATAATCACTAAAGAATTTGTGAGTAGAATAATTTTCCCAAATAGCTAAAAACCAGCTAATTGCCTCGTCTAAACTAATTCCTTTGGAGGGGTCAATAGCTTTTTCCTTATTCACCAATAGATTGAGCTCTTTATGTCCAGTAAACTTGACTTTAAATTTAGAAGGGACTTTAAAATTTGCTTTTTTTAAACAACATAGATATGCAGCTATTTTTCGTTCATGTCTTATTTTTTCAGATTGACTTGAATAAGTTGATAAAGATGTAAAATCCACACTTAAAAAGTCCTTTACAAATCCTGCACCATCATTTTGTAACTCTGTTTTTATAAATTCAACGCCTGCTAAAATATCGTTATAAAAATTCGTTTTCATAACTTTGAAACCCGTTTTTTGTATTACACTATATCGTATTACATCATCTTTATAGAGTTCAAAGATGGCTGTTCCATCGTCTTGCATATTTGCATTTGCATATTCACCATTAACATCAAAAATAATTTGCCCTACGGGATATTTTGGAGTACCTTCATCATCAAACATCGCCAAATTATTCTCTACTTTAAATAACCCTTCATTTGGAGTTGTTTCATCTGGTAAGTTCTTTGTTGCGGAAGTAGATATTTCAACGGTTGCTTCAATTATTTTTTTTATAGTATTTGACTTTCCAGTTCTTGTCATTCCAAAAAGTGCTGTGCGTTTACCAAGAAAATCATTGGGGCTAACATATACTGCAACATCGGAGGTCAAGTTCTGAAATCTTCTACTTGAACTATACCTAACTTTGCCTATTTTAAACTCACTATTACTACCTATAATAGCATTTTCTTTATCCCTTTGGTTCACAATTGCCTTCAATACCTCATCAGTCCCTTTATAAACCTTATAATTATTCGCAGAATAAAAATTCTCTACATCTGCCCCAAATTCTGTTTTATAACCTATGATTTTGTCATCTTCATCTTTTATAGGAACTTTATAGAAAACTCCAAGTATTCTACATTCTAACCCTGAAAAACTAAACTCATATCTTGTAAAATCATCTAAATTCCCTTTGCTTCCATTAACACCTGCTCTACCAGCTATGTTCATATTATCTTTATAATACGCAACCATAGAACGTATATTATCATTGTCCGTTGGTAGTATGCTTGGATTCAATGCTCTCAATAGAAGGGCTTCCTCAACATTTGATTCACCATCATAAAAAGCTAATAAAAAAGCTCCTTGAGGAATACCTTTCACTGAATATTTCCACGCATCACATGTCATTAGTTTAACTTGCTTATAGTCAATATAAAATGGTCTTCCCACAAAATTTTCCTGTATTCTTCCTTGTGCTAATATATCTATTGATACTTTATCTTTAATCTTACTCTTGATGCTACTCATTAGGCTTTAATTTTATGTTAGAATTTAGTTCTGGTTCTTCAAATCGTATCACTGATTGTTTTGCATAACTCTCCATAATCTCAATAGCTTTCCATCGCCTATTCAATTTTTCTGCAACGTAACCTGTTGTATTACTTCCTGCAAAAGGGTCTAGTATTAAGTCTTTTTCATCTGTTAAAAAATTTATGAAAAAAGCAATTAAGCCAGGATGCATTGTTGCAGGGTGACGTTTTATTCCTCTTTCTCTACAAACTTTAGTAAAATAGTCATTTGAACTTGTATTTGAAAGGCTTATAGCATTATGTGGTAAATTCTTTTTCTCTTGATTACTAACAAAATCAGTAATGTTATAAGGTAGTCGATTTTCTCTATTTTCTTCAATAGGTTCAAATTCAATTAGATTATGAGTTATACTTCCTCCATTATCTTTTAGAAATCCTGTTTTACTAATGTTATGTCCAGATGGTCTTGCTCCTTTATTATAATTTTGCCTTTCAAGTAATTTTTGCATGCCTTTACTATAAGGTCGAAGAATTTTTCTGTTATCAGCTTTAGGATTATCATTTTTAGCTATCCACCAAATATGTGTATAGCTATCAACAGTTCTTATTCTTTTTCTTGTTACCCATATTGCAGGAGAAGGCAAACGTGATGGGTTATAACATACAAATTCTTGTATTAAACGTAAGTTGGACTTCTTGACAAATGCTAATAATGATTCCAAATGTAAAAGCGATTGAACAGGGCGGTTTGCTTCCCAAGAATTCCCTATTTCTATTATTATTGAACCATCATCAGTAAGTAATGATTCAAACAACGGAGCTAAACTGGCAAACCAGTCTCTATACTCATCTCCTTGTAAGTTTCCATATTTCTTTTTGGCATTCAACGGGAATGGAGGAGAAGTAATAATCAGTTGAAATTTTTCTTTATAATAACGATTAAGCTTACCACCTAAAAGCTCAATAGAATCACCTAAAAGGAGTTCTCCTTTATCTGTTTTGTAATAGGTTTCTTGCATTTATTTATATGAGTAAAATATTAAGCCTAATTATTTTTAAATTCAACACTTTCAGTTAACTATATTATAATTAAATGGAGAAGCAAAGGTATAAAATACGTAACACTTAACGTAAACATAGTTGCATAAAAGTTAAATTAATTTATAAAAATCAACAATTTTAACGTGCTTATCTTGAACGAGTAAAATCCCATACCTCCACAACTCCTATTAAGTACTCGCAAAAATTTGGGATTCAAATATGATTCTACAATATTCTAATCTACTGTCACTTTTTCATTCGCTTCATCAATCAACTCCTTATCGTAATTGTCCAAATAAATACCTGTCACCTTATTGCCGTATTCATGCCCTAAAGCTTCTGCTATCAAATCTTTGGAGTAGCCCAATTTCTTGGCAATGTTTGCCCATGAGTATCGTGCGTAATAGGTGGTTAGTTGTTCTTTGAAATCAAGCATTACTGCAATTTTTCTCAGGTGTCTGCTATTGACATTCTTCACCGCTTCTTTGGCTACCTTCACTTGCTTTTCCAAATCTCCACTGTATTTACTCGATATGATAGGTAGTAGAAAGGAGGAATTGACTTCATGGTATTTGTCGAATAATAGTTTTGCTTGGGGGAGGAGCTTTACACTGTATATCTTGCCTGTTTTAGCTCGTTTGTAGATAATTCTATCCTTGTGGAGGTTCTCTATGGTTAGGAAAGCCAAGTCTCTAAAATTGATGCCTATGAGGTAGAAGGACAACATAAAGTAATCTCTGGCTCTACTGATAGCCGTATCGGGAGCTAAGTCCAACCCTTCAATTAACTGAATTTGCTCTTTGCTCAAAGCCCTATTAACAGTTTTCTCCGTTCTGATTCTATACTCGTCAAATGGATACAAATTTCTATCTACTATCCCTGCTTTGATGGCTCGATTGTAGATGGCTCTAATGGCTTTGAAGTAAGCTGCTACAGAATTGACTTTTAAACCTCCGCCTAATAGGTTTGCTTCCCATTCACACAGAAAATTATAGTCTATTTCTTCAAACGAAAACGCTTCTTTACCACCTACATATTCCTTTAGTTTGACAATACCATTTGTGTAAGACTGAGCATTGCCTATTCGTTTGGCTTGTTTCATCTGTTGGATGATGTCGTCAGCGAAGGAGAATACGGTAGTAGGTATTTCAGGTTCTTGTTCGGTGAATAGGTTCTTGATGTCGTTCAGGGTGTAGTTAGGATTACTTCTCTCCAATTCTAATAGTTGTGTTTCTACTTGGGTGTAAGTGTCTCTAATCTTGAGATTTAGGAGTTTTGCATTGGGATATTGTCGCTTTACACGCTCTTTAGAAGCATCCCAATATTTCTCCAAAATATAGATGTCAATAGGGTAATACCAAGACTTTCGGTGATGGGTTACTCTGATTTTAACCAAATACTTGCCATCTTTCTTGGTTTTTCTGGTATCTAATACCACTTTTAAAGTTGCCATAAACTGTTGTAATAAGTTTACAGCTAAATGTTTAGGTTAATACTTTGGTACAAACATGGTACAAACATTTGCTTGATTTAGCCTTGAATTCTCTCTACTATACTTTCTTTAAAACTTATCATAAGCAAAATAGAAACTGTACTTCAAAGCCTCTAAACAATTGTCATACAGCTATATAAAAGAAAAACGCTACCCTTACTTAAAAGAATAGCGTCATAAATCTTGTGGAGAATAGCGGAGTCGAACCGCTGACCTTTTGACTGCCAGTCAAACGCTCTAGCCAACTGAGCTAATCCCCCAGCATTTTTTTGGTGGCGTAAATTTAGGAAATAATTTTTAGATTCTGCAAGAGTAAACCCAAACAAGTAAAATAAAGTTCCTATCATTCAAATAGAATTCCTTGAGGCAAGTTGCTTCCGTTTTGAAGATGGTCTTTTGTAGTATAAAAAATAGACGAATGGTGAACAGAATGTCATTTTTTGCATTGATTGTTGGAGTTTGTTCACCTAAGATGCATATTATTCCAAACACAAACAAAAAATATTATGACCCAGTTGTTATCACTTATTGTTATACTGACCATTGTACATTCTTTCACCCTTTTTGACTTCCACAAAAATAGCTCCTTGAACAACTGGAAGGTTGTAGATGATGTGGTGATGGGAGGGCGATCTTCAGGTGAATTTTACTTAAATTCAGAAGGAAATGGTGTCTTTGAGGGAGCTGTTTCGCTGGAAAACAATGGAGGATTTTCTTCTCTTCGATACAATTTCAATACTGCAGAAATAGCAACTTACAGCAAAGTTTGTCTTCACCTAAAAGGAGATGGTAAAGAATATCAATTTAGGGTAAAAACTCAATCCAATGACTATCAGTCCTATGTCACCAGTTTTGAAACTTCTGGAGAGTGGCAGGTCATCGAAATTTTATTGAAGGATTTGCAGCCTACTTTTAGGGGGAGAAAATTGGATATGCCCAACTTTTCGGCAGAATCTATGGAAGAGATTGGTTTTTTGATTGGAAATAAAAAGGCAGAAGACTTCAAATTGGAAATTGACAAAATTGAATTGAAGTAAGGACGATGGCGTATTGAAAAACGCTGATTTGAAGAAAATAATTTCACAAAATTTTACAAACCAATTATTTAAATCCCAAAAAGACTTGATTTTTCTATATCAATAATATTGAAATGGTTAAAAATTACTGAAATTTGGTAGAAAACCCACTGGATAAAACAATAAAAAACACCCCTAATGTTTCAGCAAATCGCAAATAAAATGACCTTGAATCCAAGGAGAATGTTCTTAATAGACGGTTTTGGAGCATTGTTATCCGCTTTGTTATTGGGAGTGGTTTTGGTAAGATTTGAAAATTACTTTGGAATGTCTCCAAAAGCACTGTATCGTCTATGCCTTATCGCATGTGTTTTTGCAGCTTATGACTTTAGCTGTTATGTGCGAAATACAGAAAATTGGAGACCTTACTTAAAAGCTATTGCTATTGCAAATCTCATATATTGCTGTTTTTCAATTGGCTTGGTATTTTACCATTATCAAAATTTAACCAATTTAGGCCTCACTTATTTTTTGCTCGAACTTGCAGTTGTCATGAGTCTAATAAGTATCGAACTAAAAGTAGCCTCTAAATAAGGAGAGTCAGTTGCATAAAATTAAGATTATGAAGAAATGAGCTACAAAATCTTTTGAATTCCCACCTTCAAAACCTAATTTTGAAACCAAATATTCAAACAGATGAACACAATTAAACACATCTTTTTAGCTTGTATTATTTTGACAATGAGTGCTTGTGCAAATGATTCGACCAACAATTCGCCTGCAAAAGAAAACTCTGCCAATACTCCGACCGATACGAAGTCAACGCCTATTCAAACTGCAAAAGCTACTTACCAAGCATTTCACTCCAAAGTCAAACCCTACACCCTCTACATTCCTATAGGATGGACGGTGAAAGCACACAACAAGTCAGGTGCGTTGGACGCAAAAGCTCCTGAAAAAACTGATACCATTGACTATCAGGCAACCATACTATTGAATATGCGAAAAGCTCGAATGGCCTACAACGAAGAGTCCAAAAAAATGGAGGTACAGCCGATGGATTTGAGCGAAAATGCCAAAGAATACATGGAAGGATTGCAGCGAAATTTTGATGAAATGAATGTCAGTCCAATAGAGGATACAAAAGTAGGTGACGAAATCGGCAAAGTTTTCACCTATACCTATCTCAAAGAAGATGAGTTTGTAAATCGAATAAAAGCAGCAACCTATATTTTCCAGCACAATTCAGAAACCTATATCCTTACCTTCAAAGAAGAGGCTAAAAACTTTGAAGCAATGCAGCCAATCTTTGAAGAGATAAAAAACAGTTTTCAATTTAAATCAACCAATTGATTATCAGCGAATTTTATAATCACCCGTCATCAAAATATCCTACACAATGATTCCTGCAAACGAAACATTCAACGGTACTTTCCCCTTCGCTCCCCACTTCTTTGAAGGTTTGGGCTTCAAGATGCACTACGTTGACGAGGGCGAAGGCGAACCCATTTTGTGCCTTCACGGACAACCTACTTGGAGTTATATCTACCGAAATTTCATTCCTCCTCTTTCCAAAACCCACAGAGTCATTGCGCCAGACTATATGGGCTATGGCAAAAGCGAAACCCCTACTGATGGCAAATACAACTTCCAAACCCATGTCGAAAATTTAGCTGCTTTGATAGACCATTTGGATCTCCAAAACATCACCATCGTCTGCCAAGATTGGGGTGGTCCGATTGCAGGAGCTTGCACGATTCGACATCCCGAACGGGTCAAAAGACTGTGTTTGATGAATACGATGTTTGGCTACGGGACTGCAGTGAGAGATATACCAAAGCCTGAAAAACAGATTTCCAAATTGCAGGATTCACAGTGGTTTCAATGGGTTCTGAAAACATACAATGATGGCACGTACTACGAAATCATGAAACATTTGGGCAACCATGTTTTGAGCAACATGAAGAAACTCAATTTTACCAATTCCGCAGCCGTCACACCTGATTGGATTCGAGCCTATTCTCTACCCTTCGCAACGCCCGAAGAAACGATTGCCGCCATTGAATTTCCTTTAGATGCTGCCTTGAATCGTATCAAAGATTACGCCGTTGCAGGTATCAAAACGGGCAACCTCTCCAAAGTAAGGGCGATTCCTGCAATGCTTGCCGAAGGATTGGAAGACAAAGCCATGCCTCCTGCAGTAGTGATGGACGATTTCAAGCGTTTGTTTCCAAATGGTCCCATCGTCACTTTGGACAATGTAGGACATTTCTGCCAAGAGGATGCACCCCAGACTTTGGTGGCATTGATACAACAGTTCATACAAATGACATAGGACGGTAATTAGCTGATTAGTAATGGCAAAAAATTGAAACTTCCAACAATCTGATTTAGAGGTGGTTTTTTCATTTTAATTCTTTATTTAGTGTCTGTTTATTGGTTTCTTGATACGATTGAAGTAAACTCATGTAGCTCCTATTTTTAACATCTTCGGAGGGGAATAAAAATTAGGAATTTTCACAATTTTAGTTTAACTTTACATTTCAAAGTATTTTCTTTTTAAACTCATCTTTGTATATGAAAGATATTATTGATCAAATGGACAAGGCTTTTGACAGTCGAGTAAGAATCGCTATCATGTCATTGTTATTGGTACATGAATGGATGGATTTCAATGCTTTAAAGGAAAGATTGGGCGTAACTGACGGCAATTTGGCAAGCCACACGGCTTCTCTCGAAAACAAACAGTTCATTGTGGTGCAGAAGAAGTTTGTGGGAAAACGCCCAAACACTTCCTACAAGGCAACAGAACATGGAAGAATAGCTTTTGGAGAGTATATCCTTGCGTTGAAGAAGTTGTTGGAAGTGAAGGGATAATGGGTAAAATGTATTCCGTTCAAAAAAAACGCCACATGACCAACAAAATCAAAGAACCTTGGATTGAGGCAGGCTATGGTATATTTTCGAAAGAAGGGCCTAAAGGTTTGAAGGTAGAAGTCATTGCCCGAAAAGTACAAAAAAGCAAATCTTCTTTTTACCACCATTTCGCAGACCTTGAAGTGTTTACAGAATTGCTTTTGGCCCATCACCTTCAAAGAACCAAAATCATGGCAGAAAGGGAAGCTTTGTGCAAAAATGTGGATCCAGAACTGATTCAAGTGCTTTTGGACTTCAAGCAAGACTTGTTTTTTAGCCGTCAATTGAGGGTCAATAGATCGGTTGAAATCTTCAAAGAGTGTTTGGAAAAGGCAAACCAACAAGTGGGAAGCGCATTTTTGGGGGTATGGGCGAGAGATATTGGGCTACAAGGCAAAAATGGTTTGGCAAGCACGGTTTTGGATTTTACTACAGAAAATTTCTACCTACAATTGACCGAAGAAAACTTCAATTACGGTTGGTTATCCAACTATTTCAAAGAAATCAAACAAATGGTTGGCAGTATTAAAAGGTAAGCTTTCCTCTCGAATGTACGGCAACGTCTAAAATAAACAAGGTGATTTGACCAATTTTGCTTTTGCTTGAAAAATTTAGGTTTAAAATAAAATCACAAAAATGAAAAATTCTCAGACACCACTGTTCGTTGTACTTGGAGCGATTTTTTGGTTTGCAGCCGCCATGACCATTCGATTGTTGGGAGCAACTGTCTTTTCAGCCAACAATCCCTACTTGATAGGAATGTTTGTTTTGGCTTTCCCAATTACCTGCCTATTTATTTTCATCACCATGAAGGTCGCCAAAATCAAATCATCTGAGCTGTTGGTTCCCGCAGCAATCATGACCTATAGTGCTACTTTCTTAGATGCAATCGCCTTGGCTTGGTTTGGAGAACTGTATGGTGAAACGCTCGAAATCAGACTCTACGGTGCTACTTGGATATTGTGGGGCGTAGGTATCGGATTGCTGTTGGCTCATTTTTTATCGAAAAAATAGAACTATGAAACTATTTAGACTTTGGACGAAAGATTAAAGACATACTGCTTATTATCAAATAGAAATAATGACAACAATAGAACTACTTCAAATCTTACAACCAATTGTCCATTACAGCCTACATTTTCTTTTTCCAGGTCTTATTGCATGGATATTTTTTAGGGAAGAATGGAAAAAAGCATGGTGGATAATGATTTTAACCATGTTGGTAGATTTAGATCATCTGGCAGCCGATCCAATTTTTGACCCTAGAAGATGCAGTATCGGATTTCATTTTTTACATTCCTACGCTGCAATTGCAGGTTATTGTGTTATGGCATTTTTTCCCAAATTGAGAATAATTGCAATTGGGTTGCTTTTCCACATGTTCACGGATTTTCAGGACTGTCTTTGGATGGAGGATTAAAGTTAATTTTGTGTGCTTTATCACAGTAATTTTACCAAAATAAGATATTTTCAAATTCCTTTTGGGCAAGAACTATGTCAACATTTCGATTACTTTTGGTTATTTTTTTTCTAAGCATCGGAGTATATACCATTTATGTAGGTATTCACCACGGCATAGATTTATTCTCCGTTTTTCTTGACAACATAGCAGCAATGAATTGGTCAGGACAGTTCAATTTAGATTTTACGAGCTATCTCGTACTCTCGGGAGTATGGCTGGCATGGAGGCATCATTTCTCCCCCAAAGGACTCATATTGGGACTGATAGGAACATTCGCAGGAATGATGTTTCTTGCTCCTTACCTTCTTGTGGCGAGTTTTGAAGCAAAGGGGGATATGAAAGAGGTATTTATGGGAAGTGTTAGAGCAAAAAATTAGCCTAAAATCTGGCTTCAATCAACAAATCACCGAGGCAAAGTAAAATAGAATGTGCTCCCCTGATTGATAGTGCTTTTTACACCAATTTCACCACCATACAATTGGACGATTTTTTCGCAAATTGCCAATCCAATTCCTGTGCCTTCATAGTTTTCTTTGTCAAGTCGGTGGAAAATATTGAAAATTTTTTGTTGATTTTCGGGTTCTATACCGATTCCATTGTCTTTGATTTCAAAACGGTAGTAGTGGTTTCCAATAGTTTTGGTGATTCGTATAAGCGTTGCCACGTTTTTTCGATTGAATTGCAGGGCATTACTCAAGATGTTTTGAAGTAACAAAACCAAATGCCGCTTGGCTATTTTCAATTTTTGTGGCATATTACCCAAAATAATTTTAGCCTCGCTCATTTTTATTTTTTCACTCAAAATCTCCTCTACCTCTTGCATTGCCTCGTTCATTGAAGTCACTTCTATAGATAACAATACTTCTTTGTTGAGCATTGCATAGACCAACAAATCTTCCAAAAGTCTATTCATATACGTAGTGCTTTGTTCAATGTGCGCCAAAAAATTCTGTGCAACAGGCTCTAATTGATGGCGATAGCTTTCATTCAGTAGTCTGGCTACTCCACTGAGATTGCACAAAGGTTCTTTGAGGTCATGGGCAACGATATAGGCGTATTGCTTCAACTGCTTGTTTTGAATACTCAGTTCTTGGGTGCGTTGTTCCACCATTTTTTCCAGTTGAACATTCATTTTTTCAACATCTCGTTTACGCTCCAAAGCCAATTCTTTTTTCTCCAAAGCCAACTTTTGCAGTTCGATTTCCTTCTCTTTTTGAGCCGTTTCATAAGTCACTTGTAGCTTTGCGATAGAGTTTGCCTTGTCTTCATTGTATTGTTGGTCTTTCACCTCCAATAGTTTCTTGTAGTATATGACCGCTTTTTCAAATTCTTTCAAACCTTCATAACATTGTGTAAATATTTGGTAAATCATCACCAATGAAGAATTCAATTCTTTTTCAATCGCAAATTTCTCGGATTCAATTACATACTTCAATGCTTCTTCATACCGCCCCATATCAATATACAGGATAGCAAGGTTATTGAGGGTGAATATCTCATTTGTTTTGACACCCAATTTTTGCCGAATCACCAATGCTTTATGACTGTATTCCAGTGCTTTTTCAAATTCATTTGTTTTACTGTATATCATTGACATATTGGTAAGCCCAAGAGCTTCCTGTTCGGATTCGGGAACAAGGCTTTGGTAGATGTCCAATACTTGCTGAAAATACTGCAAAGCTCGATTATAATCCTTCAAATGTGCATAGACAGATCCAATATTGGTAAGGCTTCCTGCTATGTGCAATTTGCTGCCATATTCTTTTCGTTTTTCCAAGCCCTTGTGCAAAAAATGCAGCGCTTTTTGGCGGTTTCCCTGGATGGAATAAATAATGCCGATGTTGTTGTAAAAATGTCCAGCAAGTTCAGGGGTTTCAAATTTTTCAACTATCTCCAAACCTTCAAAAAAATACTTCAACGCCTCATCATATTTACCCTGCTCCTTGAGTATTGAACCTAATAAATTGAAACTGTTCCCAATACCTTGTTCATGATGGATTTTTTTGCTCAACCTAAGCGCATCCTCAATAAAACTCAGTGCTTCTTGAAAGTTGCCTTTGAAATACTCTAAAACAGCAAAACTATTCACTGAATCCACAATTCCCTCCTGATTGTTGAGTTGCTCATAAATCGATTTTGCCTTCTCTAAGTCTTTTGCAGTATTGACGTAATTGCCAATCAATTGAAAATATTTGGCTCGTTGTCTGTATAAAGTCGCTAAGCTTTCTTGATCCTTCAATTCTTTTGCTAAACTAAACGCCTGTTGAATAGACACATAAGCTGTCTGAGGGTCACTCGAAATTTCGGATTGAACGACATTCAATAATTGAAGGAGATGATTTTTCTTTTCTTGGAGTATTGAAGAAGTGGATTTTTTAGAATCATGGATTGAGTTACTCATATATTACAAAAATGGGTTGATGGTCTTAATTATAGTGTGTATGCAATTGTTTTTATGGTTTCTTCTACGATAAAATAATCTATTGGTTTTCGCTCACCAAAGACTATGCGATTGCATTGCCAATGCAAAACTAAATTGGTATCTTCCAAGAAAGCTCCAAAACCAAGAAACAACTCTTTTGGGCATTGATTACCACTTTTGGATTGAAGCACAATCAGCATAGTTTGGGCCTGATTCAGAATGTGTTGGGGGTGGATGATTTGTTTGGGTGAATGTTCGAGAACATAGCCTGCCCCAATGGTCGAATCGGGGAACTCTTAGATGTAAAAGAACTTTTCTGCAATGTATTTTGGATCCACCGTTGATGCGTCAAGCGAGTAAGTTCCTTTTCATCTTTCAGTTCTTGTTCAAACCCTCCCCACCGCTCGCTCCCACAAAATACAAAGGCAAAAACTTCAACCTCTGCTCCCGTATCTCTCCAAAACGAGCATCCGAAAAAATAATTCCCTCTTCACAATTGGGATATTCTTTCAACAATAAATGGAGACTTCGCAAGCGACCTACCGCACTGTTTTTCACTTCAATAGGAACAATCTTTCCCTCCTTCGCCATCAAATAATCAATTTCTGCATTGCTGCTTTTGGCATCTCTCGCCCAATAAAACAACCCCTCCTGTCCATTCGCCAACAATTCTTGTCCTACAAACTGCTCTGCAAGCGCACCTTTGAACATCGTCAACAATTGATTCTTGCGATACTCAACCGCAAGCGATAGCCCACTCAAACGAGCAAGCAAGCCAATATCCAACAAAATAGCTTTGAACTTTTTCTCCGAAACATTTGCCGCCAATGGCAAACCCGCAGGTGAAGTAGCTCGAACCTTGTGAATCACTCGGGCAGTTGTCAATAAGTCAAATGCCTTTTTATTCGTTGTGCCTGAAAAACTCTCCGATAAACGAGTATATTTGATTTGTTGCCCCACATTTCCCGCCACCGAAAACAGCACATCATTCAAACAACGCTTGTCTGAAAAAGGAGCATATTTAGAAAAATCTTGTCGATAAGTCTCAATCAAATCTGTCTGAACCTGTTGAACATCTGCCATTTTTCCAGTATGGACAAAAGTTTGCACACATTCGGGCATTCCTCCAATGAAAAAATACTGCTTCAATTCTTTTTGCAGCAAATTGTGGGCAAATTCGGCTTGCTCCACAGGTGGGTTTTCTACAATCTCTGCAAGGCGTTCTTTGCCCGTTGCCTTCAAAAATTCCGCAAAACTCATCGGGTACATGTTCATCATCTGAGCCCTACCCACAGGAAAAGGAATGTCCTCCAATGCAAACTCCAAAAGCGAACCTGCTGCAATAATATGCAAGTCTGGAATTTGCTCATAAAAATAACGCAAAGCACTAATGGCTTTTGGACAGGCTTGGATTTCGTCCAAAAAGAGCAAATCTCTGCCCACTTCAATACGAGTATTGAGCGCAATTTCCAATTCACCCAAAATTCTGACCACATCTAAATTCTTCTCAAAAATAGAATGCCAATCCACTCTTTTCTCCAAATTGATAATATGGACTTGTCCTTCAAAAAATTCCTTGCCAAAGGCACTAATGGACCAAGATTTTCCAACTTGTCGAGCACCTCTTACAATCAAGGGTTTTCGATTGTACTGGTTTTTCCAAGCTAGCAATTTGGAGGTAATATTTCGCTGCATATTTTGCTTTTTGACAAAAATACGTATTAAGTTTGAGAAACACAAGGGTAATTCTCTACTCAACCTTTAGAAATACAAGGGTAATTCTGGATTTTGCTTCAATAAACGAAAATAAGTCGCTGAATCTACCTCCAAAATCATACATTCAGCGACCTATTTTTTGGATAAGCTGCTAAATTTACCTATTTTTACATAGATTCAGCAACCTATCAAACCAATTATATGCAAACAGCACTATTCGGTAGAGAACAAGAAAAGCGAAAACTGCAAAAAGCTTTAACCTCCAATGAGCCTGAAATGATAGCCGTAATAGGCAGAAGGCGGGTAGGTAAAACCTTTTTGATTCGTTCGGTTTATGAAGGTCACATTGATTTTGAAGTGACAGGCGCACTGAAAGCTCCAAAAGAAGAACAGCTACTCAACTTTGTATTTGAACTCACCAAAGCCTCCAAAAATTTGCTCCCTGTCAAAACACCTGCAAATTGGATGGAAGCCTTTATCCTCCTGATTCAATACCTCGAACTCCAACAAAAAACCAAATCCGAAAAACAAGTTGTTTTTTTTGATGAACTACCGTGGTTATCTACTCCAAAATCAGGCTTCCTCCGAGCTTTGGGTTTCTTTTGGAACAGTTGGGCATCACGCCAAAATATTGTAGTTGTAATATGTGGTTCGGCCGCTTCTTGGATGATACAAAAAGTGGTCAACAACACAGGAGGACTCTACAACCGTATCACCCAACGCATTTATTTAGAGCCTTTTAACCTATCTGACACAGAAGCCTACCTCCAAAGCCGTCACCACAATTTCAACCGCTACCAAATCGTTCAGCTCTACATGGCAATTGGAGGAATTCCGCATTATTTGAAGGAAATTGAAGTGGGTAAAAGTGCGATTCAAAACATTGAGCAAATTTGCTTTTCCAAAGATGGCTTGCTCCGAAATGAATTTCCACGTTTGTATCCCTCTTTGTTTGCCAATGCCGAAAAACACATTGCGGTCATTCGGGCTTTGGCGACCAAACGACAAGGATTGACCCGCAATCAAATTGTCGATATCAGCAAACTCTCGAATGGTGGAGGGCTGACCAAAGTACTGGAAGAATTGTACCACTCTGGATTTATCTCTTTTTACCATCCTTTCGGCAAAAAGAAAAAGGAAAAACTCTACCGTTTGACAGATGAATATTCTTTGTTTTACCTCCAATTTATGGAAGACAACCTGCAAGAAGAAACAGGTGTTTGGCAACGATTGAGTCAAACACAGACCTACAAAACTTGGAGTGGCTACGCTTTCGAGAATCTATGCCTCAAAAACTTAGCGGCTATCAAAAAAGCCTTGGGCATTTCGGGTGTCTATTCCCAATCTTCTGCTTTCTACAAAAAGGGAACTAAAAGCGAAAAAGGTACACAAATCGACCTTTTGATTGACCGAAACGACCAAGTCATCAACCTTTGTGAAATCAAGTTTTACAACACTGAATTTACCCTCACCAAAGACTATGCGGCTGCATTGCGAAACAAAATGGGCGTTTTCCAAGCGTCCACCAAAACAAACAAACAACTCTTCTGGACATTGATTACTACTTTTGGATTGAAGCACAATCAGCATAGTTTGGGGCTGATTCAGAATGTGTTGACGGTGGATGATTTGTTTGGGTGAGGTTTGGAGAACAAGAACTCTTAGATGCAAAAGAACTTTTCTGTACTATTTTTTGGAGTTCAGTATGATACGCCAAATGAGTAAGTTCCTTTCCTATCTAGCAGTTCTTGTTCAAAAATTTCATGCAATTGGAATCCAAATAAGAACAAATTGGGTTTAGAATATAGAATTTGTAAACACAACATTTTTAGTATGCTAACAACAAACGACCTTAAAGTAAATATCATTGATTTGGTAACAAAAATGAATGATTGGGAAAAATTGCACCTTATTTACAAGAATATAGAAGCAGTGAATACTCCAAAACGAAAGCTAAGTTTGGAGGATGGAGTTGTTCAAATTAGGAAAAATGTGAGTTTCGAAGATTTGGCAAAAGAACAGAGTTACCAGCCAATTACTTACCAAGAATTTAGGAGTAAGGCGGATGAAATAGATTGGGGATATACCTTGGATGAATTGCTTGCTGAATTGTAAATTATAGATTGCAGCTACCGCAAGTGCTTTTGACCTAACTTTAATCACAACTGATAAGGATTTCACCCATTTGAAAGATACGTTTATAAAGTTAGAGTACGTGGACATTCAAGAAATAAGAGCAATGATAAAATAATTTCAAAGCCAACAAAGCAGCCAACAATTTGTCTTGTTCAGATAGGAATTCCCGTCTTTTCAGCCGCCATACTACAAATTACTCCCTTGCCTTTTTGCGCTTCTTCGGTAGTTGAATCTGCTGGAATCATTGCAAAATCAGCAATTTCTTCATCGGTGTATTTTTCTTTTAGTTGGAGGTATATTTTATGGTAGTCAGTCATTTTTCAATCAATTCCTTGGATTTCTCTTTCCTCCAATAGAAACCAAAGTTAGTTCTTCGTTGTTTTAAATAAAGCAATTCATATTTGAAGATACCAAAGGAAATTTACATAAAATATGGCAAAAGACCTATATCACGATATTGTACGTCTTGCTCTTGAAAAAGAGGATTGGGTGATTACAGACGACCCTTATAAACTCAAATTTGAAGGAGTCACCTATGACATTGATTTGGGAGCAGAGAAAATCATTGCAGCCGAGAAAGAAAATGTAAAAATTGCGGTGGAAATCAAAACCTTTGGAGGTCCCGTTTTGGTGACGAATTTTCATGCAGCCGTAGGAAAATACTTGAATTACCACATTGGTTTGATGGAAAGAGAACCCGATAGAATCCTTTATTTAGCCGTTCCAATTGTTCCCTATCGGCGATTTTTCTTGTTGCCAATCATCCAAAAAACCATCGCTTTCTACAAAATCAAATTGATTGTTTACAATCCTTACAAACAAACGATAGACCAATGGATAGAATAACAAATTACCAACAAATCATTACAGGCATTTTAGAGGAAGAAGCTCCCATAAAAGCAGTCAATATGCCAACTATAGAAAATATCGTCATTGCAGATACCGTTCGGAATCACTTCATGTTGTACAGCATCGGTTGGACAGAAGAAAAGGACGATTTCATTCATTCCTGCAATGTGCATTTTGACATCATTGACGGAAAAATATGGCTGCAAGCCAATTGGACAGAGATTGATTTTGCAGAACGTTTGGTGGAAAGAGGTGTTCCCAAATCGGATATTGTGATTGGTTTTCAGCCCACGGAATTGCGCCCTGCAACGGGGTATGCGGTAGGGTGATTTGCGCTTCTTTCTCTATCACAGCAAAGAATTTAGTATGGGTGCAATATGGGTTTGTCCCCTGTAAAACTGACTTGTCCTAGAATAAGCTTACAAAAAATTAGGACAAAATGCAAAAAAAAAGTAAATTGGTAAAAAATTACCGCAAGTACTCCGAGAATTTAAAACGCAAAGTAGCACAAGATTATTTATCGGGCAAATTTAGCTACTCCATGGGAGCAGAGCTATACGGCTTGCCGAATAAAGATGTGGTCAAGGAGTTCGTAAAATGGTATCGCAAAAAAGGAGATATGAGCATATTAACTCCAAAGCCTATGGATATAAAAGAATCGCAAACTGTAAAAAGTCTTCAATCTCGGATAGAGGAATTGGAGAAAAAACTATCATTGAGTCAGCTAAAAATAGAGAGCTTAGAAACGATGGTAGATATAGCAGAACAAGAATTTGGGTTGGAAATCAAAAAAAAGTTTGGTGCCGAACAGTCTGTGAATTAAGGTTTTTATATCCTAATCATAGCCTAAGTGTGCTATGTGGATTGTTCGGTAAAAGTCGTTAAGCGTGGTATGATCGTCATCGTTATATGAGCCGTTTAGCCTTGGAGGAAGAAATTATCTTAAAGAGTGTGAAGGATTTACGAGTCAAAGTAAAGGGAATGGGAGGTCGCAAATTATTCCACCGCCTTCAAGAGGATGGAATATTTCACAAACATGCGATAAAAATGGGTCGAGATAAGTTCTTTAATTTATTGGGGGAAAATAATTTGTTGGACTTATTCATACAAGCCGACATCCAAATGAGGTTAAAAAGTTGCGGACGAATAAGTACAATCAGTAAACTTCCCTCCAATAACAGGTTAACAAACAAATCTCACTACAGCATCGCTACATTACCACTACCAAACTCCTACATCACCACTACTTCACTTCTCTAAATTCCCAAAAAAAATCCCTTTTTACCTTATCTTGCAGAAAAAATACAAACAAAACAAATCCCATGATTTCCAACTACTTCAAAACCCTCATCCTCCTACTTTTAACAACAATTCTCACCGCCCAAAACGTCCCCATAGGAAGCGGCAGCTACACCACCCAATTCCCAGGAACGGACGAAGCAGGGCGAAACGGCTATCCATCGGGTTCGCCGATGACCACAGGCATCGCAGCCACCAAACCCGCTCCGACCAACGATTGGTGGTCAGCCAAAATCAAAAACAACCACGCCGACAACCTATTCAACTATCCTTATACCCTCAAAACCATCAATCAAGGACTCATCACCGCCTACATTCCGTGGGGAGTCATTGGAGATGCCCACCCCATCACCGTAGGCGTGACAGGATTGAACGCCAATGCAGCATTGGTATCCGACTTTTCAGATTGGACAGTCACCATGGATTGGAGCGATGCCAACCACCAATTTCAAGCCACCGCAGGAATTGGCATGACCTTTTTGTACTTCACCAAAGGCTCGGACGATGTTGCCCAAATTGAAGTGAGGTCAGGTTCGGTCAATATTGACAATGAAAAATTGGTGATTACAGACGCAATCAGCGGAGCAGATTTTGCAGTCTATGCACCGATGGGTAGCACTTGGACCCAAAGCGGAAACAACTATACTTCTTCACTCAACGGCGAAAATTATTGGTCCATGGCATTTCTCCCACAAAGTGCCACCAATGTCCAAGCTGTTGCAGCAGAATACCAAAAATACGCCTACGTTTTCCCAACAAACACCACAACGACTTGGAATTACAACGAAACGACTTCCGTAGTCCGAACCGATTTTGTGGTCGAAACGGAGGTCAAAGAAGGCAACAACAACAAAATGCTGATGGGATTGCTGCCCCACCAATGGGCAAATTTGGCGGCAGATTCGCCCAACCCAAGCGGCTATTCTTACCCCACCGTTCGGGGCGAAATGAAGACCTTGCAGGGAAACAGCTTTAGCATTGAAAACACTTTTTACGGCATTTTGCCCACTCTGCCCTACCTCGACAATTACAGCGAAGGATTCAACCCACAAAATTTGAACGAAAAAGTGCAATTGTTGGAAAATGATGGACTTGCCACTTGGACGGATTCTTACAATGAAGGGCAGGTGATGAACCGCTTGATTCAAACGGCTCGCATTGCCGACTTGATGGGCAATACCACTGCAAGGGATAAAATGGTGAACACCGTACAAGAACGATTGGAGGATTGGCTCGATGCCAACGCCAACGAGGTCGCTTTTTTGTTCTATTACAACGATACATGGTCTGCCCTCTTGGGTTATCCCGCAGGGCACGGTCAAGACAACAACATCAACGACCACCATTTTCATTGGGGTTATTTCATTCACGCTGCATCGTTTATGGAGCAAATGAAACCAGGATGGGCGAGTCAATGGGGTGAAATGATTGACCTTTTGGTGCGAGATGCCGCTTCCGACAATCGAGACGATGCGCTTTTCCCTTTCTTGCGAAATTTCAGCCCCTACGCAGGGCATTGTTGGGCGAACGGTTTTGCATCTTTTCCGCAGGGCAACGACCAAGAATCCACCTCCGAAAGTATGCAGTTCAATTCCTCCCTCATTCATTGGGGGGCGATTACGGGCAACGATGCCATCCGAGATTTGGGCATTTACCTCTACACCACCGAACAGACCGCAATTGAGGAATATTGGTTAGACATACATAAGCGCAATTTTGCACCTACTCAACAATACAGTTTGGTATCGAGGGTGTGGGGCAATAGCTACGACAACGGCACTTTTTGGACAGCTGATATTGCCGCTTCCTATGGCATTGAGCTTTATCCGATACATGGTGGTTCACTCTATTTGGGACATCACACTGATTATGTATCAACGCTTTGGAACGAGATTGCAGCCAATACAGGCATTCTCAACAATGAAGCCAACCCCAATCTATGGCACGATGTCTATTGGGAATATTTGGCATTTATTGACCCTGCAAAAGCCATCGAGCTCTACGATTCTTATCCCGACCGTGAACTCAAATTTGGCATTTCGGATGCCCAAACCTATCATTGGCTACACGCCATGAATGTCTTGGGAAATGTAGATGTGACTGTCACTGCAAACGCTCCCATTGCAGCAGTCTTCAATAAAAACGGTGAAAAAACCTATGTGGCTCACAATTACCAAAACGAGGCTGCAAGTGTCACATTTTCTGATGGTTACGTTTTGCAGGTTCCTGCAATGAGCATGGCAACGAGCAAAGACGTGGCACTCAGTGGCATGCTTACCTCCAATTTTGATCGAGCCTATCCAGGTGGCAGCGTCGAATTGACCCTTGCAGTGATGGGAGAAACGGCGGATAAGGTGGAATTTTACGATGGTGGAAATCTAATAGGCGAAGTATTGGCTTTTCCCTATACCTTCAAAGCTGCAAATTTGACGCTTGGAAGACACAGCCTCTACGCAAAGATGTACAAGGGCGAAAGTTTTGCAGTCAGCAATTTGGTGTCGGTCATGGTGGGCGAACAAGTGCCTTATTTGAGCAATGTCATCCAAATTCCAGGCTCTTTTGCAGCAGCGCATTACGACAAATACGAAGGCGGAATCGGACAGGGTATTTCGTACAGCGATGTGTCGGTTGGCAACAATGGCGATTTTAGAGTGGACGAATATGTGGATGCAATCGAAGACATGGCAGAAGGCAACATAGTGGGCTGGATTTCAGGCGGAGAATGGTTGGAATACACCATTGAAGTGCAAGAAGCAGGGTTGTATTCACTCGATTTTCGCTATGCTTGCGGCAATCAAAGTGGCGGAGGCCCTTTTCAGATGGAATTGGATGGTGAAAAAATCGGTCCTGCCATTAGCGTCACCTACACAGGCAATTGGGAAACGTGGCGAGACAAAAACGTTCAAAACATTCCCTTCAAAGGCGGCAGACAGGTTTTGCGTTTGTTTTTTGAAAATGGAGAAATGAACCTCGGAAACCTCACCTTCAATTATGAAGCACCCCTCGGCTACAGTCAGCCCATTGCCAACGCTGGAGCAGACCAAATCGTGGTCTTGCCCGAAACGACTGCAATCTTGGACGGCAGTCAAAGCACTGAACCCGAAGGTGCAGCTTTGTCCTATACTTGGACGCAAATCTATGGCGCTTCCAATTTGGTTTTTTCCGACTTCAATGCGGAACAACCTACGATTTCCAACTTAGAGGAAGGTGTTTATTTAATCAAATTGAGGGTCGATAACGGCAGCTATTCGGATGAAGATGAGGTTTATATCTTGTCAAGTTCGGGTGAAAATACTGCTCCGCAAGTGTCCATCACCTCTCCCACAAACGGTGCAACATACCTCGATGGAAAAACCGTCACCATCACTGCAACGGCTTCCGATTTGGGAGGTAGCATCGAAAAAGTGGAGTTTTTGGTCGACAATGCCCTTATCGGAACTTCAAACGAAACGCCCTACTCCGTGGATTGGACGGCAAGCATCGGCACGTACAGCCTGACCGCCATCGCCTACGACAATGAAGGCAGTTCGACCACCTCACAAACGGTGAATGTCACCATCAACCCCGCCCCTTCTTGCAGTGGCACTTCCCACAATGGCGATTTCGACTACGAATTTTCGCCAGACAACAACAACCCTACATTGACCTTCATTCCTTCTGCTCCAAATGTCGGCAACCCAACCTGCATCCTCTACTATGGCACCAATGCGAGTAGTTTGCCAGGCTACGGTGTCACGCCAAATGTGCCTTTCCGACTCACCGCAAGCGAAGGCACGACCATCCATTTCTACTATACCTACTCTTATCCTGGTGAGGTGGAACGCAACAATGCCGCCAACAAAGACAGCTATGTGATAGGGACTTGTATAACCGTAGGTGTTGAGGAACATGACCATTCTCTTTCTATCAACTACTATCCGAATCCTGTTAGGCATACTTTGACTTTGGAATTGCCTGCTGTTCAGGGCGAAAGTGAGGTGGTGGTGTATGATTTGACGGGGAAAAAGGTGGCGGAGTTTGTGGCTTTGACGGAACGGTTTGAGGTGGATATGAGTGGGTTTGAGAGTGGGGTTTACTTTTTTAGGGTTCGGAATGATGAGGGATTTAGGGTGGTTAGGTAGAGTGAAAATCATACGAACAATATTTTTTCTTTATAAGAACTATTCGGAGCTATCTGATGTTGCTTAATTACTTTTAATAGGAAGTACTTTATTAAAAAATAATTAATTAAAGGGTATGTTTTTTGTAATTAGCAATAAAAATCTATTTCTTTGCTACCAATAAAATAATAAATAAGATATGTTTGGATTTCCCAAAATTTCTAAGCCTATAGGATATGGTTTTAAGCGTAATTTCATTAAATCCGCAACTTTTCAAATTAAATTTGAAAAGAATAATCAAATCTTAGACTTTAAAGATAAACTTGATGATTTATTTAAGGATATAATGCCCTTAAGCAAAGAAATTAATGAAACGAAGGTAGATTTTAAGTTTGAAGATAAAACTCCAATAATATTGAAAAGTAGTAATACTCAAAGAGGGTTCGAATATAAAGATAAAAATGGATTTCAGATTATTAATATCACTGTAGATGCTTTGACATATATCGTAACAGGAGAATACTATTCAAATTTTCACAATATTTACAATGACATTAGAGGGAAAATTATTAGTTTTATAGATATATCTAATATTGAAGAATTAAAAAGGATATCTATAAGAAAAGTAAATATTATGGAGTTTCAATCTGAAGATTCTACAGTGGCATGTGATTTTTTACCACTCATCTTTAACAAAGAAATCGTAAAAAGTTCTTTAAATTTTCCGAATTGCAGCAATATTAATTCAAGTATTTCTAATTTGCGTTTATTAAAAAACCAATATCAGCTAAACTTAGGCTATGGAATGCTTCCGTATAATCTGTCAAGCCGAAAACAACAAGCTTTGATAGATATTGATTTACTATATTCCAATTCGAATATTCCTATTGAGGAACTTGAAAAACATTTCATCATTATAAACGATGAAATATTTAATATTTTTAATTGGGTTCTTAGTGACGAAATTATTGAATCCATAAAACAGTAATTATATGCCATATAATAATGAAGATATTTATCAATTTATTGAGAGAGAAAATTTAATTGAAACCCCCACAATTGAATTACCTATTTTAACAGACCAAGCAAAAATATCTATTCCTTTAAAGTTAGGTATGTTAGCGATGTGCTTATTTGCGAATGATGTAATAGTAACCAAACAAAGTAAAATTCCATATGAAATAATAGAGCCTATTAACCAATCAGATAGTTATAAAAGTATTATTAAATATGAAGGTGCAGATATGGAATATTGGTCAGATATTCATACAGCCATATCTGTGACACATGAATTCGAAGAATCATTAGTAGAAGATGATGTACCGATTGAAGATTTAATAGAACTAAATAATATTTATATGGAGAAAATGACTCCATACTACAATAAAAGAAAACGAAGACTTGTAATTTAATACATATATAAATGTTTGTTCCAACTAAAAAAGAAGTTTTCTATAAGCAAAAAACATCTTCTGTATTATATCAAGGAGATATAATAGGAGCTAAGGAAATAGGACTAAAGATAGAAGATGATAATAGCCCTGATTTTTACATGATTATTTCTGCTAATTGCGATTTAGTTTGTAATACTCAACGAAATAGACTTCCCACATTTATCACTATCGTAGGACTATTACATATCTCTATTTTTAAAAAACTTTTTTATAAGAAATTCCTAAGTTACTTCAAAGATTCTTCAAAAATAGTTTCAATTCTACCTATTCATAGTTTTATAGATTTTATTAACAAAAAAAATGTAGATAATATCATACATGATAAGATAAGCAAATACATGTATCTGCCTCCTGATGGAATTGTCTTAAAAGACCCTATGATAATTGATTTTGATTTCATAGAAAATTATAATGCTTCAGAAATTGATTTGTTTAACAAATTATTAAATGGGAAAAAACTCGAATTATCTTCACCTTTTAGAGAAAAAATAGCTCTAAGATTTTGCAATCATTATTCACGTATCGGTATTGATGATGATGAATTAAGAAGTAAAGAGTATAAGGATAAAATCAAAGGTAAGTATTAACTAATTTTCACTGTTCTAACTGCTGAATATAAGCTGCCACAAACACCATTACCGCCATGCTATTGTTTTCCACCTCCAAATAAAAGGAGACAAAATTTGGGTACACGAAGACATTACAGATTTGGGAATTGCAGAAGTCATTGCGAGAGCAGGTATTCCGAAATCAAAAATTGTGTTGGGTTTTTGGGCTGTTCATTCAAGGGAGGTCTTGGCTCTATTTCCTATTTTTCCACCATGTATCATTTCTGCTTCCATGCAAAATAGCTAAAATACAAACGTTTTGATTTTTGATTTTATAAAAAACGTTGTACTTAAAATGGTTAGTAACAGCCCTACGTTTTTCACCATCCACAATTTGAAAAAGAAAAGGGTTGTCTTCTAACTTTTCAATAATATCGTTTACTTCTGCCAACAAATCAAAACCTAAGTCGGGTTTTACTCCCTCAAGATATTCAAATGCTTCATCAAGGTCTGCTTCAGCTTCAGGCTGTCTGCTATAATTAACGACGATATTTTGCCAAAACACTCTTTGCAGGACGACCAACAGAAGTACCATCTTCTAAAGCCTGTTCTCTACGATTCAACTCTGTTTTCCATTCTTCTGATAGATGAAAATCGTCCTTTGCGAGCAATTCAACCATGAAATGCATAATTTCAGCTTGTTCTGCTCGTGATAGATTGGATAGATGTTTCTTGATAGTCTGTACACTCATATTGATAATTTCTTTGAGTTTGTTTGTTTATTCAACAAATCAAATAGGGCTTTGGGTTCAAAAATTGGAATTTTTACTGCTCAATGTCGGTTGGTACAAGCATTATTACCGCCATACCATTGTTTTCCACCTTCAAATTAGAGGCGATAAAATATGGGTACATGAATACAACACACTGAAAAACAAATAAGTTGCTCTAACAGAAGGTATTCCAAAATCAAAAATTGTGTTGGAGTTTTGGGCTGTTTATTGGAGGGAGGTGTCGGAGTATGCGGTGGCGTAAATTGAAAAAGAAAGGTTCAAATGGAGAGAAATCAAATTGGAGGTCATTCAGACACCAACAATACAGCTTTAAATTCCTCAATAGTAAGCACTTCGACTTTGGGAAACTCGATATTCTTCAATATCCTAAAATGCCTATCCTCACTTACAATATAATCGGCATTGGCTGCAATCACGTAATCAACGAACTTGTTATCATCAGGGTCAGCTTCAATAAGTTGCCAAAAGTAGTATTTGTTGATTTGGTTTAGATTGGGTAAATCCACCAATAAATCAACAACCGCTTGAGCAAAATCTGCTCCCATCTGTTGCTCAATAATTTCGGTGTATTCGTCTAAAATATCGGTTGTCACACTCAACATATAACCACCTTCTACAAGCTGTTGAAAGACCCAATTGGAGGAAGAACGGGTACTAATCGAGACCAACAAGACATTGGTATCCAATACAATATTCATTCAGATTGTTTTTTGGAATTACTCAAAAATTCATTTTGGGCTTTGTAAGGAGTACGTTGGTGTGTATCAAGTATTCGTTGTTCGTCCTTTTGCGTCCATTTTTTTCTTCCCAAATCCTGTCCGCCCACGACATAATTTTTTGTCTTTCGATATTGTATCAAATACCGTTTGATTTCCAATAAATCATCTTCTGGAATATTGTGAGAAAAAAGTTTCAGCAATTCCAACTGAACATTGCTAAAGGGTGTTTTTAATGTTGTTTCCATATATCTTTAACCTTTTGAACTTGGATTTGGTTTCAAATATACAAAAAGGAGACAAAGTTTGGGTACATGAAGATAATACAGACTTGGGAATTGCAGAAGTCATTGCGAGAGCAGGTATTCCGAAATCAAAAATTGTGTTGGGTTTTTGGGCTGTTCATTCGAGGGAGGTCTTGGCTCTATTTCCTATTTTTCCACCATGTATCATTTCTGCTTCCATGCAAAATAGCTAAAATACAAACGTTTTGATTTTTGATTTTATAAAAAACGTTGTACTTAAAATGGTTAGTAACAGCCCTACGTTTTTCACCATCCACAATTTGAAAAAGAAAAGGGTTGTCTTCTAACTTTTCAACAACATCGCTTACTTCTGCCAACAAATCAAAACCTAAGTCGGGTTTTACTCCTCAAGATATTCAAATGCTTCATCAAGGTCTGCTTCAGCTTCGGGTTGTATGATAACATTATAATCTGCCATAATTAACGACGATATTTTGCCAAAACACTCTTTGCAGGACGACCAACAGAAGTACCATCTTCTAAAGCCTGTTCTCTACGATTCAACTCTGTTTTCCATTCTTCTGATAGATGAAAATCGTCCTTTGCGAGCAATTCAACCATGAAATGCATAATTTCAGCTTGTTCTGCTCGTGATAGATTGGATAGATGTTTCTTGATAGTCTGTACACTCATATTGATAATTTCTTTGAGTTTGTTTGTTTATTCAACAAATCAAATAGGGCTTTGGGTTCAAAAATTGGAATTTTTACTGCTCAATGTCGGTTGGTACAAGCATTATTACCGCCACACCATTGTTTTCCACCTCCAAATAAAAGGAGATAAAATTTGGGTGCATGAAGACAACACAGACTTAGAAATTGCAGAAGTCATTGCGAGAGAAGGAATTCCGAAATCAAAAATTGTGTTGGAGTTTTTGGGCTGTTCATTCAAGGGAGTATGCGGTGGCGTGATTCGTAGTTCAATAAATTGAATCAAGAATAATCCTTCGTTCTCAATTTCTCTACTTCTTTAGGGTCACGAGCAGTATGCACTACTGCAATGAATATCAATTTACTTTTTAGGACTTTGAAAATGATTTTGTAACGCTGTTTAATAATTTTGAAGCGATACCAATTGTATTTTTGGATTGGCTTCGGGATATTTGACAATTCTTTGAATCGCTTTTTGAAGTTCTTTCAAAAAATCAGCAGCATTTTGAGGAGAAACATGTTCTTTCCGATAGGAGATTATTTCATCAATACTTGATTTAAAAGTCGAGGTGTATAAAACAGGTCTATCCTTCAAGTTCATTGATTTGCTGATTTAGATAGGTCATCAAATTTTCGATAGGCATTTCTTCGGACTGTTCTGCCTCCCAAATTTTTTGTCGGAATTCACCCAAAGTTGTGCCGTATTCGGGTACAAATTCTTTTAAATCAGCATTGTCTAAAAATTGTTGGTTCCATTCCTCAAAAGACATTCCAAATGTGTTGTGGTACTTTTCCTCTTTGTCATCCTCAGTCAATGGTTCGACAACACCTTTAATCAAACCTTGTATGGTTTGCAGTAATTCTTCATCATCTACAAACAACACAGTGCGGATAACATCCAATTGCATTTCTTTTACAGTCATTTCTTTTGAGTTTGTTTGTTCTTAAACAAATTAAATAAGGGTTTTGGTTCAGAGTAGCAGCGGAAAACTGCATATATGTGGTGACAAATTACTTTTCATATTGATTGAAGTGTATTCTTTATATTAACAATAGGCTGTTCAGCCTAAAATAGTTCAATACAATCTTAGCAAACAATACACCCAAAAGCGAATGTTTTTGCAAAAATGCGGCGATTATTCCGTATTTTCACCGCAAAAAATGCGGTGAAAAGAGCAATTTACATACATCAACACGAAAACTGGACACAATTTGAGTGGAACAGTGATAAAATACTCACCTTATTGGCAGAAGTCCGCAACCTTCAAGGGCGACTTCTGGGCAAAATGGGAGCTTATGGTTTTGACCTCCAAAACGAAGCCATCTTAGAAACCCTCACTTTGGATGTCTTGAAGAACAACGAGATTGAAGGAGAAATTTTGGATACCGAAGAAGTTAGGTCTTCGATTGCCCGCAAATTAGGGATGGATTTTAGCTCCAATAAACCGAGTACAAGGTATGTGGATGGAGTTGTGGAAATGATGTTGGATGCCACCCAAAACTACCTGAATCCACTTACCAAAGAACGTTTGTGCAATTGGCACGCTGCTTTGTTTCCTACGGGGAGAAGTGGTATGCACCCCATCACCGTAGCCGATTGGCGAAAAGACGATAAAGGCCCTATGCGGGTGGTTTCTGGCGCAATGGGCAAAGAAAAAATACATTTTGAAGCCCCTGACTCCAAGCGTGTTGAACAGGAAATGCAACAGTTTTTGGAGTGGTTCAATACAGACACCATTATAGATGATGTATTGAAGGCAGCGATTACACACCTTTGGTTCATTACGGTTCACCCTTTTGATGACGGAAATGGGCGCATCACACGAGCGATTACAGATATGCAATTGGCGAGGTCGGATAAAAGTCAACAGCGTTTTTACAGTATGTCCAATCAAATTTTGCAGGAAAGAAAAGCATACTATCGAATACTTGGAAAAACACAAAAAGGAAAGCAAGACATTACTCAATGGATTGTTTGGTTTTTGAATTGCCTAAAAAATGCGCTACTCCAATCAGAGACAATCTTAGCAAATGTGATTCAAAAAGCAGAATTTTGGAACAAACATCGAACTAATCCTATCAACGACCGCCAACAGAAAATGCTCAACAAACTTTTCGATGACTTCAAAGGTAAACTAACGACTTCCAAATGGGCGAAAATATGTAAATGTTCTAAGGATACGGCTTTGCGGGATATTCAAGATTTGGAGCGAAAAGGAATGTTGAAGAAAGGAGAAAAGAGTGGTAGAGGAACAACTTATTGGATTGATTTTGAGTGATATTTTCCACCTCCAAATAAAAGGAGATAAAATTTGGGTGCATGAAGACAACACAGACTTAGAAATTGCAGAAGTCATTGCGAGAGCAGGAATTCCAAAATCAAAAATTGTGTTGGGAGTTTAGTCGATAAAAAACAATCTTAGATGGAAATTCAAAAAATACGGTGATTAGACCCATTTGCCAGCATGAAAATTGAAGGTAATTTGAATAGTATCGACATTTATAAATTTTCTAACCCTTCCATAAAACTGAAAAAACTCCTAATTTTGGGCATGAAAAAACTCAACTTCACATTTATTCTATTTTATTCCTTCCTTACTCTGAATGCACAAACGTTCACAATTCAAGATGATTTTGAAGGAAATGGCACTATTAATACTTGGTTTGGAGACGATTGCAGTATCAACACAGCATTTAGCAATCCTTATCAAATGGGCATCAACACCTCTTCCACAGTCTTGGAGTACAAAGATACAGGTGGAGAATTCGCTAATGTAAGGTTTGATTTACCCACTAATTTTGAGTCAGTTGCCAATCATGCTTTTTCATTAAAAATCTATGTCCCTTCTAATGGTTTGACAGGGACACAACCAAATCAAGTATCTCTTAAATTACAAGATGGAACATTGGCTGCTCCTTGGTCCACCCAAAGTGAAATTATTAAACCAGTTTCCTTAGACCAATGGCAAACTCTTGTCTTTGATTTTGAAAATGGCAACTTTATAAATTTAGACCCTAATTCACCACCTCCTACCCAAAGAAACGATTTCAACAGAATAGTCATTCAGGTAAACGGAGAAAACAATACAGACCGTGTTTTGGCCTATGTAGATGATGTGAATTATATTGAATCATTGCAAAGCAAGCCAGTTTTTGACCGATTGGTTTGGTCAGATGAGTTTGATAATGATGGTGCTATTGATGGCAGTAAATGGTTTCAGCAAAATAAACTCCCCGAAGGTGGTAGCTGGTACAATGGTGAAATCCAACATTATACTGACCGTATGGATAACTCTTTTGTTGAAAATGGGGTGTTAAAAATTGTTGCAAAAAAAGAAACGTATAGCGACCAAGGAGTGACTAAAGACTACACTTCGGCAAGACTAAACTCCAAATTTGCCTTCACTTACGGAAAGGTTGAAGTAAGGGCGAAATTGCCCTTTGGGGTAGGCACTTGGCCTGCGATATGGATGTTGAGCAAAAATATCAATGAGGACGGTGCTTACTGGGACAATCAAGGGTTTGGGACTACTCCTTGGCCTGCCTGTGGTGAAATTGACATTATGGAACATTGGGGAAACAATCAAAATTTTGTTCAAAGTGCCATGCATACCCCTTCAAGTTTTGGAAATACGTTCAATAAAGGAGGTCAGTTCATTGGGACTGCATCAACCGAATTTCATATCTATACCTTAGAATGGACTGCCGAAAAGATGGTGTTTAGTGTCGATGATGTTGTTCATTATACCTACGAGCCTCCTGTCAAAGATGCAAGTACATGGCCTTTCGATTCAGAACAATATCTGCTGCTGAATGTAGCAATCCTACCAGAGATTCCATCTTCTTTTACCAGTGATGCTATGGAAATAGACTATGTGAGAGTTTTTCAGGAAAGTAATGATGCGACTTCTATTATTGAAGTTCCAACAGGTGAAAATCTAAGTATTTACCCAAATCCTTTTCTCAATAATTTAAATGTGGATTTTGAGCAAGCTGTTGAACAAAATGTTGCTTTAAGGCTGTATCGTTTGGATGGTCAATTGATTGATACGTATTCTGTTCCATTAAAAAATAATAAAATTATTTTGAATAACCTTGGAGAGTTGGCAAAAGGGATGTACTTAATCCAATTTAGTTTAGGAACAGAAAATTATAGTTTTAAAATTATTAAAAATTAACATGCTGAATCAAAGATAGACCCATTGCGGATTTGGAGATTGCAGTATTCATTCAAAGGATGCATCGGAATACAGAGTTTGTTAATTTATTTCCAAATTTTATCCTTTTTAATGTTGAAGTGAAAAGAATAAAACGACTTCTCAACCGAAATTACCCATTTGGAAGTTGCGAAGGGAAGGGCAGCAGAAAAATTGGTAAGTTATTTTTTTACCAGTAATAAACATCCCATATCAAACTTCAAAAATCGCATATCATGTATCTACTTACGGGACGTATGAATAACGATATTTGATTGATTTAATTTGAAACAAATCCACTATCCAAATCAAAACCCATACAACTCCCCTACCCTTTTCGCCAAAGTCTGCACATGCTTCAACTCCGACTCATGCGTCCACCCCGCAATGTGTGGCGACAAAATCACATTGTCCGCCTCCACCAAATACTGAAATGCTTCGGGTAAAGTCGCCACATCAAATTCGTGGAAAGAGTGACCTTCATATTCCAATACATCCAAAGCTGCGCCCAAAACATGACCGCTTTTGAGGTGCTTCACCAAGTCAGCAGTTTCCAAAATTTTGCCTCTTGCGGTATTGATGAGATAAATGGGCTTTTTGAAGGCGGATAAATAGGCATCATTGACCATTTTATCGTTTTCGGGAATCCAATAAATGTGGAAACTCACCACATCTGCCCGTTGCCGCAATTCCTCCAAACTAACTGCACGAGCATATTCATTGCCATAATCGGTCTTGAATTTGTCATAAGCAATCACCTCAACGCCAAAACCTTGCAGCCGTTTGGCAAAAGCATTGCCCATATAACCATAGCCCACAATTCCAACGGTTTTGCCCATCAATTCCGTTCCTCGATTCGCTTCTCTGCGCCAAAGGCCTTGCTTGACCTCTCGATTCGAGCGATTCAAATTGTTTAACATCGAAAGTAACATTCCCATAGCGTGTTCAGCCACCGAATCCCGATTGCCTTCTGGTGAACTCAAACAAGCAATTCCTTTCTCTTCGGCATACTCCACATCTATACTCTCCAAACCTGCCCCTGCCCTTGCGATGAACTGCAATTGTGTGGCTTTGTCTATCAAATCGGCGGTGATTTTGAGGCGACTTCTGACTGCAATGCCAACATATTGGTAGAGAATGGCTGCAATATCTTCTTTTGAAGCTTTTTGTTTTAGGTCGCATTGAAACCCCCATTCAGTGAGCTGTTCTTGAAGAAAGGGGTGCATTTGGTCAATGAAAAGGACTTTTTTTTGGGGCATGATTCGTTGGATTTTACAAATTCTTTATCAGTTTTAGTATTTCAGATTTGGTAATGGTTTTAGACTTTGGACGAAAGAAGTAGGAAGTAAGATGCAAGATATAAAGAGTTGATAATCAAAATCTTAACCTATCGGCGTAATTGAGTGTAAATAATTGGTTATTAATCAATTAAGCTCTTACTTCTTGCATCTTTGCTCCTTCGTCCAAAGTCTAAAATGGTTTCTGTTATGGGTTTGAGGTTAATTCTTCTTCCAACTCTGCTACATCATTCAATAGTGAACGGTACTTGCAATAGAGTCTTTTGAATGCCCGTTCAAAGTTGGTTGTTGCTATAATCTCAACATTCATCAATTAGCTGTTTTAGCGTTTTGCCTTTTTTTCTACCTGCTTTAATTTCTCTCACTTCTTCTACCGCTTCTTCAATACCTTTCAATACATCTAACTTGTTTCTGAGTTTTTGGTATTGAAGTTCATAATTTTTCCATTCATCATAAGGAATTACCACGGATTGCGGCTTTCCTTCTGGGTCTTTGATAATTTGAACATTCATACTTTGATTTTTTTTTTGCTGTTAATCGACATTCTGTTAACCTTCCAAATTGAAATTTGGTTTCAAATCACCTCATTTTGACATCCAATCCTCTCTAATCAATTGATACACCTTACAATCATCTTCCCCAAATGTTCTAAATTCCACAAACCGAAAACCCAATCGCTCGTAAAAACGATGTGCCTTTACATTATTGAGAAGCGGGTCAATCAAAATGGCTGTCACCTCTTGATTCGCAAAACACCGTTCTATCGCCAAGTACATGATTTGAGTGCCATATCCTTTGCCCAAATATCCCTTTTCTCCTATCCATATATCAATCGCTCGCAATCTGTTCTGCACTTCTCCCCAATAATGCGTTTCCTCCAATTCGGGGTCAATGATTTGCACAAAACCGATGGCTTTGCCCTCCAACTCTGCTACCAATTGCTCTCGCCAATCGGGTGAACGTTGTAGCTCAATCTCCCAATTCCAGTCGTCGTTTGGGTCTGATTCAATGACATGCGCTTGTGTATCCCAATATTGAAGGATTGGAATGTCGTTGATAGTCGCAGGACGGAGGGTGATTTTGGAATTCATACATTCTTTTTATTTGATTTCAAACTTGACATAAATAGAAGCCCGAAGCTTGATTGTCTTACATTCTACTGCAATATCTTAATTGTTAAACAATTAATCAAATTTTCACTTCCATTCAAGTCCACTCTCTTCTCTATTTTTACTTTTTGTAAGTTTGTAAAACTTTCCTACATTTCACTTCGTTAATCAATCATTCTATTTTGGTCAAACAAATTTTCGATAACAATAAAATGAAACTTCAATACCTCCTTTTATTCTCTATCCTTTCATTATTCACCTTCAACTCCCTTTCTGCTCAAAGTGAACGTGCTTTGGTGCGAAAAGGCAATGAACAATATCAGTCGGGCAATTACAGTGAAGCAGAAGTCGACTACCGCAAAAGCATCAACAAAAGTCCCGAAAATGATTTAGAGGCGAGTGTCTTCAATTTGGGCAATGCCTTGTACAAACAAGACCGTTTTGAAGAAGCGGCAAATCGTTTTGAGCGAGCTGCAGAAATGGCGCAAACATCTGAAGAAAAGGCAAAGGCTTACCACAATCTAGGCAATTCTTTGTTGAAAAACAACAAATTGAAGGAAAGTATTGAGGCCTACAAAAATGCCCTTCGCAATAACTCCAAAGACCCCGATACCCGATACAATTTGGCCTATGCACAACAATTGCTCAAACAACAACAAGAGCAACAGCAGCAAGAACAACAGAAAAACCAAAATCAAGACCAAAACGAGCAGGAACAAAACCAAGAGAAACAGGAGAACGATAGCCAAAAACAAGACGAACAGGAGCAAAAGGAAGGTGAAAAGGAAGAGCAGGAAGAACAAGAGCAAAACCAAAACAAAGAGGAACAGAGCCAAGAAGAACAACAGCAGCAGCAACAAAAGGAGAAAGAAGAAGGTGGGGAAGAACAAGACCAACAACAAGCTGCTGAACCACAAGAAACCCGTGAATTGACCAAAGAGGAAGCTGCTCGCCTTTTGGAGGCCCTCAAAAATGAGGAATTGAAGGTACAGCAAAAATTAAACCGTCAAAAAGGAAAGGCTGACAGTAGGCGAATAGAGAAGGATTGGTAATCTTTGAAACTCAAATTCAAAGTTTTAAGCAGAATACAAAAGCTTTAAAAACTTTTGTATTCTGCTTTTGGACTTTTGTGAGCAAACTAAGAACTTCAATTATCCAATTCAACTTTATTTTTGTCCAATCCTTGCAGCAACAAAGCAAAGAAAATGACCAACATACAGCCAATCAAATTCAACCACAAGTAGGCAATCGTAATGTATTTTAAGTTATTGAGGGTAAAAATTATCAATACAATTGTCTCTCCAATCAAGGCAGCATAAAAAACCGCCTTTGAGCCAATACTTTTGAAGAAAAAAGCAACGGCAAAAATCCCCAAAATAGCTCCGTAAAACAAAGAACCAACGATATTCACGGCTTCAATTAGGTTGTCAAACAAAGAAGCAGTTGTAGCAAAAAGCAGTGCAATCATGCCCCACAGCACCGTAAACCATTTAGAAGCGGCTAGATAATGGGCTTCGCTTTTGTCGGTTTTGATGGAACGCCGATACAAATCTATGACCGTAGTAGTTGCCAATGCGTTCAATTCGGAGGAAGTCGAGGACATTGCCGCCGAAAAAATCACCGCCAACAACAAACCTATCAAACCAATGGGCAAGTTGCCCATTACAAAGGTAATGAACACATAATCATTGTCTTCAATGTCTGCATCGGGATTGTTGGCTGCAATCAAACTTTTTACTTCCTTACGCACGGCATTGTCTTTGTCTAAAAGCGTCTGAACCGTTGTTTCAGCAGTCTGAATAGCCGCTTCATTCCCTACTTCAATAGCTGCAATCAAATCTTGAACAGCATTTTTTTTCTCTTCAAAAATGATTTGATGTTGGGCATCCAAATCTTCAAATTGCGTTTGATAAGTTGTGTTCTGCAAATCCAGAATATTTGCCTTATTGAAGTGAACGGGTGCGGGCGTGAATTGATAAAACACAAACACCATAATCCCTACAAACAAAACCATAAACTGCATCGGCACTTTGAAGATACCATTGAAGAGCAAACCCAAACGGCTTTGTGTCAAAGTTTTACCCGACAAATACCGTTGTACTTGTGATTGATCGGTACCAAAATAAGACAAAAATAAAAACACACCACCCAACATTCCCGACCAAAAAGTATATCGGTTTTCAAGGTCAAAAGTAAAATCCACGACATTCAGTTTGCCCATTTTGCCCGCTACGCCCAATGCCTCCGAAAAACCAACACCTTCAGGTAGTTTGTAAATGCACACCAAAAACGCTGCAAACATCCCTCCCAAAATGATAATCATCTGCTGTTTTTGGGTTTGACTCACCGCACTACTTCCCCCAATAACGGTGTAAAAAATGACCACTGCGCCAATTCCTATGCTGGTAATCGCTAAATTCCAACCCAATATGTGTGATAAAATGATGGAAGGTGCAAAAATGGTAATCCCCGCTGCCATTCCTCTTTGTATCAAAAACAAGATAGCCGTCAATGTGCGTGTCCGCAAATCGAAACGGGTTTCCAAATATTCATAAGCTGTATAAACCTCCAATCGGTAATAAATAGGCAATACAAATATACATAGAATTACCATCGCTATCGGTAAGCCAAAATAAAACTGTGCAAACCGCATCCCATCGGCATACGCCTGCCCAGGAGTAGATAGAAAGGTAATTGCACTCGCCTGAGTAGCCATCACCGAAAGTCCGATAGTCCACCACGGCAAATCCCGTTCACCCATCAAATAGGAGCGAACACTACTTGCACTTCGGTTCTTCCAAACACCATACAACACAATTACCAAAAGTGTCCCTACTAAAATTCCCCAATCAATTGGATGCATAAAATTGATTTTGTTCGTTTTGCAGAAAATCAATCCATCTTGATTTTCAACTTAATTTATTATTCTTCACAAAGTATTCACATACCACGTATATCCTACTACTCCAAACATGTAGGCATTCAAGGCCAAAGTTTCTTCTGGCATAACAAATTGCAGCACAATCGCCAAAACCCCAACAATCCCCAATGCAATCATGTAGCGAAAAGACTTCTTTCGACCCTGCTTATTAGACATGCTAAAAGTTTTGGATACAGGGAATAACATTCCCAAAACAACACCACCACTAATCATTACCGCTTCATTTCCCATCAACAATCCTGTTACCAACAGTCCCAAACCCGCTACTACAAATCCTGCAAAGTAATTAGATGTTTGAATCTGCTCCTCAGACAAGGCGTGTTTACCGTACTGATTGAAGCGCAATAAAGTATCAAAAATGGTTGTCGCAAACCAAGTAAAAAACACAAACACCAAATAAACAGGCAATAAAACTGTAAACATATTGGCAATCAATACCAAACCTATCACCAAGCCCCATCTCGCCTGTGGACTCATGCTTGCTGTCCAAAACATAAACTTCAAAAACGTGCGGTAAATCCAATGTTTTGCCTTCAATGCTTCAACCATCCCCGATTTGGCGTAGTCCATTTCTGGATCCAATCGCAGTGCCTGACGAAAATGCTCCAATGAAGTTTCATAATTCCCCAACTCCAATTGCGCCCAACCTTGATTTGCGTGTGTATAGGCATTTTCAGGATTTCGATTGAAGGCAGCCTGAAAACTATTGGCAGCTTCTTCTTTTCGTCCCAAAGTCACCAATACCCTTGCCCGCATATTGGTTGCTTCCACATTTTCGGCATCCAAAGCCAATGCCTGCTCAAAGTAAGCCAAGGCTTCGTCCAACTTTCGGCGATTGAAGTAAATGACTCCCAAAGTATTGAAGTATTCAGGATTGTAGGGATTCAGACGAATGGCCTCTTTGATGGTTTTTTCTCCATCCTCCAATAAATCTTCGTCTAAATATATCAAGGCGAGTAAGTAATGGCAAAAATCTTCATTGGGATCTAAGCCGATTGCGGTTTTTGCTTCAACCATTGCCTCTTCCGTTCTCTTTTGGCGAATGTAGCAAAGTGCCAACAATGCGTGTGCGTCGGCATTGTCAATATCTTGTGCCAAACCATTTTTTAGCTCTTTTTCCGCCAAGTCATACTTGCCTTGTTCTATCAATAGATGTGCACGGGTGATGAAGTAGTCCATTAACTTTAGAGTTTACAGGTAAAATTAAACATTTTTTTGTTTTCTTACGGAATAAAGGCATCAAACGCATTGTCTAACAGATAAACTTTGAATGGTGGCAGCAACTAAAATGCTAACAGATAACGAACTAATCAATCGGGCGAAGGAAGGCAATGAACTTGCTTTTCAAGGCTTGGTAGAACGTTATCAGCAAAGAGTAGCTGCAACAGTTATCGGTATGTTGGGCCAAAGTGCAGAAACAGAGGACGTGGGACAGGAAGTTTTTATTCGGTTTTACAAATCACTGAATAAATTTCGAGGAGAATCAAGTTTAGGAACGTATCTAACACGTATCGCTATTAACCTATCTCTCAACGAATTGAAAAGACGCAAGCGAAAACGCCTGTTTTCTTTCTTCTCGACCCAAGATGAAGATGTGAAGGAACTGCAAATTCCCGACCATTCCATCAGTCAGGAACAACGGGAAACGCAACAGATGGTGCATCAAGCGATTCAAATGCTCGATACAAAATTTCGAACCATTGTTTTGCTGCGATTGATTGAAGGTTATTCTACTAAAGAAACTGCTGAAATTTTGGAATTGCCCATAGGAACCGTTTTATCGAGATTGGCAAGGGCGCAAGATAAATTGAAGGACATATTAACAATTGATTAGGAACAAAAAAGGATGAAAAAAGAACTACTATACAATTTATTGCTTCGGTCATTGAATGAATCTTTGACAGACGAAGAACAACTGCAACTGCAGTCCGCTTTGGCTGCTTCAAAGGAATTGCGTGCAGAAAAAGAGAAACTGTTGAAAATGAACGCAATATTAACAAATCAACAAAACGCCTATCACTTCAAACCATTTTTTGCAGGAAAGGTGATGGAAACAATCAGCAAAGAATATGCAGTTATTCAAGTAATTACTAACTCAGAGGTAGATTTTATTGCTGCTTTGCTATTGTCTTTTCAACGATTGGCAATTCCAAGTTTTGCGCTAATGTGTGTGATGCTTATTTATGTATATCTAACAGCAGATACATTGAGCTTACAAGCAATTATGGGAATTTCAGGTGTATCACCAGAAGATTTGATGCTTTTAAATATTTAACAATGAATTACAAACCAGTTTTTATTGTCTTAGGTACATTTATCATCGGCATGATGGTCGGTTTGCTCTTGGCAGGGGTTGTGATTCGGAAGCAACTTGAGCCAGTTCGCAATTTGCAAACAGCAAAGGGTATCAAAAATATGGTGACAGAAATTTTGGCAAATGACACAAGCAATCAAGCTATAATTTTTGAACTACTGAATGAAAACATTGCTGAAATGCAAGTATTGGATTTAGAGTACCGTGCTGAAATGCAAATAAATATGGATTCTCTTGCAAAAGATTTACAGCCTTTACTTAATTCTCAACAAAACCTTGCACTGCAAAAACAAATTGAAGCCAATCGCCAAATCATTGACAAACGCTTTGAGAAGAGTAAACAATTACAGGAATTAGAGCAGCGCATTGAAGATTTGGAACTACAAATCACCGAACAAATCAAAGCAGATAACCAAGAATTGGCAAAAGAAACCGTTCAAACAAATGTAAAATCAAACCCTCCTTCAAATCCTACCTATAGCACTTCCAATCAAAATAATAGTATCTCCAATAATTCAACTTCAATTGATAAAAAATTAGAAATCAATCAATCATTTATTAAAGACATTTTATCAGGTTATTATGGTGGCAACCCTCGACTTATCAACGCATTCTTCATGATTAGATTTAATCAAGATACGACTCAATTTCAAGACTTTGTTAAACAACATTTTACAGGAGATATACACCAACTACAGCGTGTATTGAACAAACAATTCCGCATCAAAAACCGCCTTCGCCGCTTCAACAATGACCGTCCTTTTCGACCCACATGGAAAGAAGATGGCTCTTCTGCAAATACTTCTTTACCTCAATCATCCACAACAGTTCCACAAAATCCGACTCTTGTACCCGACCCTAAAGAACAAACATTAGAGAATGAATCTTTGAATCCTCCATCAATAAATACACCTTCTACAAAATACTCCAATGAAATACACACAAGAGAAAACAATATGGATTATTTACCAAAAGATAGAGCCATTCAAGACCGAGTCATGTTAACTCCAATTGATCGAATATTGATAAATCGAACCCTTCAAAATCGATTTGCGGGGGACACCTTGGCAATGCAACAATTTATTAATGATAAATTTCAGAGTGATACACTTTTGTTTTTACAAACAGTCAAACAAAAATTCAGGGAGCAACGTCAAAAGAACAGATAGGCAAACCTGATTCATACAAAAAAAGCCGTTACAAATATTGCAACGGCTAAAAATAATAAAGGCGATACTTTCTCATACATCTTGTGCAGTGCCATCGACACTAAGATGCCTAACTTCTCTGTTCGGAATGGGAAGAGTCTCACTATAAAATACAATTAAGTCTTGATTCTTATTATCGAATCTCCCAATACGAACCTGCCCAATTAATGTCAACTTCTCCAATCTTCAGTTCTCCTTGCTGATTGTGGATGTATTGATTATTGTACCAAGCATTTTCGATGAGTGCCCATCCGCCTGGCAGAGGATTGATCTTCCATTGGACACTTGAGGTACTCATATGATGCACTTTTTTCACTTCCAATTTCCCATTTGTGTTGTTCAAATATAGTTCAGGATTGGCTCTATTTTGAATAAATACATAACCTTTACTGGGTGCTGGGAGGATTTTCCACTGGGCAGTCAACTGGTCGACGCCGACTGGACCGTCTTTGAGTTGACCGTTTTGGTCGTAAAGGTAATGATACTGGTTCAGCCTATTCCTGATGCGAACATAGCCGTTGTCCAGCCACTGGTGAATCTTGGGAGTTACTGAGTTTGTATTGGTTGTATTGGGCTGTATATTGGGTACTTCATTGCTTATCTTCCACCATACCAATTTATTTTCTTGTTCTGCTGCATCCAGTTCCTCCAGTTTCGCTTTTCCATTTTCAAGGTAGGCTGTCTCATAAGGAGCCGTAGTTCCTTGAATTCTTACCAAATCAGCATGTTGTTGTTCATTTTTTGGAAAAAGCCCCCATACCAAACCACCCCAGGCAGGTCTTTGCGAAGTTTTTGTAATGGTAAATTCTCCATTAATCCTATCAAGATAGAGTTCTGGATTCGAACGATTTTGGAGTCCTCCAAGGTTTTTGCTATTCCCGATGGGAATAAATTTCCACTGTGCGCTTAAATCGTCGGCTTGGATAGGTCCATTTACCAGTTTACCATTTTGAATGTGGAGGTAATGGGTGTTGGTCGAGCTATTTTGAATTCGAATAAAGTCATTATCCAGCCAAATATAACCTGTGGGTTTTGGCTGTGGTTTGTATGTTGCGGTCGGTTCGGGCTTTGGTTTATCTGTAGGAGCTTTTGCATTGGGGTTCGGTTTGTTTGCGGGTGCTTTATGATCAGTAGCGATTAAACTCCAATAGGCATTTGGTCGGTTGTTGTGTGGCTGATGATAGATATTGTTGTCTGCCACATCTCCTGCTACCAAGGCTTTATTGTTTTTGCGATCGGTAATAATATACTTTCCTGCAACAGGACTTGGTGTGATTTTCCATTGAGCGTTTGTTTCTCCATTTGGGTCTTGAAGTCGAATTGCAGTGGTAAGATAACCATAATCTATTGCAACCAACGCTTTATTGAATTTAAGGTCATAAATATAATAGTAGCCATCGCCTGTCGGGATAAAATACCAACTGGCATCGGTACGTCGAAAGTCTGCTGCTAGATGATATACTCCACCGACATACACATTACCTGTCACCAATGAATTGTTGTGCTTTGCATCGGTGATGTAATAGGTGGCATTCAAATCCACCAATTGATTTGTGGGATTGGGCGTAGTGTTGTTATTTGTTGAGGAGGTGTCTGTTTTATTTGTATAAGTGGGAACAGTGCCTAGGTTTGTACTTGTATTAGGTTTTGGAGGGGCAATGTTTTCAGATGCGGTGGTATAAAAGAATCCTTGATTTCCTCCTATGGCACCAATATTTGCGCCTTTTTTAAAATTGGAGTGGTCTGACTGAACAGGTACTGCAAAACGACCATCTGCCATCATTCCAAAAGCATATACATCCAAATTTTGGTTCTTCCATGCTTGTTGTATGTCAGAGGGGGAAGCCATTTTCCATCCCCTTACTGTTGCGGTGTTTTGTGCCTGAGCAAGCGAAAGCCCTGTTTGGCTGTGGAATTTAACCACACGACCTTTTGCAGGTAGTTCCGTTAAGTGATATATTTCTCCGTTAAATTCGAGTCCTGTTAAATTGCCGTTACTTAATTTAAAAAGAAACGCTTTTCCATTTGGTTGATTTTTATATGGGTTGGAACCAATTGTTGCATCTAATTGGTTGTGGTCAAAATCGAGTTTCGTTGCCCAAGAAGCTCCAACATCATTCGTCCAAATCAGCGTGCCATTTGCTCCTTCTGTAAAACTTCCACCATGATAGCCATTCTCATAGGGTTGTCGCTGGAAGGAGTAGCTTAACAAGGCTTTTTTTATCTCTTCATCATGCCTCGGAGCTTGCAGCATCCAAGTGGGACTGAACCAGTTGGGTTCAATTGTTGAAAGTTGGAGTTTGACATCTTGTGTGTGTAAGTACAGACCATCATCTGTTTTGATTCGGTACCAATTGGGCTTATCGCCAGTTTTTTCAATAATCCAAGATCCGTAATGTGCTATTGGATAAGAAGCGGGTTCTTTTAGGGGTTCAAAGACAAGGTGCGTATTTTTTTTATCCACACTGTTGTATTTCGCCAATAAATACCTTCCGCTTGCCACATGTTGGAGGCGAACCCTACCTTCCATAATGTAGATGATTTTCCAATCACTTTCATTGCCTGCTTTTGTTTGACTCAAAGCTAAATTTCCGTTCTTATCGGCTTGAATGAAGCTTTTTAACCAAGCATTTTGAAACTCGACAATCTCTGAATTGGGTTGCCGATTGCTTTTTAGAAATTCCACGGCGGGTTTTCTTCCTGGTGTCGGATTGAGTTTCACATAATAAAACCCGTCATTCGTTCCTTCAATGTTTTTGTTCAGCCCTGTTTTATAGGTTTTACCCTTGGAGTCCGTGAATGTCTGTGTAACGGGCATGACAAAAGAACCATCGGCAGTCATTCCTCTGGGACCAGATTTTTGTAAATAAAACATGGCTCTAAGTACTTCTGCTTCGGTCGCTAATCTCCAATCGTTCGATTGTGCAATTTTTTTGGCGTGCTCTAATGTTTGATCATAGGCGTTTAAAAATTGCACATCCAATACTTGTACTCCATTCAGTCCTTTCTTTTTGCCGTATTCTACTGGGATTTCGGGGTACTCAAATGTTAATTGACCTCGTTCGGCGGGTAGGGAAACATTGAAGTAGAGGAAATCTTTGAATATACGTACTTTTTTTGCATCCATGAGGGGGATTGATTCTGTTCTGAATTGTTCCTCGGTGACTGTATAGTCTTTTTCGTATCCATAAAATTCTCTATTTCCAATAATTTCATTTGTCAATTCCTCTCTACTGGGGTTCAATATTTGAGTTACATTGTAATCTCTCCATTGAGCCTCGGCTCTAACACGCTGATCGTATGCTTGGGTAGTCGCAACATCAGCGATTTCTTCCCCCAGAATTTGTCCCATTGTAGCTAATGTTCCTACAACTGCGGCAATACCTACCATCTTAGAGCCAAGATTGGCAAGAAATTTACCTATGACTGTTTTGGTTGCTTTATTATATCCTGTACCTAATAAAAGTCGCTGCATGTTTTCCCCTGCCTTCTTTAAGATTTGTTTAGAAGCCTGTTTACTGGCTTTTTTTGCAGCCAATTTTGAGTTTGTTTCAATAACTTCCTCCGTGATTTCTTTAGTTACTTTTTTAGTCGCATCATCTGTGAACTGACGGCTTCCTTCTTCTCCCAACTCTTTCGCTGCAGCTTTGGCATTTTCAAGATCTCTTACCTTTATTCCCTCATTTGCAGTAAATGTAAATTTTGCTTGGGTATAGGCGGTATTAAAGACAAAGGCTCCCGTAGCGGCTACCCCTAGCACGGTTGCACTCGCACCAATAGTGCCTTGCAAAACAGCATGCATGTCATCTCCAAGTGACTTCAGGTTTGTTCGGTCTCCAAAATCAGTAATTGTTTTTGCCATCATGGGAGCCAAAAGTTTTGAAAGTTGTTCGTCTCCTGCAGGGGTAGAATAGATAGCATTGATTTCATCGGCGATAAAACCTTTTTTGGTGGCTCTATCTCGCAATACATCTCTCCATATACTAAAGGTTAATGGTTGATACCCTCCTTGAGGGGCTGGCTGCAATACGCCACTGGGATCGCGTGTATGGATTTTCCAGTCTTCTAATATTTGATTGGCAAAGAGCCAGTTTTTGCAAGCAACACATTTGTTGTACCGTTTTTGATAGGCAGTCTGAGCCGCATTGGGACTCGTGGTTTCCAATGCCTTGTACAATTCAAATAGCATATACGGTGCATATTGGAACCGTCGTACTGGATCTGTTTTCAACTGCGCTTGAAGTTGGTTGATGTCACTTTGCGAACTGGGTTTGTTTTCTTTTGCGAGCAACTTTTTGGCTGCAGCCTCCATCAAAGGACGTTCTTCGGAATTCCAAAAATCTACAATAGCATTGTATTGATCGTAATTTTTGCAATAGTTAAGAATACTTTGTTCTTTAAAATAGGAAGTTGGCTCAGGGCCACTCGGGTTGAAGGGTTGTGCATAGGTTTGATTATTAAACAAATACAGCAATACTGCAATTAGGAATAAATTGAATTTGGTTTTCATGATGACTGTACTTTTAAAAACAATAATAATGGGAGTAGGGGCATATTTTGGAGTGAGCTTGTCTTTTCTTCCATGTAAATATAAGGGTTCATGAAAAGGGAAACATGGACATATTCTGCAACGATATGCACAAATTGAGCATGGGGGGATTGTTGTATGGCTATATTGTTAAACTGCTGAACTGTTATTGGAGGGGCAAGGTGAGTCCAAGGATAGTTTATCGATTATTCACTCCTACTTGATTGATTTTTGATTTGACGTAAGTAGGGATTTTGTTTCTTTTGAAGATTTGCTCAATTGGAGTATGGAAAAAGGCTCGTTTTATTGAACTTTTGCTTTAGTCAAGGTTAAAATACTGTAGTGATGTCATTTTGTAAGTAAATAGATTCTTTTAGTCTCCGAGTTTAATATAATACTCTAAGCTTGTAAACCAAATATTGCTTAATAGAGAGATGAATATATAAACTCTATATTAATTTCAATACCTTGTTCAAATAGAGACCTCGTATCTCTTGATTTTGTGATGCTAACTGTTGATTTGAGTAATTAAAAATTGTTTTAGCCTGATTCAAGGCATTTTTTAACCTATTTTTAAAACTCAAAGTACATCATCAAAAATATAAGTACTCTTATAATCAATTATTTACCTTTTTTAAGACTACTTAATCTTTGAACAAGATATTGTAATTTCAGTACAAAAAATAATATAAAACAGCAACTTTTCAGTTATACTTTTCGTTTAAGTAAATATAGAGCTTTTTTATTACTAAGCCCATAGAAAAAAACGCTTTTTCTTCACTTTAAATTATTTCACTATGAAGCGTTTTTTTACATTCCTCATGTTTTTCAAAATTTCATTTTTGTATTTACTTTTAAATGGATTCTTAGAAAAACAAATAAAAGCCCAAAATATTCCTGTAAACGTCAATGTGAATAATTTCGTTACAGAGGATATGCAAACAATGATGGTATAAAATAGAGCGAGAACTATTTATCACAGAAATCGAATATTATAAAAATGATTCAGACTACCCTTTTGGTAGAGGAATTGAATTAACATCAGGTGATGAACCTATAGATTTAAGAGAGTTTTTCATTGTTTTTTATTCGGGTTGTGAAAAATTATCAGTACCAACTGGACTTACAGATGTTAATATTAATGTTATCAGAGTAGCTCCTTTATCTGAAATAACTCTTGGTTCTTTTGGCACTATAATTAATCCCCATACTGTTATTTGGATTAATTTTGAGAATTTAAGTATTCCTACCACAAGTATAGATTGTTTGGATAGTTTCAATACTAAATATGCAATTGCATTGAAAAAAAATAATGAATTACTTAACTTCATTACAGATGCAGATTATACAATTGCTGATACAGGAATAGCAAAAGATTTTTTAGCAGTTAAGGCAATTGATAAAAATAAAGCTCCTATCATAGGAGAAAATAAGACTTTCCAATTAACAGATTTAGGATGGCAAACTCCTAATAATTCTACAATTAGTGCTTTGAATGAAGGACTAACTCCTAATTATTATTATACATTGAGGTATATTTTTGAAACGATAACTGGTGAATCCATACTAATACATACAGCACCAACAGAAATAGGGTTTAATAATTATGTATTTGCCTCAGCTCCTTTGCATTACTGTATTCCTCATACCCAAAGAGTATTATACAGAAATCTTGATAATAATTGGACTTTTGATAACAATAATTTTTCTTTTCCTTGGGATATTAACTTTGAGAATTCTAATGATTTAATCTACGAAGATTTTGAAGAAGCTATAATAACAATTCATTTTTCCTTTATTGAAACATTGAACTATTTTAAAGAAGTTCACAAAAATGATAATTGGTATGATGCTTCTCATTGTGATGAAATTGGGTATATAAGATATAAGCCTAATGGAAATGCTCTAAATTCAAATCAAAATTTTATAGAAGATAGTCCTGTTTCATTTCGTACTCCTACCCATGAATTAGGTCATCGGTTCAATCAAGGTATTTCAACTTCTGTTCTTTCTAATGGTGAATTTAGTGAAGGATTTGCTGATATATGGGCTACCAATATAGAAAAGTTCGCATTTGATTTAGAGAAACCAGAGTATAGAGGTGGTTTGAATAGAAATATGCGAACTTTTCTACTTTTTGGTTCTTCCGCATACAATTCATTTGGTCAGTACCAAAGATTACGTGTAGTAACTCATCAATTTTATCTGCTATCTGAACCTTCTGCTATCACTAATAAACCTATATGTGGTATTGGTGATGAAGTTACTGCTCGAATCATCACAACAGCTTTAGAAATTAGTGAAAATACAGATGATGAACTTGGAACAGGAGGACTTGAATCATATCTCTTACTACGAGATTATTACCAAGATGCAGTTGATTTATTGACAAGTGAGCAAAATATTTATCCCATTTTTGCCAACCCAAATTACATAAAAGCTCAAATCAGAAATGCTTGGGCAGAAGTAGGTATTGGAGAGCCCGATTTTGAAGTTCAAACACCCTCTACCTTAGACGTTTGCAAAGGAGAGAATATATCTTTAAGTGCGATAAGTGAAGTAGGTAATTTAAAATGGTATCACGAAAGTGATAATCAGACTCATTTAAGTAATACTGGTATATATGAAATTGTCGAAGCAGAACCTACAGATGCAGGAGTTTATACAGTTAAAATTACCTATGATATTTCAAATGTTCCCAACGAAACTGCTTGTATACTGACCAAAGAAGTAGCTGTAAGCGTTAAACACATTGTCATTAATGAAGGAAATGAGCCGTTACAGGTTTGTAAAGGAGACACACAATCTTTGACACTTACAAAACATGGAGATGTTTCAAATATTCATTGGGAAACACCTGAGAATGCGAATTATGCCATCAATACAACAACTAAATCATTGACCATTTCATCCATGAGTGCAGAAGATGCAGGAATCTATCGGGTAGTTGCTGATTGTTTAGGAGACGATGGAACTTCTATAGTTGTAACAGACGAGATTGAAGTAAAAGTAGTAGACATTTTGGATGATATAGTTGAGATTACAATGACTATGGTTGATGGTACGGAAATTCCTAATGGAGGTTTTGTTTGTAGTGGAGAAGTTATCCACTTAAATGCTTCCTTAACTTCTATTGGGGAGGAAACCCAGTATGAGCTAACTTGGACAAATGATAATGGTTCTTTTATCGCCATACCCAATGGATTTGATACAAATGTCATTCCAGAGGGAACAACCACTTATCAGTTAAGTGTCAGAAATAAGCCCTGTAATCAACTTAAAATATTTCAATTTAGTATAACAACCTCTGATGGAACTGTTAATTTAGGTAATCAATCTTCTTATTGTGAAGGAGATAATTTGGTCGTATCTGATGAATTCACTGACCATAAATGGTACATTTTAGATGAAAATGATACCCCTGAATTAATTAGTATCAATCCTTCTCTAACATTTACTCAAGAAGGTACTAATACCTATAGATTAGAAGCATTAGATGGAGATGATTGCGTTGTTATTGGACAAAAAGAAATTACTGTGTCTAATTTCTTGCCATCTGAAGTTCCTATAGTAACCCCTAATAAAGATGAGTGTCAGCCTTCTTCTTCTATCGATTTAGACCAAACAAACCCTACTATCTATATGAGTTGGGAATGGAAGGAAGGGCAAAATACACTACAAGAATCAAACATACCAAGTACTGCTCCCAATCTTTCTGTTAATCACCCTGGCATTTATACACTAATAGTACAAAGTCAAATAGGAGGCTGTGAATTTAAAGAGGAGTATGAAGTAACCTATGCAGACATGGGAATATTGGGTAATATAGATGTCAAACCTAATGACCCTTTGAATGATTATTGGAAACCCAGTAGTTTAACAGCTGATAATATCATTACAATTGAGGGAACAGTAACAGTTAAACAAGGTGCAATTCTTGCTATTGAGGAAGGAGCAATTGTGGAATTTATTGGTGAAAATTCAGGTATTGTTGTTGAGAGAGGTGGGCGGTTGGAAGTAAATAATGTTACTTTTCGTGCAAGTGAATGCCCAAATAATATTCCTATATGGAAGGGACTTAGAGTAGAAGGCGATTATGACAAAGACCACCCAACCAATTATATCAACGCTATTGAAAATCACCCAAATCACGGACTTGCTTATTTAAAATATTGTATCATCAAAGATGCTGAAATAGCAATTGATGATAAATCTATTATTGTAGGTTCAAAATATGGAGGGGGAGGATTAATAGATGTTTTTGATTGTTTGTTTGAAAATAACCGTATTGGAATACATTTTTCTTTGACATCTGCACTTTCAGAAAATAAAATTATAGAGTGTAGTTTTATTAATAGCAATGGTTTTGGTGATACAAATGATTCTGATTTTTTAAAACCTAACTATATACACATTAGGATGTCGAATGTAGCAGATTCGCCCAAAATTATTCTAAATCATTTTGAAACTACTGCTTCTAATTTAGATAATGAACATAAAGGCAAAGCCTGTTCTATTCTAAGTTCTAATTTTAAAATTGGAGAAGATTGCGAAGGGAATACTTTTAAGAATTTGTATGAGGGAGTGTATGTAATGAATTTTGGAGCAGCTCTTACACAACAAATTTTTGACAATACCTTTACCAACGTACATAAAGGAATAACACTTAATAAAAGCAACTTTGCTGATGTTTCTTTCAACATATTTGAAGAAATGCCCGAAGGTTTTTCTTCAAATTATTTAAGTGAGGGTTTTATAATTATTTCAGCAGTAAATCCACCTAACACCTATAATCATGTGAGTCATGGTATTTTAACAGAATCTTCTTCGATGTCTGAAATTTTGGGAAATAAATTTTATAGTTCTATAACTGGAGAACCTTCTAACTTTTTGACCAGAGGTTTGGTCATTAAAAACAGTGCTTATGACTCTCAACAAGTAGCAAATAGTGGATTAGATTTTTATGTAGAAGATAATACTTTTGATGGAGTATTTCCTGCAGCCACACAGTTTGAACAAAATAATATAGATTTAGGATTTACAATCAACTGTCATACTTATACAGATAACACCTCTATAAGCTCTGTTTTTGATTGGTATCTGCATACTGACTGTGTTTTACCTGTTGTTGGAAATTGTTTGGATGAAACAGAATTCGCCTATAGAGGTTCTTGGGATAAAGGTGTATATGAATCATCGGGAACTTTGACTGCTATTAACTGGCGAAATACTCCTCCCCCTATCACAACAAATACTGGAAATGGTAGTAATCTTCTAAATCCATGTGGAGAATCACAGTCATGTATTCCATTAAACAATCCATGTGGTGGAAAGACACCTCCAAACCCTCCAATACATCCTATTGAACCAAAAGATGAAAGAAGATATTTGGTACAGCAAATACAATATAAATTAGCCAATAGTGACCATACAGAAGTTATCAACCTTTTGGAACAACAACAAGAAGTTTGGTCAGATAAAATATTAGCAGCCACCTATCTACAAAAGAGAGATATTACAAAAACAATGCAAACGCTTAATCGCATTCCTACAAACACAACAGATAATCAGGCGTTTGTAAATATGATAACTTTCATGGCACAAGACCAAGTTTTGTCCAATGAAACCCAAATTCGTCACTATGCGACAGACATATCTTTAAATCCACGCACCAATATTTTAGCACAGTCTATACTAAGTACTTATTTTGAAGAACATTATATTCGCAATGCTGCTTTGATTACCAATAGTTCCTCCAAAACAGCAACTTCCTTGTTTGAAAAGAAATGGTTAAAAATACTTCCCAATCCAGTAAAAGATAAAGTGAATATTCATTGGATAGAAACACCAAAGGAGGAAGAAAAGGTAGAAGTACGAATTTACAATGGAATTGGACAACAAGTTAACAATTCCACTATCCATGTAGATGGTCTAAAAAATAGTATAGATGTAGGATTTCTAAAAAGTGGTGTGTATTATATCCAAATAAATGGAGAAAACAATATTTATGGTTTTGATAAATTGGTAATTGTTCGGTAAAACCATCCTTTCAACTCAAGCCAGTAAGTGTTTAAGCACTTACTGGTTTTTATTTATCTATAACCACAAAGATATGTCTCATAAAGCTATTTATTTTTTTACTTTGCTTTTTTTGTTTAACTCACCTACTCTTCATGCACAAGAATTCACTTATTTCAATCAAGAAATTTCACTGAATTCTTCCAACCAACTTTCGGTAGCTACTATACCTCATGATGAGGGCTATTATACAGTAGGAGTGTTTAGTTTTACTCACTCTGTTATTTATTTTGCAAATATCGATTTAGAAGGTAATTTAATATCTTACAATATCTTAGATGATTCCCCAAATGTTACTGTAATAGTAAGTGGACGACAATTTATTAAAACTAAAGATGAAAATTTTGTTTTAATTTATCAAAAAAGGTTTGACCCTATAGATAAAAATACAGATATAGTCATTATAAAATTCACTAAAAATGGAGAAATATTATGGGAACAGCAATTTGGAGGAATGGGATTAGACGGTACAGGAGGAGTAATTCAAACCCAAGATGATGGTTTTTTAATAACAGGCTTACTTCACGACAATAATAACAATTATATCTATACTGTTAAAACGGACTCAAAAGGAGTATTCGAGTGGGAAAAGAACTACTGTTCACACTTTGATTGTAATGCTTTATCTGTAGATGAAACAGTGGACGGAGGTTATATATTGGGAGGACGAGTGAGAGTAGCTAATAACAATTATGACATGTATGTAGTCAAAATTGATAGTTTAGGAAATCAAGAATGGGAGAAAAATTATGGAAGTGATATAAATGACCAAAGCTGTCAAGTTTATGCTTTAGAAGATGGTAATTTTTTATTATCGGGTGGAATTCGAGGAGAGAATAATATCCGTCAAAATTATTATGCAAAATTAGATAAAGAAGGAAAAATTCTTTGGGAAAAAAGTTATGGACTTCCCAACCTTAGAAGTATACAGACCCCTTTGGTTTTTCGAGAAGATGGTGGGTTTATTGGAGTAGCTATTTATTTGAATGAACATACACTTCCATTGATTATGAACTTCAATGCTGAAGGGGATACACTTTGGACAAAACCTATCACTGCTAACCCTAATGCTGATTGTTATGTTAAAGATATAGACAGAATTGAAGGCGGATATGTATTGACAGGTTACAAGTTTTTTCCTGCTCCTCAGCATAATTGGCTTGTAACTATAGATGAAGAAGGAAATTTCTGTGAGGAATTGGGATGTGTGGAGACTGTGGTGGATATTGAAGATGTGATGATTGGAGGAGAGGAAATTTTTATACAAATTAGCCCAAACCCTGCTCACCTTCAAATCAGTATTCACTATCGATTACCAACTCATTCACCTACAGCTAATTTGCATTTGTATGATTTGCAAGGTGCTTTGGTGCGTGAGTGGCGATTGAAGAGAATAGAACAAGAGCAAGTGTTGAATTTAGAGGGATTAGCAAGTGGGGTATATTTTTATCAAGTAGGAACTCAAAGAGGAAAGTTATTGATTGAGCACTCACGGTAACAAGAGTATAATAAAACCTGCATTTTTCTGAACTCCTAAGCTCCAAATCTAAATTTTTATCAGTCACTTTGTAACTAACTACTACTCATAATCTTTTCAAACAGAGCAAGGTTTAAAAAACTGGTTCACCTAATCAAAGTTCAGTTAATTCAAAAATAAGTGAGTTTTGCGAACCGTTTGAGTTTATTTTGATTAAGGTATGTCTCTTTCAATTTTCATTTATTTTAATGAAAGTTGTTTTTTTACCCGTTTCCATATCTTCACGAATCATTGTATGTTCATTCAATGAAATAATCTTCTCTGCTCCCACATTTTCTCCTCGTTCGTTTAAGAATTCACTCAATTCTTTTTGAATATGCTTAGGCTGACAATCATAAACTCTATTCGCCTTAATATTATAATTTAAGTTTCGCATCGCTACTTAAAAAAATAAGCACTTGTTAGTTAATTGTTTTTATGTTTTAATATAAGATATTTATAGGTGCAGATATGTTATAAATAATTGTAAATAAGTCACTTAGTTGCTTTTTTCCATTTAGGTTCTAAACAAATGCTTATCTCCTATTCATCTTGTACTTTAAGCTGCACCATACCCGAAAATAATTGCCTGAAATCGTTGTCATGAATAATTAACTGCAAGACCAGTTCCATATCACATTCTATCTTTTGAACCAATCGTGTGAGAATTGAAATCATGATTTGCCACAGCCTTTGAGCAATCGTTGCTTGAATATATTGGTCTCTGATAGCTCTGAATAAGCCGCCAATCGTTTCATAATCTGAAAAGCGTTTATGCAAACTCAACATAACATATTGAATCAAAGTTAAAGTGGTATGAGCAATATGAGCATCAAAATCTCTGGAAGCACATTTTTGAATACCTAAAAGTTGCTTTACTTCTTTGAAAAAGACCTCAATAGACCATCGAATAGCATAGATTTCCATAGCCTGAGTAAAACGAAGGCTTGTTTGGGTAGTCAGTAAAAGTCTCCATTTGCTTCGTTTAGTATACCTAACAAAAAACAACTTGACTTCCATACCTTTATAATCCACCACCACGGTATAATAATAACACCCAAGTAGGCGGCATCTTTTGGGCTTACGTTTATGAACTTTTCGCAATGTTTTTAAAATCTGCCCAGCTGACATTTCTTTGGATAAATAGTTGTATTTGGCATTGCCCATTTTACAAGCAGCCACTATGTGAATGACTCCTTGTCGAAGTAAACGGATAGCCTTCAATGTTTTTTCGCAGCAGAACCAAGCATCAAACAACACATAATCAGGTACATATCCATGTTTCAATGCTCTTTTTATCATGCTGATTAGTTGGCTATTCTTATCCCTATCCAATTCCTTAAACCGTTCATAACCTGCCGATAATTTAGCTCTAATTTTACGATATTGTTTTTTGAAAGACCCTAACAGGTAAACCAAAACGATAGCGTTGGCGATTTTGCCCTTCTCGGTGCAAGGAAAAATCTAAAGGTCGAAAGTTGATTCCATCAAAATAGCCTAAGACCAAGAGTTTGAAGCCCAAAACAGTACATTTGAGAGAATGGTCATGAACTTTACTGATACCTTCGATGGTTTTGCCTGTATGGTTCACTGGGCTATCATCAGCAGTCAAACACTTGTACTTCGGTTTCATCCCTTTTCTTTCCTCCTCACTCAATTTCACCATATGTTTGTCAGCCAGCTCATTATAGCGTTTATTAAATCGGTATAGAAGCTTACGCCAATTTATCCATTCATTGTTTTTTAAACGATACAAACAATCTTTTGCTCCTTCAAAAACATGACTGTAAGTACCATTCGAGAATCCATGAATACTATCGACTCCCAAAAAGGAAGCAGCAGCAGTGTGAGCATTAGCACAGAAATAGGATAACCTTGGGTTTTGAGTAAGTCTAAGGGATAGCACAAGCTTTTCAATTGAAAGGGTTCATAAGCTCGGGCTAAAGCATCTACAATATTATTTTTTTTCAGTAGGCTTTTAATTTCGTGTACTTTTTGTATCTTGCAATCAGGCAGCATAATTTTTGTATTTTGTTTATAGTGAATCAAATATACACATTTTATGCTGTTTTTCCTCTTTAACAAACAAGTTAATTTTTTGCAAAATACTTTGTATATAAATAAGTTATAAATATTTATTTCCAGTAATTATAGTGCCGAAAAAGTGCTTTCCTTAAATGGAATTCGAGATTTAGGAGAATAATTTACAAAGCTTTAGCTCATTTAAGCCGATTGTATATAATTGTTTTAAGCCTCTTTTTCAGTAAAAAAGTAGGTGCGAAACTTAAATTATTTTTTTTCAGTAGGCTTTTAATTTCGTGTACTTTTTGTATCTTGCAATCAGGCAGCATAATTTTTGTATTTTGTTTATAGTGAATCAAATATACACATTTTATGCTGTTTTTCCTCTTTAACAAACAAGTTAATTTTTGCAAAATACTTTGTATATAAATAAGTTATAAATACTTATTTCCAGTAATTATAGTGCCAAAAAAGTGCTTTCCTTAAATGGAATTCGAGATTTAGGAGAATAATTTACAAAGCTTTAGCTCATTTAAGCCAATTGTATATAATTGTTTTAAGCCTCTTTTTCAGTAAACAAAGTAGGTGCGAAACTTAAAGCTGGTATTTTTTTGTAGCTAAATGTTACTATATTTGGGATGTGTAATTTTTTAACTCTATTCAAACTGAATTAACAGATGAAGATTCTCTACTCAACTGCTGTATTCCTATTATTAACTTTTTTCAACCATTCATTTGCTCAACAGAAAATAGAAATTAGTTTTTTTGGAGGAGTTAGCTTACCCCAAGGGGATTATGGTAGTAAGGACTGGAGTAATGATAATGCAATCTATGCAATGATTGGAGGGAGTAGCGGAATTTCTGTTACAAAATATCTTAACTCCAATTTAGGGATAGGAGGGAACTTAGCTGCCAATTTCAACTCTGTTGATGCAGAGGAAAGAGAATGGTCGACAGGAAATCCCTTTAATGCTAATTATGAGATAAATGAATATTTTAATGTCACTTTTACTCCTTATCTTAAACTTCAAACCCAAGTACATAGAACTTCCCTATATCTCCAAGCAGGTTATGGAATAGGATACTATAAGAGTCCGAGACATATATATTATAGTAATCATAGTGCATCATCACTTGATTACGAAGCAAAAGGAACAATACATCATCAAGCTTATGCTGCTGTAGGAATGAGCTATCGCATCTCTCCGAAAACGCAAATAGGTGCTCAAGTTCAAGGCTACCATAGTAGTCCTACATTTGATTTAAATACTATTTTTACTTCATATATAGATGGTTTTATTGAGGAGTATGGTTATAAATATTCACCAAAAATTACAACTATTAATCCTCAATTAGTTGTTATATTGGATATGGGTAAGAAAATTGAAACTCAATAAAAATATTATTTATAGGTTTCTATTCAAGTATCCATTACCGAATCAACTCCCTCGGAGGAAATCCATACACCTTCGTAAAACAACGAGAAAAATAACTCGGTGTAAGCCCCACATTAAAAGCAACTTCTGAGACATTCCCTTCTCCATTTTCGAGCATCGATTTGGCTTTAGCTAAGCGAATGTTGCGGATAAATTGGGCGACGGTGTAGTTGGTGAGTGCTTGAATTTTTCGGTAGAGTTGGGAATTGCTCATGTAGAGGAGTTTACTGAGGCGTTTGGCGTTGAGATTTTTGCTGTTTTTGAATCTATTAGAAACTTTTAACTCCTCCATCTTGTTTTTCTAAAAAACAACAAAAATGAATATTCAAACAACCAAGGCAAATCTAATCAATTTGATTGCAGAAATCCAAAATGAAGATTTATTGGGAGATCTGCAATCTTTTTTGGCGGCAAAAAAACGAGAATACAAAACCTCACAACCTATTCATTCTTTGAGTAAAAAGGAATCAAAATTACTGATTAAAATCAATGAAGGTTTACCCAATTCACTCCAAAGTAAATATGTTGAATTGAATCAAAAACTGGTAGAAGAAAAACTTACCCCAATCGAGCATCAAGAGTTATTACAATTGATCCCACACGTTGAAGCCAAACAAGTAGAACGATTGAGTTATTTGATTCAATTGGCGCAACTTTGGGAAACGACTGTGGATGAGGTAATGAATCGCTTGGAAATTAACACACCTCCTGTTGCTCATGCTTAGAAAACACATTTTACCGAACCAATTCCTTAGGAGCAAACCCATAAACCCTCCTAAAGCAGCGAGAAAAATAACTGGGCGTAAGGCCCACATTAAAAGCAACTTCGGAAACATTGCCCTCGCCATTTTCGAGCATCGCTTTGGCTTTCGCTAAGCGGATGTTGCGGATAAATTGGGTGACGGTGTAGTTGGTGAGTGCTTGAATTTTTCGGTAGAGTTGGGAATTGCTCATGTATAGAAGTTCACTGAGGCGGTTGACATTGAGGTTTTCATCGTCAATGTATTTTTCGATGAGCATGATGACTTTTTTCAAAAAGCGTTGCTCTGGATTTTCGGCGGTTTTGATGGCTTGGTGTTGAAGGGTAATTTGTTGGTATTTGCGTTGTTGATTGTTGCGGGTGGTAAGTAGGTTTTTGCTTTGTAGGCGCAGTTCATCTGCATGAAAAGGCTTGGCAATATAAGCATCTGCTCCATGCTCAAATCCTTCAATGCGGCTTTTGAGTGCGGCTTTGGCAGTGAGTAAAATGACGGGAATGTGGCTGGTGCGTTCGTCTTTCTTCAAGTCAGCACAGAGTTCATAGCCATCTTTGAGGGGCATCATGACATCGCTGATGGTGAGGTCTGGAATGCGTTCTTGTGCCATTTGCAGCCCTTCTTCTCCATTGTAGGCTTGGAGGATGATGTATTCATTTTCTAAAATGCTGCGGATGTAGGTATGAATATCGGGATTGTCTTCCACTAAAAGTAGAATTGGGGCTTTTGTGGTTTTGTCTTTTGGTGTTTTTTCTTCTTTTGCGATGTTTTGATGCAGTGGTGTTTTTTCTTCTTTTGCGATGTTTTGATGCAGTGGTGTTAATTGGGTTTTGGCGGTTGCTATTGAAGGCAAAATCTGTTCTTTGGCAGTTTGCAGAGGCAGTTGTAGGGTGAAAATAGTTCCTTTTCCTACAGTTGAATCCACTTCTATTGTTCCCTCCAATAATTCAGTGAGTTCTTTGACAAGAGCAAGACCAATGCCTGTACCTTCGACTTGACGGGTATGACTGCTATCTGCTTGGTAAAAGCGATCAAAAATGTGGGGAAGTGAATTTTCGTCAATGCCTTTGCCTGTATCTTCTACGATTAGTTGTGCTTGGATGCCATTGGAGGTAGTCACAGTGAGGTCTAACTGGCATAAGATTCTGCCTTGAGTGGGGGTAAATTTGAAGGCATTGGAGAGGAGATTGTAGAGGATTTTTTCGATTTTATCTGCATCAAATAAGACCAGTATTTCCTCATCTTCATGGGCATGGGTGATGAAGTCGAGCTGTATTTGCTGCTTGATGGCGAGGGCTTGAAATGCTTGGACAATTTCTGCTATGAAATTGCTGATAGAACCATGTTGTAGCTTCAATTCCATTTTTTGCGCCTCTATCTTACTGATATACAACAGTTGGTTGACGAGATGTAGGAGTCTATTGGCATTTCGATCTATGATATGGGCTTGTGTATGGATTTTGGAAAGGTCATTGCTATCTAAAATTTGTTGAGCAGGGCCCTGTATCAATGTAAGAGGTGTACGCAGTTCATGGGTGATTTGTGTAAAAAAACGAGTCTTCAAAACCTCCAATTCTTGAAGTCGTTCTACTTCTTTTTCCTTTTCTTTGGTTTCATATTCGGTTTGTAGCTTTTCGGCATGTTTTAGAGCTTCATCATCTTTTTTATCAAATACCATTTCGGCATACAAATGGTAGTAGTGTAGTGCTTGTTCAAAGTTTCCCAAAGCCTTGTGACAGCGATGCATATAGTCATATACATCTGCAATTGGAGCTGATTTGAATTGCTCAAAATTTACTAAGTCTTCAAGCGTTTTAAGTGCGAGTGAGTACTTTTCTGAGTGATAATGTATTCGACTTCTTCTAATTCTGACATTTAAAAGTAAACTACTCTCAATAAATTTTTTGTCGTTTACTGAATCTATTAGCTGCTCAAATTCGATGCAATATTGCTCTGCCTCCTTCAATAATTTCATTTTTTCAGACTCCTCTTTCTGAAGTGCTAGGTTCAGTAAGCTCTTAATAAGGAAAGAGTATCCTTGTGCAAGAGAAAAAGAGGATTTGGTTTTTTGCGAAACCTCGATACATTTTCGTGAATAATAAACGGCTTTTTCAAATTGTTTCAAGTCATTATGATATATTGAAAGTGCCAAATAGTTGTCGTGTTGTAGTATAAGGTTTCCTATTTCTTTGCTGATTTCGAGTGCTAATTCTGCGTATTTGATTGCTTGATTTTTGTCTCTCAGATAATAGGAGATATGATTGTAGGCGACCGCCAATTTCAATTTGTCTCCATTTTTCTTGAAGCCTTCTATTGCTAGAAGAGAGTGATGCATGGATTTATCGTATTTATTTTGATGACCATAACTGCTTGCTAAAATAGTGTGGGTTAAAGGTGTTAGGTCTTCGTCTTGGATATTTTCAGCTATATCCAGCGCTTGAAATAAATAATGACGTGCTTTTTCAAATTGATGAACAAAAAATACATAGTAATTCCCTATGCTTTGTAAGGTTTTAACAATAGAAACCTTATCCTTTATTTTTTGTGCCATTTCAAGTGCTTGAAAAATTGTTTCCTTGTATAAATCAAGTTTACCCTGTTGTCCGTAAATAGTACACTTCAACCTATACGCTTTGATTATTAGTGCCTCATCATGAAGCTCTCTGGCTAGATTCAACATTTGGTCTATATACCTATCAGCTTCATCAATTGGGCTAAAATGCATCTTTTCAATGATGTCAAAAAGCAATTGGAATTTCTCTTTACCTTTTGTATAGGGGATTTGATTTTTTAACTGTTGAAGCTCTATAGACATTGAAGTAATTTTATATTGAATTGGACTTACTTTACATTCCTTCCTATATGATGTAGGGACTCAGTTTTCATAATGGGATAAAAGGTAGTTGAAACTTTGGAATTGAAAACTACTATAATTTTCGCTATTTACATAAAAATCTCTGTCCATCTTTGGCGTAAAATAAGCGATGTATAGTTTATGTTTTCAGCAATAAGAGGTATAGTTAGGATTGGTGGACAAAAAATGATGTTTTGGTCAACAAAAAAAGAGCCGCTGCACACTTGTGTACAACGGCTCAATAATAGTAATGGCGGCGACCTACTCTCCCACACATCTTGTGCAGTACCATCGGCGCTAAGAGGCTTAACTTCTCTGTTCGGAATGGGAAGAGGTGGAACCCTCTCGCTATAACCACCTTAATTTCTTTGGCTTTCCTTATTGCTTTACAGTATTGCTGTAATTACAATTCTTATTCTCTATTCTTAGTGTTCTTTCTTATTCTTTTAGAAAAAAAAAGAAACAATTCTTTGACAAAATGGCAAGATATATTCAACTACTCTACTTTTTAAGTATCTACAACTCTCATCCTAAAACAAGCAACTATCCTTCTTTAGAAACAAGAAATATTCTACATTCTTTATCAACAACTATCTTTTAGACAATCATTAGATAGAATAAAAATAAAAAAGAAAGCTTACGGGCAATTAGTACTGCTCGACTTTGATGTCACCATCTTTACATCTGCAGCCTATCAACGTCCTAGTCTTGAACGACCCTTAAAAGAAATCTCATCTTGGAGTTGGCTTCGCGCTTAGATGCTTTCAGCGCTTATCCAATCCGTACTTAGCTACCCAGCGGTGCATCTGGCGACACAACTGGTACACTAGAGGTACGTCCAACGCGGTCCTCTCGTACTAACGTCAGCTCTCCGCAAATTTCTAACGCCCACAACAGATAGGGACCGAACTGTCTTGCGACGTTCTGAACCCAGCTCGCGTGCCACTTTAATGGGCGAACAGCCCAACCCTTGGGACCTTCTCCAGCCCCAGGATGTGACGAGCCGACATCGAGGTGCCAAACCACCCCGTCGATATGAGCTCTTGGGGGAGATCAGCCTGTTATCCCCGGAGTACCTTTTATCCTTTGAGCGACGGCCCTTCCATGCGGAACCGCCGGGTCACTTTAGCCGACTTTCGTCCCTGCTCGACTTGTTAGTCTCGCAGTCAAGCACTCTTTTACTAATACGCTCTAAACATGATTACCAACCATGCGGAGAGTACCTTTGCGAGCCTCCGTTACTTTTTAGGAGGCGACCACCCCAGTCAAACTACCCACCAAGCAATGTCCCCCTTTCAGGGTTAGATACTAAATACATAAAGGGTGGTATTTCAAGGACGGCTCCACAATCACTGGCGTGACCGCTTCGTAGCCTCCCACCTATCCTACACATCATGTATTCAATAGCAATGCTAAGTTGTAGTGAAGGTTCACGGGGTCTTTCCGTCCCGTTGCGGGTAACCGGCATCTTCACCGATACTACAATTTCACCGAGCGCGTGGCTGAGACAGTGCCCAGATCGTTACACCATTCGTGCAGGTCGGAACTTACCCGACAAGGAATTTCGCTACCTTAGGACCGTTATAGTTACGGCCGCCGTTTACTGGGGCTTCAGTTAAGAGCTTCGCACCGAAATGCTAACCCCCTTCCTTAACCTTCCAGCACCGGGCAGGTGTCAGACCCTATACTTCGTCTTTCAACTTAGCAGAGTCCTGTGTTTTTGTTAAACAGTCGCCTGGGCCTTTTCACTGCGGCTCTTTCGAGCGTCTCTTCTCCCGAAGTTACGAGACTATTTTGCCTAGTTCCTTAGCCACGGATCACTCGCGCACCTGAGGATACTCTCCTCGACTACCTGTGTCGGTTTACGGTACGAGTTGCACACTTCGGCTTTTCTTGGAAATGATTTCAGCGTATTATCCAATCACCCGAAGGCTCATGGTACTGTCCCACAATTACTCGTGGTTTAACGCCCGCTTCCGTCCGGACGCAACGCCTACACCATTCCGTCCCCTTTTTAGTGTGTGCAAGTACGGGAATATTAACCCGTTTGCCATCGACTTCCCCTCGCGGGTTCGCCTTAGGTCCCGACTAACCCTGATCCGACGAGCGTTGATCAGGAACCCTTAGTCTTACGGTGGACAGGATTCTCACCTGTCTTATCGTTACTTATGCCTACATTTGCTTTTCCAGCTCCTCCAACATGACTCACATCACATCTTCAACAGCACTGGAATGCTCCCCTACCACTCAGACAATTAATGCCTGAATCTATAGCTTCGGTGATAAACTTTATGCCCGATTATTTTCCGCGCCCGATCACTCGACTAGTGAGCTGTTACGCACTCTTTAAATGAATGGCTGCTTCCAAGCCAACATCCTAGCTGTCTTAGCAATCAGACCACGTTCCTGCAACTTAGTTTATACTTAGGGACCTTAGCTGATAGTCTGGGTTCTTTCCC